>CAZRMO010000001.1:0-24052 GCA_964601155.1 uncultured Enterobacteriaceae bacterium
TTGCTGGTGCTCGACGATGGGTCGGTCGACACTTCGCCCGACATCGCGCTCGCCTTCGCCGATCCGCGCGTGCGGCTGCTGCGCGATGGCATGCGGAAGGGTTTGGCCGCCCGGCTCAATCAGGGCATAGATGCGGCGACCGGGCGGTGTATCGCCCGCATGGATGCGGACGACGTGTGCTTCCCGGACCGGTTCGCGCGCCAGGTCGCGCAGCTCGACGCCGAGCGTACGCTGGATCTGGTGGGCTGCCGCGCCCTGATTTTCGACGACAGTGGGGCCGCGACAGGGCTGTTTCCGCACCGTTCGAGCCACGAGGCGCTGTGCGAGCGGCCCTGGAACGGCTTTTACCTGGTGCACCCGAGCTGGATGGGTCGCGCCGACTGGTTCCGCAAATATCGCTATCGAATCCCGGAAGCAGTGCGCGCCGAGGATCAGGAGCTGCTGTTGCGCGCCTATCCGGACAGCCGCTTCGCCGTCCTGGACGAGATCCTGATGGGATATCGCATGGGGCGAATTGCTCCGTCCAAGATATTGTTGTCCCGCCGCAGTCTTCTGGCCGCGCAAACTGCCCGATTCGCGCAGCGCCGCCAGTGGCGCAATCTCGTACTCGCGCTACTGGCGACGGGGCTCAAGCTGCCGCGCGACCTGCTGTTTGCCACGACGGCCGGGCGCCGCTGGCGCGATCGTCGCGGCGGCACTATTTTGCCCGAAATCGAGCAGACCTGGAACGCATTGCGCGGCTCGCTCTATCGACGGCTGGACGAACTGCAGCTGCCGCATGGCCGCGAGCCCGCCTGCGCCGCGGCAGCCAAAGCGGTGCGCGGCGCGACTTCCTGACCATGCGATCGCATCCGCCGCAAACCCCGCAATCCGGCACCGACAAACCCGCGCGCGTCGCCTTGGTCGTCACCAGCACGCTGGTAGTGCGCTGGTTTCTGCTCGAGCATATACGCACCCTGGCGCGCTCTTTCGAGGTCACGCTGATCGTCAAGGACGATGCGCCCGAACTTGCCGCGCTGCTGCCCTGTCGCATCGTCTCGCTACGGCTCGAACGCGATATCGCGCCGCTCGCCGATTTGCGCGCGTTCTTCGGCCTGTGGCGCCATTTTCGCGCGGAACGCTATCATTTGGTCCACACCCTGACCCCCAAGGCCGGACTGCTCGGCATGCTTGCCGCCTGGCTGGCCGGCGTGCCGGCGCGCCTGCACACGTTCCAGGGCGAAGTCTGGGTGACGCGTCGCGGCGCGCTGCGCTGGCTGCTGAAAAACCTGGACCGGCTGGTGGCGCGGCTCGCCACCGACCTGCTCGTGGTCAGCGCTTCGGAGCGCGAGTTCCTGATCGCCGCCGGCCTGATCCCGGCGGCAAAGTCCCGGGTGCTGAAGCATGGCTCCATCGCCGGTGTGGACTGCGAGCGTTTCAAGCCCGATGCCGGTGCGCGCGCCGCGCTGCGCGCCGAACTCGGCATTCCCGCCGATGCGCCGGTGTTTCTGTTCATCGGGCGGCTCAAACGCGATAAGGGCGTGCTCGACCTGGCCCGCGCATTTGCCGCGCTCGCGCGCGAGGATCCTGCTTGCCGGCTGCTCATCGTCGGTCCGGACGAGGAAGGACTGCTGCCGGAGATCGAGCAAGCCTGCGCCGGCTACCGCACCCGCGTGCATATCGCCGGCCTGAGTGCCGTGCCCGAGCGCTATATGAGCGCTAGCGACCTGCTGTGCCTGCCCAGCTATCGCGAAGGGTTCCCGGTGACTATCATCGAGGCCGCAGCCGCCGGCGTGCCGGCAATAGGCTCGAGAATTTACGGCATCACCGACGCCATCGTCGAAGGCGAAACCGGCATCCTGTTCGACGCCGGCGACATCGAGCAACTCACTCGATGCATGCGTACGCTGGCCGGCGACGCAGACTTGCGCAGGCGCATGGGGCAGCGCGCCAGAGAGCGGGCGCAGCGCGACTTTGCGCAAGCGCAACTGACGGCCGCGCTGCTCGCACACTATCGCGAGCTGCTCGCGACACACGGACGATGAACGCGCCGCTTCCATCGATTCTGGTGACCGGCGCCGGCGGCTTTGTCGGCCTGCGCCTGTGCGCGCGCCTCGCTGCCGCCGGCCATAGGGTCACGGCCGCGGTGCGGCGCGAGAGTGCAGCGCTGGCGGCATTCGCGCCCGCCGTCGAGGTCGTACGGGTCGGCGATATCGGCGCGGATACCGACTGGCGCACGGCGCTCGCCGGGGTGGACAGGGTCGTGCACCTCGCGGCGCGCGCCCACGTGATGCGCGACCGCGCGTCCGACCCGCTCGCCGAATACCGGCAGGTCAACGTCGCCGGCAGCGAGCGTTTGGCCCGCGCGGCGGCGGGCGCAGGAGTGAAGCGCCTGATCTATATGAGTTCGATCAAGGTGAATGGCGAAGCGACCGTCGACGCGCCTTTCCGCGAAGGCGATGCGCCCGCCCCGCTGGACGCTTACGGCCGCTCGAAATGGGAGGCGGAGCAGGCCTTGAGCCGGATTGCGGCAGAAACCGGGCTGGCCGTGACCGTGTTGCGGCCGCCGCTGATCTACGGACCCGGCGTCAAGGGCAATCTCTCGCGGCTGCTCGGCTGGATCGAGCGCGGCTTCCCTTTGCCGTTCGCCTCGGTCGTCAACCGTCGCAGCCTCGTTTATGTCGACAACCTGATCGATGCAACGCTGGCGGTGATGCGCCATCCCGCGCCAGGAGGGCTCTATCTGGTGAGCGATGCGCAGGACATGTCGACGCCGCAACTGATACGGGTACTGGCGCGCGGCCTGGGCAAGACGCCGCGACTGCTGCCTTTTCCGCCATCCCTGCTGCGCTTGGCAGGCGCATGCACCGGCCAAGGCGATGCGATCGGGCGCCTGGTCGGCTCGCTCCAAATCGACACTTCCAGGATCGCGGACGAAATCGGCTGGCGCCCCGCTCACGATCCGGAACAAGGACTCGTCCTCACAGCCAAAGCGCATAACGAACGCGCGGGGCAGACTGTAGAATTTCATCGGTGAGTATCGGCAACCACATGTATTTTGCCCCGCCGCTCGCGGCAGCCGTCTGCCTCGCGCTGCTGTTCGTGCTCGTGCGCAGCCAATCCCTGCCCAAAGATCTGCCCAACGCGCGCTCGCTGCATGATGCGCCCATGTCGCGCTCCGGCGGGCTCGCCATGGTCTGTGCGATTGCGCTGACCGGTCCGCTGTTCTTCTACGGCGTCGGCACCTGGCTCAGCCTGAGCGGGGCGCTGGCGCTGGTTTCGTTTGCAGATGACTGGCGCAGCCTGCCGCTACTGCTCCGGCTGGCGACGCATTTGCTCGCCGCGCTGGGTTTGGTCTATTACCAGATGCCGGATTTGCCGCTGCCGCTGGCGGCGCTGCTGGTGCTCGCCATCGTCTGGAGCACCAACCTCTACAATTTCATGGATGGCGCGGATGGGCTTGCGGGCGGCATGACGCTGTTCGGTTTCGGCGCCTACGCCGTCGCCGCATGGACCGCCGGGGACGCAACCCTCGCCTGGTTCGCCGCCTCGGTCAGCGCCGCTGCAGCAGCCTTTCTGGTGTTCAATTTTTATCCGGCCCGTATTTTCATGGGCGACGTCGGCTCGATCCCGCTCGGGTTTCTTGCGGCCGCGATAGGCGTCTACGGCTGGTATGCCGCGTATTGGCCGGCGTGGTTTCCGCTGCTGACTTTCTCTCCCTTCATTGTCGATGCGACCCTGACGCTGGCGCAGCGCGCGGCACGCGGCGAACCTTTCTGGCGGGCGCACCGCGAGCACTACTACCAGCGTTTGGTCAGAATGGGACTGGGGCACAAGCGCACCGCACTCGCGGAGTACGTTCTGATGGCGGTAGCCGGCATTTGCGCATGTTCGCTGCTGCGGGCGCCGGTGTTGGCGCAGCAACTCACACTGGCCCTATGGGCGGCAATCTATCTAGCGCTCGCGGCCTTGGTTAACAAAAAATGGGCTTTCCACATGGCCCGCAAACTGCATGAGCCCGCTTAACCCGCGCTCTGCCGCCGCACTGGCCCACGATATCGTCGCGGCGGTCGCGGCATGGTATCTCGCGTATTGGCTGCGCTTCAACACCGAAGTACCGCAATACATCATCCCCAGCATGGCAGACGCGATGCTCTGGGTGGTGCCACTGCAGGCGGCTGTCTTCTTCGCTTCCGGGATGTACCGCGGCATCTGGCGCTACGCCAGCGTCGCCGACCTGCAGCGCATTGCCGTGGCCGTGGGCCTGTCGACCTTGATGATCGCCCTGGTTCTGCTGATGCTGCCGCATCAGGAGCCGCCGGTGCCGCGTTCGGTGATCCTGCTCGATCCGATTCTACTGATTCTGATGCTGGGCGGCAGCCGGCTCGGCTACCGGATTTGGAAGGAAGGCCGCGTGCGCAACGTGCTCGGCGCGCCCGGAATGCCGGTGCTGATACTGGGGGCGGGGGATGCCGCCGTGGACCTGTTGAAGAATCTGGGGCGCGGCGGCGACTGGCGCGTGCTCGGTCTGCTCGACGACAACCCGGACAAGCGCGGCCGCCAGATCCAGGGCGTGAACGTGCTCGGTGCGCTGGAGGACCTGGTCGGCCTTGCTCCCAAACTGGGTGTAGAGCGCGCCATTATCGCCATGCCCTCGGCTTCGCATCAGTCGCGCCGGCGTGCGCTGGAAATCTGCCGCCGCGCCAATGTACAAGCCCTGACCGTACCCTCGTATCAGGATCTGGTCAGTGGCAAGGTCACGGTGTCGCAAGTGCGCAGCATCGAACTGGACGACCTGCTCGGCCGCGACCCGGTACTGCTCGACGAGAGCCGTCTGCACGAGTGGATTCGCGGTCGCAGCGTCCTCGTCACCGGCGCCGGCGGGTCGATAGGCTCCGAGTTATGCCGCCAGATTGCGCGCTTCGCACCGGCGCGCGTAATTCTGTACGAGCACAATGAGTTCGCGCTCTATCGCATGGAGCAGGAATTCGCCGAGCAATACCCCGCAATCGAATTGAACTGCGTCATCGGCGATGTGAAGAACGCCGCGCGCGTGGCCGAGACGCTCGCTGCGCAACGGCCGCAACTCGTGTTCCACGCCGCCGCCTACAAGCATGTGCCGCTGATGGAGGAGGACAACGCCTGGGAGGCGATCCAGAACAACGTGCTCGGCACCTGGTGCGTGGCCCAGGCCGCGATCGCCCACGGCGTGGAGAAATTCGTGCTCGTCTCCACCGACAAGGCGGTCAACCCGACCAATGTCATGGGCGCGAGCAAGCGGCTTGCAGAAATCGTCTGCGAGGGATTGCAGGCGGCGAGCGCGACGCGGTTCGTCATGGTGCGCTTCGGCAACGTGCTTGGCAGCACCGGCAGCGTGATTCCGAAATTCCGCACGCAGATCGCGCGCGGCGGACCGATAACCGTGACGCACCCCGAGATCACGCGTTATTTCATGTCCATCCCGGAAGCGGCGCAACTGGTGCTGCAGGCGGGCCTCATGGGCAGCGGCGGCGAAATATTCGTGCTCGATATGGGCGAGCCGGTGAAAATCGTCGACCTGGCGCGTGAACTGATCCGGCTCTCCGACTACGCCGAAGGCGACATCGGCATCGAATTCGTAGGCCTGCGGCCCGGCGAAAAGCTGTACGAAGAGCTGCTCGCCGACGGCGAGCATACGCTGCCGACACCGCATCCCAAGCTGCGCATCGCCAACTCGCGCTCCGCACCGGATGCTCGCTGGATCGAGGACCTCCTGACCTGGCTGCAGCAGGGCAATCCCGGCGCCGAGCAGCTCCGGCGGGGGCTCGCCGCGCGGGTGCCCGAATATACCCGGTGGAGCGCATCTGCTGCGGCAATACCCGATACACCTCGAGACCAGCAGCGCGGCTGAAGTCGGTCGCATCGCGGCGCTCGGGCGGCGACAGATCATAACCAAACCAATTCACTGAACCGCATAGACATTGCGGCTATACTCGCCAGGAACTTCAGACTGGATTTGCGACCCGTCTTGCGCCCTTAGCCACCTTTAGCATAAGCGATACTCTGGATCCCAACGATATGGCGCGAGTGCCCTTCCCCGCCCCAAGCCTGGCGGGCGAGCTGACGCGGAAAGAACTGGCCGCGCTGAAGGCGCGAGCACGCCTGTTCGTCGGCATGGACTCGGCGCCCATGCACATCGCCGCCGCCGCGGGCACGCCGGTGGTCGCGTTGTTTGGCCCAAGCGGCGCGGACATATGGGGCCCATGGCAGGTGCCGACCCGGGTCATTACTTCGGATCATTCCTGCCGGCCTTGTGGATTCGACGGCTGTGGCGGCAGCAAGCGCAGCGACTGCCTGGAAATCATCCCGACCGAGCGCGTGCTGGACGCGGCCCTGGAGCTGATGGAGCGACCGCGTTGAAGGTGGAAGAACGCGCCGCATGAAGATTCTCCATACCGAAGCCTCTTGCGGCTGGGGCGGGCAGGAAATCCGCATCTTGGAAGAAGCAAAAGGACTGATCGCGCGCGGCCACGAAGTCAGCTTGGCCTGCCCGCGCGAAGCGCGGATATTTTTCGAGGCGGGGCGCTACGGCGTACCCGCCGTCGCCTTGCCCATCGCCCGGAAGAATCTGCGCAGCTTGTTTGCGTTGCGTCGCCACATCGCGCGCAGCCGTCCTGATGTCATCAATACTCACAGTTCCACCGATACCTGGATGACCGCCCTGGCGCGACTTTTCCTCTCAGCGCCGCCGCCGCTGGTACGCACCCGCCACATCTCCGCGCCGATTCCGCGCAACGCCGCCTCGCGCTGGCTCTACACCAGGGCAACGACACACATCGTTACCACCGGGGAACGCCTACGCGAGACCTTGATCCGCGAGAATGGCTATCCGGGCGGAATGATCACCTCCATCCCCACCGGCGTCGACCCGCAACGATTCCGCCCAGGGGATCGCTTGGCCGCGCAGCAGGAGCTAGGGCTCAATCCCGGACTCCGCTACGTCGGCATCGTCGCCACCCTGCGCAGCTGGAAAGGCCACCACCACCTGATCGACGCCTGTCGCCAGATCAAGGGGCATGACTGGCGCCTGTTGATCCTCGGCGACGGCCCCCGGCGGGACTACCTGAAGGAGATGGTGGCGCGCCTGAAATTGGGCGAGCGGGTTCGCTTTCTCGGCCAGTGCGACGACCCGGAACGCTGGTTGCCGGCCTTGGACCTATTCTGCCTGCCCTCCTATGCCAACGAAGGCGTGCCACAGGCGATCGTCCAGGCCATGCTGGCCGGCGTTCCCATCGTGACCACTCCCGTGGGCAGCATTACCGAGATGGTCGAGCACGACAAAAGCGCATTGATCGTTGCACCGAAAAGCAGCTCCGCCCTCGCGCAAGCCATCCAACACATGCTTGATAATCCGGAGCTGGGCAGGCGTCTAGCCGAAGCCGCGCGCGCCACGGCACTGGATCGCTACACGCGCGAATCCATGCTCGACGCCATGCAACGTATTTTCGAGCGTGTAACCCATGAGCAGTGACCGAGCTCCGGCTGACGGCAAGAGGCAGTTGCCATTGGCGCAGAACACCGTCCTGTTTGCTCTTGGGCGCACGCCCAACACCTTCTGACGCGTGCCTTGCAATGGACATCGAAGCAAGCGAAGTGCAGGATATTTTGGTAATCCAGGTTTCGCGCATCGGCGATACCTTGCTGGCCACTCCCGCGATACGCGCGCTGGCCGCGGCCTATCCCGGAGCCCGCCTGACCTGCCTGGCCCACCCGAAGCGCTTCGAAATTCTGCAGGGCCTGCCCTTCGTCCAACATGTGGGGCGCATCACCAAAAACGTCGCCCCTCTGCGCGGCTGGCTTCCTGGGCGCAGCTACGACTTGGCAGTTGTCTTCAACTTTGACCGGCCGCTGGTCGCCTATGCCTTGCGCGTGGCTCGCCGGGTGGTTGCCTTCCGTCAGGGCAAGCCGTCACTGGACATGCGGCTCTGGCGCGCCGTTGAAGAACCCGCCTTCCAGAGTCGGCATGCCGTGGATTACCAGCTCGCACTCACCGAGGCGATCGGCCTGCCATCGGCCGGCCGGCATCTATCCTATATTGTCAGCGCGGACGAGCAAAAGTGGGCCAGGGAGCGCCTGGCGGCGCCAAGAGTGCGCGGCGCACGGCCGCTGATCGGCCTGCAGATCGCCAGCTTCCCGACCAAGGCTTACCGCGACTGGCCCGTGGCGAATTTCATCGAGCTATGTCGTCGCATCCGTGCCGAACATCCTGCTGCGCATTTCTTGATTTTCGGCGGCAGCATGGAACGCGAACGTACCCAGGCGCTGCATGCCGCACTTGCAGACTGTTCCACCCACTACGCCGGCAGCCTCTCTTTGCGCCAGACGGGGGCATTGATGAACGAAATGGATCTCTACATCGGCGTCGATACCGGTCCCACGCACATCATGGGAGCACTGCATCGGCCCATGGTCGCGATGTACCACGGCTCTTCCCCCAGCCGCCTGCTGGCACCGCTGGAGCATCCGCGCCTCTGGAACGTGGACCACCCGCGCGCCGGACAGGGAAGCTCGCCCGACGACTACCCGATGTCGGATATCTCGGTGGATGCCGTGCTAGCCAAGGTGCGCGAGGCATTGGCATGAATTTCGCCCTGATCGTGACCAACCTAGCCGGTGGCGGCGCCGAGCGGGCCATGGTGAATATCGCCGCCCTGCTCTCCGGGAGAGGCCATGGCGTTGACCTGATCCTGCTCGAGCAGGTGATCGAACATTCCATTCCGGAAGACATAAGCCTGCATGTAGCCACGCCATCAGGCGCCAAGCTGGGCCACGGCTGGTTGGGCAAACGCATTGCCGCCTGGCGGCTTGCCCGGCTGTGGAAGAAACTCGACGCCCGCCGGCCTGTTGATCTCACTATCAGCACCCTGCCCTATTGCGATGATGTTGTGCGCCTTGCGCGCTTGCCGCGGGTGCGTTACCGCATCGCCAACACGCTGTCGGCAGAAATCGCCCAGCTGGCCCGGCGCGACGCGGCGAGGGCCAGACGACGCCTTGGCCGATACCGCGCCGTTTATGAAGGACAATCGCTGATCGCGGTATCCGAAGGCGTGGCCGCGGATCTGCGTGATCGCCTGGATCTCTCCGCCGACATCACCGTCATTTACAACCCGTTCGATTTCGACCGCATACGCCAACTGGCTGGCGCGACCGAAGCCGACCTGCCCAAGCATCCCTATGTGATACACGTGGGCCGCTTTGCGCCGCAGAAGCGCCATGATCTTCTGCTCGATGCGTGGAAGCTGGCCGGCCTGGACATGGATCTGGTATTGCTGACCGAACCCGCTGACGGCCTCAGCCGGCTGATCCAAGCCAAAGGCCTCACCGGGCGGGTAACGCTGCCAGGCTTCCGCCCCAACCCCTACCCCTGGATCGCCGCAGCCGAACTGCTGGTGCTGTGCTCCGACCGCGAAGGCCTGCCCAATGTGCTGGTGGAAGCCCTCGCCTGCGGCACCCGTGTGGTCAGCACCGACTGCCCGTCGGGACCGCGCGAGGTATTGCGCGGCGAGCTGGCGCGCTGGCTGGTACCGACGAATGATGCGGCCGCGCTCGCGGCGCGCATGTGCGAGGCGCTGTCGCAAGCGCGACCGCGGCAGTCCGATGCGCTCGACGCCTTTGCCGCAGGCAGCGTGGCCGAGCGCTACGAGGCGCTGGCGGCAGGAGCGCACTGAGCATGTGCGGCATACTCGGCATAGTCGGCACCCGCTGGCGCGAACATGTACGCGGCGCGCTGGATACGCTGCGCGCGCGCGGCCCCGATGACCACGGCATAGTCGATGCGGGCGCGGCCGTGTTCGGCCATCGCCGGCTTGCGATCATCGACCTCGTCGGCGGCGCCCAGCCGATGCAAAGCGAAGACCGTCGCTGGACCCTGGCGTTCAACGGCGAGATCTACAACTTCAGGGAACTGCGCACGGAGCTGCAAGCTCAGGGCTGGCCGTTTCAGACCCAGTCCGACACCGAAGTACTGCTGCAGGGCTGGCGCGCATGGGGTGAAACGCTGCTCGACCGGCTCGACGGCATTTTCGCCTTCGCGCTCTGGGATGCGCAGTCGAAGCGGCTGCTGCTGGCGCGCGACCGCGTCGGCGTCAAGCCGCTGTTCTACGCAACTTTGGACGGCGGGTTGGTCTTCGCCTCCACGCTGGCGCCATTCTTCGCGCTGCCCGGATTCCCGCGCCGGCTGAACCATGAAGCCTTGCGCGACTACCTCGCCTGCCAGGCGCTGCAGTCGCCACACTCCATCCTGCGCGACGTGTACCAATTGCCGCCGGCCAGTCTGCTGCTGTTCGAGCAAGAACGTGCCCGGGTGAGGACGCGCCGCTACTGGCAGCCGCCGGCGCCACGGACGAGCGCGCCGCTCTTTTCCGATGCCCTGGAAGCGGTGGATGCCGCGCTGCGCGAAAGCGTGCGCCGCCAAATGGTGGCCGACGTGCCGCTGGGCGCTTTCCTCTCCGGCGGCATCGACTCCAGCCTGATGGTGCACTATATGGCGGAGGCGGGCGTGCGGCCGCTGAAAACCTTCAACATCCGCTTTGCGCAAGCGGGCTTCGACGAAACCCCGGCCGCGCGCACGGTCGCGGGCCACTACGCCACCGAGCACACGGTGATCGACGCGCCGGCGATCGATGCCGCCACTTTCGAAGCCGCCATCGCCGCACTCGACCAGCCTCTGGCCGATCCGGCCTATGTGGCGACGCATGAGTTGTCCCGCTTCACCCGCCAAGCAGTCACCGTGGCCATCAGCGGCGACGGTGGCGACGAGCTGTTTGCCGGCTACCCGCGTTTCTCGCAGACCGAAGAGCGCTTTCCCGACAGCCCAGCCCGCCGCCTGCTGCGAAGCGGCGCGCGCGCGGGCTGGCTGCCCGGGGCCTTGCTGCGCCGCGGCCTGGCTGGACGCGAAATGATGCTCTACCGGCGGGTCGAGCTGGGTCCGTTCACGCGCTCTCGCAAGGATCTGGGGCGCTATCTCAGCCCGGCCGCGCTCAGCGCCTGCCGACCGCAAGACACCCTGGCGCTGTGGCGCGAGTTGACCCTGGGTTACGGGCGCGGCATGGACACCGCCAGCCTGATGCGCGCCGATCTCTGGACCTACCTTTCCGAGGATTGCCTGGTCAAGACCGACCGCGCGAGCATGAACCACAGCCTGGAAGTGCGCGTTCCGCTGCTCGGCAACCCGGTGCTGGACCTGGTTCTGGACTGGCCTGCCGGCATACATTACGATGCGCACGGCGGCAAGGCACTGCTGCGCGCCCTGGCCCGGAGGCATTTGCCGGAAGCCGTGTGGAACCGGCCCAAACACGGCTTTTCTGTGCCCTTGCAGCACTATTTCAAAGGACAATGGAACGCCGCCTGCGAGCATTACATCGCCCGCTGCGAGGAACTGGCGCCATTCCTGAATGCCGCCGCGGTGCGCCGGCTGTGGCAGGATGCGAAACAAGGCAAGGCTTCCCGGCGCCTCGCCTACACCTTCGTGGTGCTGCTGATCTGGCTGGCCGCACACCCCTTGTCGAACGACTGAAACGAGCAAGCCTTGATCAGACCTGGCGGAAAAACCGAATTGGTACTGAAGAAAATCGCCACCGCTGACGTGGTCATGGAAGTTAGCGCCGGCATCGGTTTTCTCTCCGCGCTTAGCGCGAAAGCTGTCGGCGGCGAGCGCGTATTTGCTTACTGCACATGGTCTGGACGCACCTGTACCGGCGCGACTTCATCGAGCGCCTGGGCTTGCGTTTCGTGCTGCGTCTGATCCACGAAGAAATCCCGTGGACGACGCGTGCGCGCCTCGAAGCGCGGCGGGTAGCTTATGATCCCAGCTCCGGTTATTTCTATCGTAGGCCCCTCCGGCCGCTGGCACCTGAAGCCAAGGACAAGAACCTGGAAGCCGAGATCGCCGGTTTCGCGTTCATCGCTCGCGGGATGACCGAACTGGCCGCGCCGTTGCGCGAAGACCCGGACCTGCAACACATGGGAAATAGGTAATGACGGATTTTCGGATCATGGTCTGCGGCGATTTCTCGTCGTTGATAATCCCACAATCGCGCCAATGCGCCGACGCGCTCGAAGAATTGGGCTACGAAGTTGTGCGCGTGAACAGCGAGGACAGGCAGCCCAAACTGCCCTTGATGCTCAAACGCTGGTCGAAATCTCTTGCGAAAGCTGCGGGCCTCAAACAGCGCCTATCTGACTTCTATATGCGCCGAGATCTGGCTGTGCGAAATGACCGCGTGAGAGCGGCATTTGACCAACACCGGCCAGAGGTCGTCATTGTGATACGCGGCAACGCCCTGGATTCCGCTTTACTCGGCCACATGCGGGAGCATGGGGCGCGCCTGGTGGGCTGGTGGATCAAGGATATCCGCAGACCGAAAAACCTGGCCGAAGATATCCCCCATTACGACGCCTACTACTGCATCCACCGGAACCTCTGCCACGAAGGCGTGCGCTATCTCCCAGCCTGGAGCGTGGACCGGAACAGATACTACCCCGCCGATAAGCGCGCCTATCGCCATGACGTTGTCTTCGTGGGCATTTGGACCCCCAAACGTCAAGCCTTCCTGAATGCGCTGACTGGCTATAATTTGGGTATCGTCGGGCCGGGCTGGAGCACCCGAACGCTTACCAGCAATCCTGCATTGGCGCGCAAAGTGATCAAGGAAACGATGCACGGAGAAGAACTGACGCAGCTTTACCAATCCGCACGTATCGTGCTAAACATCAACCAATGGGAGGCCGACGAGGCATCGGGTACAACCTTGCGGGTCGCGGATGTGCCCGCCTGTGGCAGTTTCCTCTTGACGGAATACTCCGACGGAATTGAAGACCTGTTTGAATTGGAAACGGAAGTCTGCACTTTCATCACGCCGGAAGAAATGAGGAAAAAGGCCGACTATTACCTCAATCACGACAGCGAGCGCGAGCGCATCGCCCGGGCGGGTTTGGAGCGAATCCGCAAACTGCCAACCACAAGGGATCGCATGAAGCAGCTTCTTGACGACCTTTCCATCACAGACATTTCATGATACGCAGCGCGTCCCCGTGTAGAGGGGCTATGGCAAGAATCGCATCGGCAAGCGCCGCACTTGAGACCAGGGCCGCCATATATCGGCACTCCTTATTCTGCATTGGATTTTCAGTGCCTCCAAGGAAGATGGCGCTCGGTGCTTGTGTTTCATCCGTATGTGCGGATGCGGTAGCAGCGGTACTCAGATGGAATTTCCTAGGCTCTTCACATATTGCCCAATGAGTGAAAACCAAGTTCGTCAGTGCCGCGTTTGCGGCCACGAGGAAGAAAACCGGCGGTTCATCGCCAGGGAAATGTATTTTGGCTGGAAGGACCCGTTCGAGTATTTCGAATGCGCCGATTGCGGCTGCGTTCAAATTGCCACGATCCCGGAAGATCTCGGCAAATACTACCCGCCAGACTATTATTCCTTTTCCAGACCGGCGCGAATTGACAAACCGGTTGTGCCGGGCTGGCGCAAACTGCGCAACCGGGCGTTGCTTGGGCAAGCCGTCCCGTTTCGCGCCTTGATCACCCGGCTATCCCCGGGACCCGGATACTTCTCCTGGTTTCACGGCCTGTCCCTGCGCCTGGATTCGAACATCCTCGACGTAGGCTGCGGAGCCGGCAGCTTGTTGCTGCGCATGCGCAGAGCCGGGTTCGCCAATTTGACGGGTGTCGACCCTTACATCGCCGAAGAGATCGACTATGGCGACGGCCTCAAGATACTCAAAGCCGATTATTCGTCGCTGAACGAGAGATTCGATTTGGTCATGTCGCACCACTCCTTTGAGCACATGCCAGATCCATTGAGATCGCTTTCCGACATGGCGGGCCTGCTGAAGCCCGGCGGCGCCTTGCTCATTCGCATTCCTGTCGCCGGCGGGTACGCCTGGCGCAAGTATCGTCAGCACCTCGTGAGCCTGGATCCGCCACGGCATTTGCATTTGCACACGATACGCAGCATGGCGCTCTTGGCCGCGGCGTGCGGCTTGTCCATCGACCGGGTGTTCTACGATTCCGATGCCCAGCAGATCACCACAAGCGAACTATATCTGCGGGGCATTGCGCAAAAAGATGCTGCGCTGCATATGGGCACAGTATTTTCTAGCAAGGAGATGGCGGAGATTTATGCGTTCGTGAAGAAGCTCAATGCCAGGCGGGATGGCGATACGGCCGTGTTTGTGTTACGTCGGACTCGGCAATCTTAGCCCTCGATGGAGGCGTTCCATGCGCATCCTCCTCGGCAAACTCCTGCACTTCTTCCTGCGCCGAGCCCGGGCTGCTTGACGGCGAACGGCGCACGCGCGAACGGAAAGATAGAATGACGGCAGAGGTCAACCCTCTCAGGCTTCTGGTGATCCGCCGCGACAATATCGGCGACCTAGTCTGCACCACACCGCTGCTGCGAGCGCTGCGCGCGCAACTGCCGGCGGCACGCATCGTCGTCCTGGCGACACGTTACAACGCCCCTGTACTGGCCGGCAATCCCGACATCGACTCCCTCTGCTCCTACACCAAGATCAAGCACCGCGCGCCGGACGAGTTCGCGCTCAGCATTTATTTGCAGCGGATGCGAACCATACTCGCCCTGCGCCGCGAGCGCTTCGACTGGATTCTGCTGCCCGGCTACGCACAGGCGAGCGCGCTGCGCTTCGCGCGCTGGATCGGCGGCAACCGGCTGCTCGTGCGCGGCGAAGAGGACGTGGTCGCAGGCCCGCACGAGGTGGAACAAAGCTGCCATCTGCTGGCTCGAATGGGCCTGCACTATGAGGCTCCGCCACCGCGCGTGGTGCCGGACTCGGCCGAACGGGCGCGCGTCGACGCACTCATCGCCGGCGCCTTGCCGCGACGGCCGTCGCGGCTGATCGGCCTGCACATCAGCGCGCGCAAACCCTCGCAGCGCTGGCCGGCCGAGTCTTTCGCCGAGCTGGCACGGCGCCTGGCGGCGCAGGATGCTGCATTCCTGCTGCTGTGGGCACCGGGAAGTGCGGATAATGCACTACATCCGGGCGACGACGATAAAGCCGCGCGAGTGCTGGAACTGGCAGCTGGGCTCCCGATCGTGGCGCTGCCGACGCGGCGCCTGGAGGATCTCATCGCCGCCCTGTCTGCGTGCGACGCGGTAATTTGTAGCGACGGCGGCGCCATGCATGTGGCGGCCGGGCTGGGCAAACCCATCGTTTGTCTATTCGGGCAGTCCACTGCGGACCGCTGGCATCCCTGGGGTTCGGCCTATGAACTGCTGCAGATGCCCAGCATGGAGGTGAAAGATATCTCGGCAGATGCCGTGGCACGCGCCTACGCCGCATTGCACGGCGACCGCCTCAAATAATCGGGGAAAGCTTAGCGCGGGCCCGCACTTGGTTCTGCTGCTGTTCGGACGCGTCATCTTCAACGGCGAATTGGATCTTGTACAGGTAGGCATAGAGTCCGTCGAGCGCCAGCAGTTCGGCGTGAGAACCGATTTCGGCAATCCTGCCGTGTTGCAGCACCGCTATGCGGTCCGCTTTTTCGATGGTGGACAGTCGGTGGGCGATAATCAGCGTGGTGCGACCCTGCATAAGGGTGTCCAGCGCCGCCTGCACCACCCGCTCCGATTCGGTGTCCAGGGCCGAAGTGGCCTCGTCCAGGATCAGCACCGGCGCATTTTTCAGCAGCGCGCGCGCGATCGCCAAACGCTGGCGCTGCCCGCCCGAAAGGCGCACGCCGTTCTCGCCTATCATCGTCTGCAGACCCAGCGGCATTTCACGGATGAATCCCATCGCATGCGCGGCCTCGGCAGCGGCTACGATAGCGGTCTCGCCGGCGCCAGCCAGAGGACCGTAGGCGATATTGGCCGCGATCGTATCGTTGAACAACACCACGTCCTGGCTCACCAGGGCGAGATTGGCGCGCAGGCTGGCAAGCGTCAGCGTCTGCGTATCGACGCCGTCTAGCAGAATGCGCCCCGCGCTGGGCTGGTAAAATCGCGGGATCAAGTTGGCGAGCGTGGTCTTGCCGCCGCCGGAGCCCCCGACCAAGGCCACGGTCTCCCCCGCGGCAATCTCAAGATTGATGTCGTCCAGGGCCGGCCGGCTGGCCTTGGGATAGGTAAAGCACAAATGGTCGAACACGATCCGGCCCTGCGCCCGGTCCAGGCTCTGCGTGCCGCTGTCTTCCTCGGGTTCTTCGTCGATGACCGAGAACACGCTTTCGGCCGCCGCCAGGCCGCGCTGCAGCCCGGCGTTGACCCCGGTCAGGCGCTTGAGCGGCGAGAGTAGCATCAGCGTGGCAGTCATGAAAGAGACGAAACTGCCCACGGTCACGCCGTCGGTACCGCCGTGCTGCGTCGAATAGTAGACGATGACCGCGACCGCGACGGCGGCGCATACCTGAACCAGCGGCACCGAGGCCCCGGCGGCAATGGTGTGGCGCATGGCGGAATTGCGCATGCGCTTGATTGCCGCGCCGAAGTGGCGCTGCTCGTACTCCTGCCCGCCGAATACCTTCACCACCTTATGGCACCCGATCGCCTCGTCCAGCACATGGGTTATGTCCCCCATCGCGCGCTGCGCGTCGCGGCTCACCTGGCGCAGCCGGCTGCTGAACGACCGGACCAACACTGCGATGACCGGTCCTATCACCAGCGTGATCAGCGAAAGCTTCCAGTCGAGGTAGAACATCCAGGCGAGCAGTCCGGCCACGGTGAGGCTGTCGCGCACCATCACCGTCAGCACGCTGGTTGCGGCACCGGTGACGCCGGTCACGTCGTAGGAAAGCTTGGAAATCAGCGCGCCTGCGGAAGCGTCGTCGTAATAACGCGTGGGCAGGCTGAGCAGTCGGCCGAACATTTCGGCGCGCAAATCGAGCACCACGCGGTTGGATACCCAACTGAGCGCGTAGTCGCTGATAAACCCAAACACGCCGCGCACCAGGAACAATCCGACCAGGGCGAATGGAATATAGCGAATGGTGGTGGGGTCCTTGCTGACGAAGCTGCCGTCCAGCAGCGGTTTCATCAGCGCCGGAAGCAGGGGCTCGGTCGCCGCCACCATCATCATGCCCAGGATCGACAAGGCGAACATGCGCCAGTACGGCGCGACATAGCGCAGCAAGCGCGCGTACAGAACCCGGCTCTTGGTTTCTGGGACCGGCATTATCTGGGCTGTATCACGGGAAATAGTTTAATTATATCAGAGCCCTAATCCGGACCCTATCGCGATAAACATCAACCAAACAATTAGCTTAATCGCGACATGACAACTTGGCCGTCCGGCGTGGCCGATTGGCCAGAAGCCAGGTCAATTCACTGAATGTGTGCAACGCGCGCTGTGTCTTCTGCTGCTGCCTCGAAGTTGCCGACACGTTGCCGCGAAAGTACAAGGGCATGGTGGAGTTTGGCAGGATCCTACTCGAGTTCAAGGCCTCAGGCGGCATCGATATCGGGCTGACGCCGACCGTCGGTGACCGGCTCGAAGGAAACCGTATAATGATGCCGTTCGGCTTATATAGGGATTGCAGGTGCGACTGCGCGTTGTCAAACAGAAACTGAAGAACATAGCGGTCCGGGCGGAGATTGCCGTGAACCGGCTGCTTTGCCGCGAATTCATTCCGGTCGACCTCGGCGCCTTCAATATCGAGACGACGAGTGCCTGCAACCTGAAGTGTCGCTTCTGCGCCTACGAGAAGAAAAAATCGCCGAAAGTGAGCATGGCGAACGACACGTTCGCCGACGTCGTCGAGCAGGCAATCCGTCTCGGCTTTGACCGCTTCCACCTCACGCCTTGCACCGGCGACGTGTTCATGGACCGGCACCATTTCGAAAAGCTCGTGTTCCTCGACGAGCATCCGAAGGTCCGCGAGTACCACTTCTTCTCGAACCTGACGATCCCGACGCGCGACCAGCTCATGCGGCTCATGGACCTCGCGAAATTCAAACACCTGACCATCAGCGTATATGGCCACGACGAGGCGAGCTTCGTCGCGATCACAAAAGCTTCCCCGAAGATCTACCGCCGCTTCCTCGCGAACCTCGAAACGATTCTTGAGCAACTCGACCGCTGGCCATTCCGTGTCTCGATCGGACACCGGTCTTCGTTCGACGCGATGTCGAACGACGCGAGCGACCTAATGGAGCTTCTCGGCCGATTTAAGAAGGCTGGCATCGCCGTCAACGCCTCGCACGGCATGTACAACAACTGGGGCGGCTATATCACCCAGGAGGACGTCGCGGGCCTCGACATGCACGTCACGCCCGACGACGAGACGGTCAAGGCTGGAGCCTGCGTGAAGCTCTTCGACTCTGTCCAAGTGATGGCAACTGGAGTCGTTAACGCGTGTTCCTGCCGGGACGTCGACGCGACGCTCGCCATCGGCAACGTCGAATCGAAGGCGCTCGCTGAAATCATCAGCGCGAAAAACCCCGAGTACCGGAAGATCATCGACGAGCAGCAGACGGGCAAGTTCCGACCCGTCTGCGCGAGCTGCGACTTCTACCGCAGCATCTATCACCAGCCTAAGAGCTACCGACGGGGCAATGTGCCCACCCAAACGGTCGAGCAGTACATGACCATGATCGACCGTCGCGAGAGTGGGCAGCGAAGTGCGCAGGCTGACATTGGTACGGCGGCCACCAATGCCCAACAAGCCACTCAACCGGACGCGCGATAAGGCCGCACGCCTTTTAGTGCTGCGTGCGCGCCGGGCATGGCGCGTTACTTTGTAGGTTGAAGTCCTATGGTCAGGCCTTTCGCGGAGCCAAAGGCAAGGAGAAGGGCAACGGCGTCGTCGCGAGGCGGGGTCTGAAGGAAGTCCAATCCGAAGCTGCGGTGCGATGAAAAAATCCGAATATGAGGCGTGATGCATCCGGGGCGAACCCGCACGTGACCGCGAAGCCCGCAATCTGCGGTTGGGGTGCATTTTGGCCCGCGGGGATTTCCTTCGGTCATAAATTCGGCGTTTATGCAGCGAAGGCAACGTGTCCTACCCCGGGGAGAGCCCCTCGGTGCTTCAGAAGATCCAAATTTGCTCATCACCCCCCCAGCGCAGGCGTTCGAGAATACGCCGGCGAAAAGGGTCCCGCTATTACGACCTCGTGCGCAGCAGGTCCGCATACAAGCTGGTCAATCGCCGGGCCATGTCGTCGAGGCCGTAAGGTTCGACCTTGCGCCGAGCGGCCGCGCCCATGCGCTGCGCCTGCCCCGGCGCGGCCGCCAGATTCAGGCAGCGGGCGAGCTCGACCACATCGAGCGGGTCGCGGCAGACGTAGCCCTCTATGCCGCTTTCGACGAATTCGGCCGCCCCGCACTGCAGGCTGGTGATAAGCGGCAGGCCGCAGGCCATCGCCTCCAGGGCCGCATTGGGAAAAGGATCGTAGAGCGTGGGCAGGACGAAGCAATCGGCCATGCCGTACCAGGGTTTGACGTCTTCCTGACCGCCGGTGAAATGCACCCTGCCGGCGAGTTTGGCTTGTTCCGCGGCCCGCCGCAGGCGCGGCAGTTCCTTGTCTGCGCCTACCACCACCAGATGGGCGTCGCGCGCGCCGGACAGGGCGCGCAACAATTGCGGCAGACCTTTACGCCTGAAGCCCGAGCCGACGAACAGGAACACCATGCTTGCATCCGCAATTCCGAGTTCGGCGCGTTTGCGCGCGCGCCAGGTCTCGCGCAGCCGCGGATGGAACGCGGCCAGATCGACGCCGCTGTAGATCACGCGCAGCTTAGCCTCGTCCAGCCCGAAATACCGGCGCACTTCCTCCTTCACCATGTTCGAGTTGCAGATCACCGCGCGCAAGCGCGGGCTTTGGAACAGGCGCCTCTCCGCCGCCAGCGTGTGCCAGTGGTAGGGATTGAGCGTGAGGCCGATGCGCTCCCAGACGCCGGCGCCGCGCTTGCGGTTGACAAGCCACTGGCGATGCACGCCGTCGCCGGCGCGGTAGACGTCGCAGCAGGCGATGCGCTCGTGCGACTGAACCAGATCGAAGCTGTGCGCCTTCACCGCGGCGCAGACCGCGCGCGCGAAACTCCAGTCGCGCCACACGCGGCCGATATAGAACGGGGCGCAGCGGATCAGGCGCAGGCGCTCGCCCGCGCCCGATGCATCCGGCCCCGCCTCGCGCGACCATTCGCGCGCGAGCAGGGCCAGCTCCACGTTCTGCGCGGCAAGCGCAGTCATGGCGCGCTCGACAAAGCGCTCGGCGCCGCCGTAGGGGTTGTAGCGCTGGCGTACCAGGGCAATTTTCATCGCGCCCCTGCTCGCCGACTGCGCGCGGGCCGCGGCTGCAGGTACCGACACGCACGCGAAAGCATCAGCGCGGCTGAAGTGCCTGCACCGCCTGCAGCACGGCGGACACGGGCAAGGTCGTGAGGCATTCGCTCAATTTGCCGCCGCCGCAGCCGTCATTGCCGCAGGGGCGGCAGCTATGGTCGGACGCGACCACGCGGTGCGGCACCTGCCAGGGGCCCCAGTTGAACTCGCCGCTGGGACCGAACAAGGCCACCACCGGCGTGCGCACGGCACTGGCGATATGCATGGGCGCCGAATCCACGCCGATGAAAAGACTGGCATTGCGCGCGAGCGCACCGAGTTGCTTCAGCGTGAGTTTGCCGGAAAGGTCGGCGAACGGCGTCGTCGCCGACGCGCGGATGCGCGCGACGAGCTCGAGCTCGTTCGCATCAGGCGCCGAACTGACCACCACCCGCTGCCCCAGACCCTGCAGTTTGTCGATCAGTTCGGCCGTCTTATCGGCCGGCCAGCACTTGAATTGCCAGCGCGAGGCCGGATGCACATGCACGTAGCCTCCCGGCGCCAGTCCCAGCTCACCCAGCATGCACTGCAACTCGCGTTCTGCCTCCTCCCCAGGCACGAAACTCAGGCCGCGCTCGCGTTCTCCCGGTTGCACACCAATGCGCCGCAGCGCGTCCAGGTTTTGCTCCACTACATGGCGCCGGCCGTTCCTGGCCAGGGGATATAGATGGCTGAAGCTTTTTTTCCACCAGCCGCGCGCCCGGGGAAAGCCGGCAGCGACGCGGTAACGCGGGCCCAGCAGGCGCGCCAGCCAGGCGCCGCGCGGATGCTCGGTCAGATGAATCAGCAGATCGTATTCGCGGCTGCGCAGTTGCTGCAGCAAGCCCCATTCAGCACCCGCCTGATCGAGCCAGCCGAGCGCCTTCCAACCGCGGTCCACACCGAACACCCGTGATACGGCAGGGTTGCCGGACAGCATGGGCACCGTATCGGTGTAGACCAGCGCGTCGATCTCCAGGTGCGGCGCATGCGCTTTCAGCACGGAGAACACCGGCGAGGCGAGCAGCACGTCGCCGTGGTGGCGCAACTTGGTCACCAGCACGCGGCGCAGCTTCTGCAAATCGATCGGATCCTTCAGCATGCACGCACGATAGCAGAGAACCCCGCAGCGGTGAATGGCTGTGCAGAGGATGCCCGCGGCTGGGGCGTTCAGCGGCCGCGGCGGGCGCGCGCGGCCGCCAGGTCTGCGCACAACTGCGCTGCGCCCTGCAGAATGCGCGGCGTATCGCGGCTGATCAAGTCGGGATCGATCGCGAAGAGATTGTCGCGTGCAACTGCCTGCAAACGCGGCCAACGTTTCCATTGCTCCAGGTTTCCCGGCTGGCCGGGCTCGGCTTTCACGCCGGCAACGACTTCTGGGTCGGCTGCGAGTACCGCCTCGGTCGATACTTCCGGCGTCAGAGGCTTCAGCGCGGCAAACACGTTTTGTCCGCCGCACAAACGGATCACATGGCTGATGAGATGTTCGCCGTTGATCGTCATCAGCGGTTTGTCCCAGATCTGATAGAACACGCGCACCGGCGCGCGGCCGGCGTAGCGCCGGCGCAGTTCCGCCAGGCGCGCAAGGAACGCGCGCGCGGCCGGCAGCGCCACCGCCTCGGTGCCGGCGAGGCGCCCGAACTGCTCGATTGCACGCGCGATATCGGGAAGCCGGCGCGGCTCGTTGTAGAACACGGGAATGCCGAGCTGCAGCAGTTTATCCAGCTGGCGCTGCGCGTTGCCGTCCCGCCACACCAGAATGAGGTCGGGCTTGAGGGCAACAATGCGCTCCAAGTCGAGCTGCGCGCTGTCGCCGACGCGCGCAATGCTTTGCGCCGCCGGCGGATAATCGCTGTACTCGGCCGTGCCGACGACCCGGCTACCGGCGCCGGCCGCGAACAGCAATTCGGTCAGGTGCGGCGCCAGGCTGATGATGCGCTGCGCCGGCTGCTGGAGGCTGACGGCGCGACCGGCATCGTCTATCAGACGGATCTCGGCGGCGGCGGCCGTGGCGCCGGCGAACGCCAGCACGGCGGCCAGGAAGAACTTGCAGCCCCGACTCGTCCACACGCTCCTCCCTCCTGCGCCCATGTCAGTCGGGCACAAACAAGGTGCGCCCAGCCGCCTGCACGCGCGTCACCCTGTGCGCGAACGCGTCTTGCAGCGCGGCCTCGGTCAGCACCGTGCCGATCGGACCATGCAGTACGGTCGCCTGCGGCGTAAGCAGGAGAGCATGGCTGGCAAAACGCGCCGCCAGATCCAGGTCGTGGACCGTGAACAGCACGCCCTTGGCGCGAGCGCGGGCAAGCTCGACCAGATGCCCCAGCACCAGCACCTGGTGATGCAGATCCAGGTGCGACACCGGTTCGTCCAGAAGCAGTAGCGGTGCATCCTGGGCAATGAGCGCCGCCAATGCGACGCGCTGACGTTCGCCGCCGGAAAGCGTGAGCACGTCGCGCGGCTCGAAACCGGCGAGGTCCACCGCCCGCAATGCCGCCAGCGCGAGCTCGTGCTCGGCCTCACCTTCCCATTGCCAGCGCGAAAGATAGGGGTGGCGTCCGAGCATCACGGTTTCCAGTACGCTCGCGCTGAAAGCATCATGAAAGTTCTGCGGCAAAAAGCCGCGCTGCCGCGCTGCATCGACCGCCGGCCAGTCGGCCAGCGCCCTGCCGGCCAGGCGCAGCGCGCCGCCCTGCGGCTCACGCAGTCCGACCGCGGTGTGAAAAAAGGTGGATTTTCCCGAACCGTTGGGGCCGAGCAAGCACCATACTTCGCCGGCCTTGAGCCGAAAGCTCAGCCCGCGCACCAGCGAGCGTCCGCCCACCTGCAGCGACAGGTCTTGCGCTTCGAGCAACGGCGCGTTCATGCTTTTCGAGGGCTCCGCGTCAACAGGTACATGAAAGCGGGCACGCCGACGAGCGCGGTAATCACGCCCACCGGCAACTGCTGCGGCGCGAGCAGGCTGCGCGCCGCGGTGTCCGCCAGCAGCAGCAGTGTACCGCCGGCGAGCGCGCTTGCCGGCAGCAGCATGCGCTGATCGTTGCCCAGCGCAAGGCGCAGCGCGTGCGGCACCACCAGCCCGACAAAACCGATCGCGCCGGCGGTAGTCACGGCGAGCGCCGTCGCCACCGAGGCAACCAGGTACAGCCTGCGGCGCAGCGGCGCCACACGCACGCCGAGCGCATGCGCCAGGACCTCGCCGCGCAGCAGGACATTGAGCTCGCGTGCCACCGGATAGGTCAGGGCCAGCGCGAGGGCCAAAGCGAGCATCGCCGGCGCCCAGGAGTCCACGCCGTTGAGATCGCCCATGAGCCAGAACAGCATGCCGCGCAGCCTGGCTGCGGGGGCCAGGGTGAGTATCAGCGTGATCAACGCACCCCATCCTGCGGCCATGATCACGCCGATCAGCAGCAGGCGCGGCGAAGCCTCCAGCGCACCGGACATTTGCTGATGTGCGAAATCGCGCCGCGCCAATGCGAACACCAACGCAACGGCAAGCAGTGCGCCTGCGCTGGCGCCGAGGTTCACGGCCAGCGCGCCCAGGCCGGCCAGCATGGCGCCGAGTGCGCCGACCGCTGCCCCGCCCGACAGGCCCAACACATAGGGATCCGCCAGCGGATTGCGCAACAGCACCTGCATCAGCGCGCCGGCGAGCGCGAGCAGGCCGCCGACGGCGAACGCGGCGAGCGCCCGCGGCAGCCGTAGCAGGCGCACGATGTCTTGCTGCATGCCGCTGCCTCCGACCAGCGCGTCGATGATCTCGCGCCCTCC
>CAZRMO010000001.1:24152-63794 GCA_964601155.1 uncultured Enterobacteriaceae bacterium
TGGCGCGGCGGATCAGATGCTTGCCGCTGTCGGCGTCTTTCGCGCTCAGCACGTCATAGCTCGCGCGCAGCTTCCAATTGCCGAAGTGCCCGTCGTAACTGGCAGTCGCCCCCTTGAGGATAGCGCTGCCGACGTTGACGGTGGTGAGGAAGAAGGCGGGCGCCGGCGCGTTGCCGAAGGTGATGAGATCGCTTACGCGGTTGTCATAAGCGGTCAGGCTGACGCGTTGCGCCGCGGTCTCGTAGACCAGGCCCACATCGCGATTGCGCGCTCGTTCCGGACGCAGGTTCGGATTGCCGACGTAGAAGCTCGAATAATCGACCGGCCAATACAAATCGTTGAAAGTCGGCGCGCGAAAGGCGGTACCGACGGAGGCCGTGGCGCGCCAGGCGGGGGTGAACTGGTATCCATAGCCCAGCGAACCGGTATTGTTGCTGCCGAACTGCGAATTGTCGTCGCGGCGCGCGCTCATCTGCAACGTGTGCGCACCCAACCAGAGCTGGTAGCCGCCGACGAGCGCGTTGGTGCTTCTTTCGCCGACGATATATGCCACGCTGTTCGAATCCACCATTTCCACGCGTCGCTCGGCCGCGAGCAGCAGTTTTCCGCTGCTCAGGGCAATATCGTTCTGCCACATGTACTGATCCTGGGTGGTGCGAAAACCTTGGCCGCTGACACTTCCCGCGACCGGATCCAGATAGTAGCTGGTGAGATTGTCCTCGCTGCGGCCGAAGCGCAATTCGCTGGTCCAGTTCGGCGTGAAGCGGTTGCGCGAGTAGACCGACGCCGAGTTCAGCGTCTGCTTTTGATAATTGTCGAAATTGTCGGTGCAAACGGTGTAGCTGGGGTCGCAGTTCGCGGCGTCGAAATGCGTCGTTCCGGCGGAGTAGAACAGGCGCGC
This sequence comes from uncultured Enterobacteriaceae bacterium, assembly GCA_964601155.1. GTDB lineage: Bacteria > Pseudomonadota > Gammaproteobacteria > Burkholderiales > SG8-39 > 2-12-FULL-64-23. Next base: position 25,054 of record CAZRMO010000001.1, read on the forward strand.
GCCCAGCTTGTTGTCGGCATCGAGACGCTGGGTGATCTGCGCCGACAGGTTGCGATTGCGGTAAGGATCGCGATCCGAATTGTAGCCATAGGCGCCGGGCTTGGTCGCGGAAAAGCTGCCGCTGTCGGTATAGCCCAGGTTGACGTTGAAGCTTGTATTCCCGGTCCTGCCGCCGTATTCGAATGAACCGACGGTGGTGCGATAGCTGCCTCGACCCGCCTCCAGGGAAACGTGCGGCGCACCTTCGCCCTTGCGCGTGAAAATCTGGATTACCCCGGCGACGGCGTCGGCACCGTAGAGCGAACTCGCAGGCCCGCGCAGAATTTCTATGCGTTCGATCTGGTTGAGGGGAATGTTTTCCAGCGCCGTCGTTCCCACGGTCGACGAGGACAGGCGCTCGCCATCGATAAGCACCAGCGTCTGTTGCGAACTGCCGCCGCGTATGCTGACGGAGGAAGGGGTGCCGATACCGCCGTTGGTCGAGACCTGCAGCCCGGGCTGGGCCTGCAGCAAGCCGGGCAGGCTGGCCTGAGGCGCGCGCTCGATTTGCTCGCGGGTGATGACGCTGACATCGCTCGTCAGAACGCTCGCGCGCTCGGGTATGCGCGTTGCGGTGACGACGACCGCGTCCTCGCTGGAGGCTTGGACAGAGGATGCTGCGGCAATAGCAATGGCCAGCGCAGCGCAGCGCAGTCTATTTTGCATGAATTTCTCCCTCGATCGGCCCGCGACCCCGCGGGCGGCACAACTGAAACAATCAAGGAAACGCGGGGAGGATCAGAGGCAAGACCGGCGCACTGCTTCCCCGCAGTGTTTCCACCTGTCGCACAAGGCCGGTCTCCGGGCTCGTGGGATCGGATCTGTCGCCTTCCCGCAAACACTTGCTTGCAGTGGCGTCTTGACAGACCCGCGCTCACATACCGTTGCGGGGGCAGCACAGGCTTGGGCGCAACCGCACGCCGTACCTGTTTCCCGTTTCACCCGCCTGCGGGAAGCGCAGGCGGACACCTTGAACGAGTGGCGCCATGTTACACGCTTTCGGGACCCATCGGCGAATAGGTGGGATTCGCCTGTCCGCGGCCGAAGCCGCTCGACGCGCACGAAAGCTGCCCATCCAACGGGCTGGGGTGGCCACTCCCGCGGAGGCTAAGTTCGGCAATCGGTGATCGGGACAATTCCGAGTTGAATCAGCGAAATTAGGCGGCTTATTCATCATGGAAAGAACTTTTAGAGTTGCCTGTTATTGCTTGACTTGTCACGATTTTTGAAATTATAGTGTGGCGATGGACGCGGAATTCGACACCCTCGACGACAAGATCGACCAGTTCCTGCAACTGTGCCAGCGCCTGAAGAGCGAAAACAGGGAATTGAGGCTGCAATTGGTATCGGCGCAAAACGATGTCAAGCTTCTGGAAGGCAAGGTCGACGGCGCGAAGACCCGCCTCGAGGCGCTGTTGCAGCAGATCCCGGAATGAGCACCAAGCCCAAGACCCTGGATGTAAGCATCATGGGGCGCAACTACAGGGTGACCTGCGCCGACGACGAACGCGAGGCACTGCTTGCCGCAGTTGCCTATGTCGACAAGAAAATGATCGAAATCAAGGCGGCGACCAAGGCCGCCGGCACAGAGCGCGTTGCGGTCATGGCCGCGCTCAATATCGCCAACGAACTGCTCTCGATCAAGATCGGCAGCGGCTTTGACATGGCTGAATTAAAGCGTAGAATGAATTCAGTGCAGTCGAAGCTTGATCAGGCGTTGTCGCAGCAGGATTCCCTGTTCTAGATCGCGCCCAAGCGGGCCAGACCGCAAAGAGTTTCCCTGCGATGCTCGTTAAGGCCATATATTCCTTGAACCAATATATGTGCTGAGGTTGCGGACCATAGCGTCGCTTTTGTGCGCATCCCCTCGCCTCGTGCGAATGCGGATGTACCTACGGCGGCCGGGATGCGACCACTCTGGACTGCAGGTTCAGAGGATGCGGGCCTGACGGCATTTGCGGGGAATCCGATACACCATAGATCGCAGACCGAATCGCAGACGCAGGGTCTGCGATTTTTGTTTGTGCAGGCCCCGACAATGCGCTACTGGCTGATGAAATCCGAGCCCGACGAGTTCAGTATCGACGACCTGGCGCGCGCGCCGCGTCGCGGCAGCCCCTGGTTCGGCGTGCGCAATTACCAGGCGCGCAATTTCATGCGCGACCAGATGCAAGTCGGGGACCAGGTGCTGTTCTATCATTCCAGTTGCGCCGAGCCGGGCATCGCCGGCGTGGCCGAGGTCTGCGCCAATGCGCATCCGGACCTGACCCAGTTCGATCCGAAGAGCCAGTATTACGACGCCAAGGCCACACGCGAGCAACCACGCTGGGTGAACGTAGATCTGAGGTTCGTGAGGAAAACGCGGCTGCTCGGGCTGAGCGAACTGCGCCAGCACCCGGAGCTTGCCGGCATGCGCCTGCTCGCACGCGGCAACCGCCTGTCCATCACTCCCGTGGACCCGCGCGAATGGAAATTCATCACCACCAAACTGCTCAAATAAAATGCCCAAGCTAAAGAACGACACGCTGATACGCGCGCTGCTGCGCCAGCCTACCGAGTACACGCCGATATGGCTGATGCGCCAGGCAGGCCGCTACCTGCCGGAATACAACCAGACGCGCAGCCGCGCCGGCAGCTTTCTCGACCTGTGCAAAAATCCGGGCTACGCCACCGAGGTCACGCTACAACCGTTGGCGCGGTTCGAGCTCGACGCCGCCATTCTGTTCTCGGACATACTCACCGTGCCCGACGCCATGGGGCTGGGGCTTTACTTCGCCGAAGGCGAAGGACCGAAGTTCGAACGGCCGCTGCGCGACGAATGGGCCATACGCGATCTGGCGGTGCCCGATCCGGGCGCCGAATTGCGCTATGTGCTCGACGCGGTCAGCGAAATCCGCCGCGCACTCGGCGGCAGCGTGCCGCTGATCGGCTTCTCCGGCAGCCCCTACACGCTGGCCTGCTATATGGTGGAGGGCGGCGCGAGCGACGACTTCCGCACCATCAAGACCATGCTCTATGCGCGGCCCGATTTGCTGCATCGCATACTCGAAGTCAACGCACAGGCCGTGACCCATTATCTCAACGCCCAGATCGAGGCCGGCGCGCAGGCGGTGATGATTTTTGATACATGGGGCGGCAACCTCTCGCATGCGGCCTACCGCGAATTTTCGCTCGCTTATATGCAGCGCATCATCGCCGGCCTGAAACGCGAGCACGCCGGCGCCCGCATTCCGGCCGTCGTGTTTACCAAGGGCTGCGGTAACTGGCTCGAAGACATCGCGGCCATCGGCTGCGACGCAGTCGGTCTTGACTGGAGCGTGGATATCGGCGGTGCGCGCGCGCGCATCGGCGACCGTGTTGCGCTGCAGGGCAACCTCGATCCGGCCGTGCTGTTCGCGCCTGCAGAAGTAGTGCAGCGCGAAGCCGAAAAAGCCCTTGCCGCCTTCGGCTTCGGCGGTGGCCACGTGTTCAACCTCGGACACGGCATTTCCCAATTCACGCCACCGGATGCGGTCAAAATTCTGGTGGATTGCGTGCACCAATCGAGCCTGCGCTATCACCGCGACAAGCCGAATACCCGCGCCAGTTAAGGGTTTCGCCGGTTTTCACGAAACGTGACTTATGCACATGATCGTGCTTGCCCGCATTTTTCCCAGACGGAAACCGCACCTCCCTCTGATGTGATCGCAACATACTGTTTTAAAAACAATATATGTCTAGCTGCAAAATTGGGCAGCAGCAGAAACTCCTTATGGCAAAGATGGTTACAGCCAAATTACAAACTTACTCACAAAGTTATTCACAAAATTTGTGCACAACCAAAGTTCTCCTTTGGTAATAGGATGATGCGACGGTTTCAAGATAAATCGCTTCACATTGTTCGCGTAGCTTCCTTAAACAAATTTTTTTTCTTTGGCGGCACATGAGCATACTGCGAGTAGCACTCGATCTGCCGCTGCCTCGCGTGTTCGATTACCGTTGTGAAGACGCGACGGCCGCCGATATCGGCATGCGCGTACTGGTGCCGTTCGGCACTAAGGATGCGGTCGGAGTGATTGTCGACCTGTCCGAAAATTCGGAGATTGAAAGCGAAAAATTGAAGGCCGCGCTGCGCATCGTGCGCGACACGCCGGCGCTCGCGCGCGATTGGCTGGAACTGGCGCAATTCTGCAGCGCCTACTATCACCGGCCGCTGGGCGAAGTCATTTTCAACGGCTTGCCGCGGCAACTGCGCAAAGCGAGCGCCAGCCCGGTGCTCAAGCAGGCAATCGCCTATCGCATCCGCAGCAGCGGGCGTGAAGCGCTGGCGCAATTGCCGACCCGTAAAACGGTGAAGCGCGAGCTGCTCGAGACGCTGCTGCAATCCGACCGCATGGAACAAGCGTTACTGGCGCAGAACCCGCGCGCAAGAAAAACCTTGGCAGAGCTCAGCGGCGCCGGTTGGATCGAACGCTATCAGGCCACGGCTGCGCCGCTTGCCGTCCGTTTCGTCGAGAAATTTCCGCTCAACGCCGAGCAGCAGCAAGTGCTGCGGCAAATCGAAGGCGCCGGGTCGAGCTACGGTGTTTTCCTGCTGCACGGCATCACCGGCAGCGGCAAGACCGAGATCTATCTGCGTCTTATCGCCGGCGTGCTGGCGGCCGGAAAACAGGTGCTGGTGCTGGTTCCGGAAATCAATCTTACGCCGCGCCTGATGCAGGACTTCGGCGAGCGCTTTCCCGATACGCCGCTGGTCAGCCTGCACAGCAGGCTTGCCGACGGCGAACGCACGCGACACTGGCTGCAGGCACAAAGCGGCGCTGCTGCGATCGTGCTCGGTACCCGCCTCGCGATATTCGCGCCCCTGCCGAAACTCGGACTGATCGTGGTGGACGAAGAACAGGACGCTTCTTTCAAGCAGCAGGAGGGATTACGCTACTCGGCGCGCGACGTGGCGATATTTCGCGCGCGCCAGACGGGGATCCCGATCGTGCTCGGCTCGGCCACGCCTGCATTGGAAACCTATGCGCACGCCTTGTCTGGCCGCTATCGGCTGTTGCAGCTAACTCAGCGCGCGGTGCCGCAGGCGCAGTTGCCCCTGGTGCGCAGCGTGGACCTGCGCAAGCACAAGCTCGAAGACGGGCTGGCGCCGCCGGTGACCGAAGCCCTGGCCGAACGCCTCGCGCGCGGCGAGCAGAGCCTGGTGTTCCTGAACCGGCGAGGCTACGCGCCGGTGCTGATGTGCCCCGCCTGCGACTGGGTAAGCGGCTGCAAGCGCTGTTCGACGCGCATGGTACTGCATCTGGCCGACCGGCAGCTGCGCTGCCATCATTGCGGCGCGAGCGCACCCATACCGCGCCACTGCCCGAATTGCGGCAATGCGGACATCCACCCATTTGGCCGCGGCACGCAGAGGCTGGAGGCGACGTTGGCCATGCGCTTCCCGCAGGCGCGCATTCTGCGCGTGGACAGGGACAGCACGCGCAACAAGGGCAGCTTTGCGCGTATGCTGGGAGATATACACGGGGGCCGCGCAGACATCCTGGTCGGCACCCAGATTCTGGCAAAAGGGCACGACTTCCCGAATCTGACCCTGGTCGCGGTGCTCAACGCCGACAGCGCGCTTTATTCCGCCGACTATCGCGCGCCCGAACGCTTGTTCGCGCAGTTGGTGCAAGTCTCCGGACGCGCCGGGCGCGCCGGCCTGCCCGGCGAAGTTCTGATCCAGACGCGGTACCCGCGACACCCGCTATATCTCGCGCTGGCGCAGCATGATTACCCTGGTTTCGCCCGCGCGCTGCTCGCCGAGCGCGAGCAGGCCGGTTTCCCGCCTTACGTGTTCGAAGCCGTGCTGCGCGCCGAAGCTGAGGCGCTCAAAACTGCGCTGGAGTTCCTGCGCGATGCGTCGGCGCTGGCGGGCCCGCTTCCTGCCGGCATCGTGCTCTACGATCCGGTGCCGATGAGCGTGGCGCGGCTGGCCGGGCGCGAGCGCGCGCAACTGCTGCTGCAGTCCGCGTCGCGCAAGTCGCTGCAGACCTTCCTCGCTGCCTGGAGCGCGAAGCTTTATGCTCTGCCCAAGCGCACGGTACGCTGGCACTTGGACGTGGACCCGATCGAGTTTTAGCGGTGCCCGAAGCGGCTGGCAGAACAGCCGGACCGCCACTGCCGAGCGCAGAAAGCGTCGATGCCCCGACTGCCGCGTTTAGGCGGGCCGGGCAAAGCTTCAAGGTATAATGCGCAGAATTTTCTCCGCAAACTTCCCCAAACTTCCCTCTTGTCCGCTGAAATAAAGTCGCATCTGACCGGGCTGCTGACGCAGTCGCTGGCACGCGTGGCGCCGCAGTCTCCGGCGTCCATCATCGCACTTGAACGCCCGAAGCAGGCCGCGCACGGCGACTGGGCGTGCAATGTCGCGATGCAGCTGGCGAAGCAGCTCAAACGCAACCCGCGCGAGCTGGCGCAGGCGCTGATCGCCGCACTGCCCGCCTCGCCCTGGCTGGATAGCGCGGAACTTGCCGGGCCCGGCTTCATCAATCTGCGCCTCAAGCCGGCAGCCAAGCTGGACGCGATACGCACGACACTCGTCGCCGGCGCGCACTACGGCCATGCGGATGCCGCGCACGGAAAGCCGATCCTGGTGGAGTTCGTTTCCGCCAATCCCACCGGGCCGCTGCATGTAGGCCACGGCCGCCAGGCCGCGCTGGGCGACGCGATCTCGGCCCTGCTCGAAGCGCAAAAATGGAAAGTGTCGCGCGAGTTCTATTACAACGACGCCGGCGTGCAAATCGGCAATCTCGCGTTGTCGGTGCAGGCGCGCGCGCGCGAGCAGCGCGGCGAGGCCGTGACTTTCCCCGAGGCGGGTTACCACGGCGAATATATTCGCGAAATCGCGTCGGACTATCTCGCCCAGGACGGAGATCCGGACGATCTCGCTGCGGTACGCAGATTCGCGGTAGCCGCGCTGCGGCGCGAGCAGGACGAGGACCTCAGGGCGTTCGGCGTCAAATTCGACAGTTACTACCTCGAGTCATCCCTCTATACCGAGGGCAAGGTCGAGGCGACGGTCAGCGCGCTCGTCGCCTCGGGCAAGACTTACGAGCAGGACGGCGCACTGTGGCTCAAGACCACCGAGTTCGGCGACGATAAGGACCGCGTGATGCGAAAGTCCGACGGCAGCCACACCTATTTCGTGCCCGACGTCGCCTACCATGTGACCAAGTGGCAGCGCGGATTCAAGCACGCCGTCAACATTCAGGGATCGGATCATCATGGCACGGTGGCGCGCGTCCGCGCCGGCCTGCAGGCGCTCAGCGCAGTAACCGGAGCCGGCATCCCGCGCGACTACCCCGCCTACGTGCTGCACAAGATGGTCACGGTGATGAAGGGAGGCGAGGAGGTAAAGCTGTCCAAACGCGCCGGTAGCTACGTCACCGTGCGCGACCTGATCGACGAGGTAGGGCGCGATGCGGTGCGTTTCTTCCTGGTTTCGCGCAAGGCCGACAGCGAATTCGTGTTCGACATCGACCTGGCCAAGTCACAGACCGAGGACAACCCGGTCTATTACGTGCAGTATGCCCATGCCCGCATCTGCTCGGTATTGGCGCAATGGGGGGGCGAGACGCACGCGATTGCCGCCGCCGAGCTGGCACCGCTCACGCTCCCGCGCGAACTTGCCCTGGCGCAGCGCTTAGGGGAGTTTCCGGAAACACTGGCTGACGCGGCGCACGGCTTCGCGCCGCACACGGTGGCGTTCTACCTGCGCGAACTGGCGGGAGAGTTCCACAGCTACTATAATGCCGAGCGCATACTCGTCGCCGACGAAAAGCTGAAATCGGCGCGGCTGGCGCTGATCCTCGCCGTGCGCCAAGTTCTGCAAAACGGTCTTGCGCTGTTGGGCGTGAGCGCTCCGGAGAAGATGTAAATGGCCGTTTCAGATTTTTCGAAACGGCTCCGACTTAGGGGCGTATGAGGAGAGGCATCCCCCTCATCGAGTAATATATCTCAAATGGCCAAAGACTATAAACCGAGAGCAATGGCAAAGAAAAAAAGCGGCGGCGGGACTTTGCTCGGGATGTTCATCGGCCTCATTCTCGGGCTGTGTATTGCCGTCGGCGTGGCCTGGTACATGAACAAGACCCCGATCCCGTTCCTCAGCATGGTCAAGCCGCAGGAGAAAACGGCGATCGAACCGGGCAAGGCGATGGTCAAGCCGGACGAAAAAACCACGCAGCAGGTGGAAAAACCGCGCTTCGAATTCTATAAGATCCTGCCCGGCGTCGAGGAACCTGTCACCGAGCAGCAGATCAAGCAGGCAGCCAAGGCGGGCGCGACCACGCAAAACTACCTGCTGCAGGTCGGTTCCTTTCAAAATCCCGCCGATGCCGACAACCTGAAAGCGCAGCTTGCGTTAATCGGGGTGGAGGCCAGCGTCGAGCCGGTCGAACTGCCCGATAAAGGCACGCAATACCGGGTGCGGGTCGGGCCCTACAGCAAGGTGGACGAAATAAACCGTGTGCGCCAGACATTGGCACAGAACGGAATTGAAGCTTCACTGGTCAGAATAAAGGGTCCCGGCTCGCATTGAGCGAAGGGTGTTTTTTGGAGAATGAAATGTTGAAACAACTAGTCACCGGTTTGATTGTGCTTTTCGCCGCGGGCCTGGCACAGGCCCAGCCCACCGCGGGCAAGGAATATCGGGTGCTTCCCGTAACGCAGCCTACCGACATCCCGGGCAAGATCCAAGTTACGGAGTTCTTTTGGTACGGCTGCCCGCACTGCTACGAATTCGAGCCGGTGCTTGAGCCCTGGGTGAAAAAGCTCCCGAAGGATGTGCATTTCCGCCGCGTCCCGGCCATGTTCAACCAAGAATACGCGCAGGGCGCGCGCGCCTACTACGCACTGGATGCGATCGGCCAGGAAGAACGCCTGCACAAGGCGCTATTCGACGCCATCCACACAGGTTCCAGGCTCAGGGTAGGGAACGAAGCCGCACTGACCGAATGGCTGGGCAAACACGGTGTAAACACCAAGGAATTCACCGCCGCCTATCATTCCTTCGCCGTCGACAGCAAATTGAAGCGCGCGGCGCAGCTTACCCAGGCGTACAAGATCGACGGCGTGCCTTCGATGGCGGTAAACGGCAAGTACGTCGTCAACACCGACAATATCAGCTCGTTCGAACAATTGCTTTCTATCACCGATTACCTGATCGAGAAGGTACGCAAGGAAGGCTTCGGCAAGACGAAATAGACGTTCATCGCAGCGCGGGGGGCTCTCGCCCCTCCTGTTTCGCTTGTTCAGGGGCCACATCGGCGTTTCCAGCGCCGGCGATGGACATCACCAGGGTGTTGAAAAAGGGGGCGATGCCCCCTTTTATACCCCCTAGGTCGGTACTATTGAAAAACGCTTCCCCGTGAGAGTGGGAGCATGAACCGCCCTTTTGCCCTGCGGCTTGCGTTTTTCAACAGCCTGTCGGAACTCATCCGACCCCAGCTGGGCTTTGGCAAATTTCACCGGATCGGCATATCATGCCGGCTTCCAGTCTGGCCCGGGAAAAGCGTGATGATGCTCCTCAGAAAAGCCTTGGTGGCGCTTTTGTTCACGTTCACGCTCGCGGCGGCGGGCGCCCGGGCTCAATCCGGACTGGAACTCGGCCGCGACTACATCCGGCTCGACCCGCCGCATCCTGTGATGAGCGGCGACAAGATCGAGGTCATCGAGTTCTTCTACTACGGCTGCCCCGTCTGCTACGAGCTCGAGCCGAAGCTGTCGCGCTGGTATTTCAACTCGCCCGGTTCCGTCGTGCTGCGCCGCGTGCCGGCGCTGTCTTCGCACGATTGGGACAATTTCGCCAAATTGTTCTACACGCTCAAAGCCATGGGCCAGCTCTCGCGGCTGCACTGGCCGGTATATGACAATTTCCACTTCAGAGGCATGAAGCTGAACGAGGAACCGGTCATGGCTGACTGGGTGGCCCACAACGGCCTCGACAAGCAAAAGTTCATCGACATCTATCGCTCGCCGCAGATCCAGGCGAAGCTGGCGAAGGCGCGCAAAATGACGAAGGACTACGGAATCGAAGGCGTACCCAGCATCGTGGTCGACGGCAAGTTCCTGACATCGGCGCGCATGGCCGGCAGCACGGACAAGCTGATGCATGTAGTCGAGCAGCTGGTCGAACTGGCGCGCAAGGAGCGCGGGAAATAGTGCTGCCGCGCAAGCCGCAGGTCTAGTCGCGGCATGTGGTGCGACGCCGCCGGCACACTGCATGAACGCGCAGACGGCCCAGCGCGCATCGTTTCGCTGGTGCCCTCAATCACCGAGTTGGTCTGCGACCTTGGCCTAGCCGGCCAACTGGTGGGGCGCACCGGCTTCTGCGTGCATCCGCACGCAAGCCTGAGGTCCGTGCCAAAGGTGGGGGGCACCAAGAACGTGGACCTCGCCAAGCTGCGCGCGCTGGCGCCTACGCACGTGGTCCTCAACATCGATGAGAACGAACGGCCCACGGCCGCGGCGCTGGCGCAGTTCGTGCCGCAGCTGATCGTCACGCATCCGCTCGGCCCGCTGGACAACCTGCCGCTCTACCGTCTGATCGGCGGAATTTTCGGGCGCGAGCAGGCGGCCGAAGCACTGTGTGCCCGGTTCGGGCAAACGCACGATGCGCTGACGCAGGCTGCTAGCGCTTGGCCGCGCCAGCGCGTTCTGTATCTGATCTGGAAAAATCCGTGGATGACGGTCTCGCGCGATACCTACATATCGCGCACGCTCGCGCTGGCGGGCTGGGATACCGTGCCGGCCAGCGCGACGGCGCGCTACCCGCAGGTGCAGCTCGACCAGACCCTGCTGCCGGATGTGCAACTGGTGCTGTTATCGAGCGAGCCTTACCGCTTTCGCGCCAAGCACATTGCCGAACTGCGCACCCTGGCCGCCATGCGCGGCAAAACAGTGGCGCTGATCGACGGCGAGATGACCTCCTGGTACGGCAGCCGCGCGATCGCGGGGATGGATTACCTGCGCCGGTTGAGAGAGTAGTCGACCGGGGAGGATGGACTATCAGCCGCCCAGGAAAAGGCGGCCGACGTCGGAATTTTCCAGCAGCTCGTCCCCCGGCGCCGCCATCGCGGTCTCGCCCGAAACCAGCACGTAGCCGATGTCGGCGAACTCCAGGCCCTTCTTGGCGTTCTGCTCGACCATGAGGATGGTCTTGCCTTCGCGGTGCTGCAGGTCGTGCAGAATCTCGAACACCATGTCGATGAAGCGCGGCTCCAGGCCGATAGAAGGTTCGTCGACCAGGAGCACGTCGGGCTCCATCACCAGCGCGCGCGAGATCTCGAGCAGGCGCCGCTCGCCGCCCGAGAGCACCTTGGCGGCGTGGCTGCGACGCGCGGCCAAGCGGGGATACTTGTCGAATACGCGCTCGGCGGCTGCCTTGGCCTTGGCGTGGGAGTGCAGCAGGTAGCCTCCCATCAGAAGGTTCTCCTCGACGGTCATATTCGGGAACACCGACTTGTCCTGCAGAATATAGGCGACGCGCGCCTCCTTGAGCTTGCGATCCGAAGTGAGGTGCGTAATGTCGCGCTTATCGGCGCCGTGGCCGACCGTAATCGCGCCGGCGAATATCCGCGTAAAGCCATACACCGAGTGCAGCACGGTCGACTTACCGGCGCCGTTAGGGCCGATCAGGCAAAGCGACTGACCGCGCCCGACATGCAAAGTGAAGTCGTGCAGAATCTCCATGTTGCCGTAGCCGGCGCGCAGATTACTGATGGAAAGGAAGGGCTCATTGCGGGCAAGGGCCGTGAGCTTCGATTCGGGAATATCTGCGCGCAGTTCCTGCGCCTCTCGGGCGACATCGTCGACCGACAGGACGACATCGACCGAGCCTTCGTGGTAGCCGCTAGCGCGCGTCGTTTCGTTGGCCACGTCAGTGGGCTCCCAGGTAAGCGTCGATCACGCGCTGGTCGTCGCGGATCTCGGCAGGCGAACCACTGGCGAGCATCTCACCGTGCGACATGCAGTAGATATGGCTCGCGAGGTTCATGATCACCCGCATGTTGTGCTCGATCACGAACAGCGTGATGCCGAATTCCTGGTTGGCGCGCTTGAGGCGGTCGATCAGCCCGTTGATCAGGGTCGGGTTGATGCCCGCGGTGGGCTCGTCCAGGAGCAGCACCTTCGGTTCGTTCATCAGCGCCATCGCGAACTCGAGCAGCTTCTGCTGCCCGAAGGACAGCGAACCCGCGACCAGCATGCGCTTGGAGTACAGGCCCACGAACTCGAGCAAGTGCTCGGCCCTCTCGACCAGTTCGGGCGAATTGCCCCCGAACATGTTGCGCCAGGCGTGCTCTCTATGCGGCAGCGAAATCAGCAAGTTCTGGATGCAGTTCATTTTCGCGAATATGCGCGTCTGCTGGAAAGTGCGCAGCATGCCCAGCCGCGCGATCTGCTGTACGCTCAGGCGCGAAATCTCCTGGCCTTCGAAAAAGATGGAACCACCGTCGATCGGATACTGGCCGACGATGGAATTGAACAAGGTCGTTTTGCCCGAGCCGTTCGGGCCTATCAGCCCCGTGATCGCACTGGGGGCGACCTTGAGCGACACGTCGCGATTCGCAACGACCCCCCCGAACGCCTTGGTGACGCCGCGCACTTCGATGATCGGCTCGTTCATGGCTTGCTACCGGCCTTGGTGACTCTTGCCGGCTGAGTTTCGACGTGAATACCGAACCACTGCGGCCTACGCTCCTGTAGCCACCCGAGGACGCCTTGCTGGAAGTAGACCACGTTGACGATAATCAACACCCCCAGCGCGATGTACTGCCAGCCGAGCAAGTAGGTCCAGGTGAGCTCGCGCAGGGTATAGAACAGCGTGGCGCCGATGATCGGCCCCCACAGCGTACCCTTGCCGCCGAGTAAAGCCATCGCAATCATAAAGATGCCGAAAGTGAGTGTGGGGTAGGCGGTTTCCATCGGCTCGATGAATCCGGTCATGTTGCCGAACAGCGCGCCGGCGATCCCCAGAAAGAACGCCGAAGTACACCAGGCCACGGTCTTGTAACGGACGGTGTGCAGGCCGAGCGCCTCGGCCTTGTCCTCGTCGTCGCGAATCGCGTTGATCGCGAGGCTGAAGCGGGTGCTGTAAAGCCATCGCAGGAAAAGGTAGCACAGCATCGCGAGCACCATGCAGGCAACATAGAAGAACCGCTCGCGCATCCCCGGCGCGCCCGGAAAGACCGGCATCGATATGCCGCTGCCGCCGCCTACCCAGCTCCAGGCGTTGGTGAGTTCGGCCGCCGCGATCGCGACGCCCAGCGTGCCGATGGCGAAATAGGGGCCGCGCAGACCGAGCAGGATGCGGCTGAGGATCGCGGCCAATATGGTCGGTCCGATCGCAGCCAGGAACACCCCCAACGCGAGACCCGCGTAGTACTGATGGACGGTGAAGTCGATCTTGATGTCGCCGGTGGCGGCCGTGTAATCGCCAACGTTGTAGACGAGGGCGATCTGCGTCACCGCGCAGATGTACATGCCCAGCCCGAAAAACGTTATATTGCCGAGCGAGTTGTAGCCCATCTGTCCGCCCATCGTGTCCCAGGTGAGGGAGAACAACACGAAGATCCAGAACACCGCAAATTGCACCGTGTGTGCCGGAAACAGAAATGGCGCGGCGATGCCTGCGGCAAGAAGGACGAGGTGTCCCGCGAGCGAGCGTCGGGTCATTGCAGCACCATTCGATGGCGGCGCAGCAGCGTCTGGCGCCAGATGAGGATGGCGAGCAGCAGAATGACGATGGTGGCCTGCTGGAACTGCGCACCCAGAACAAAGCCGCTGTACTGCTCAATCACCCCGAGGCCGAGGGAGGTCAGGATCACCGCCGGGAAATTGCCCAGCCCCGCGGCAGTCACGATGACGAAAGCGCGCACGGAATAGGCGATGCCGTAGAACGGCTGGATCACCCAGATCATCGCGATAATCACCCCCGCCACACCGCAGATCGCGGAGTTGATCGAAACAGTGAGCGCGTAGACCAGATCGGTATTTACACCCAGCACGCGCGCGGCGCGCGCATCCTGCGCGGTCGCGCGGATCGCCTGTCCCATGCGGCTTTTCTTCAGGAACAGCACCATGGCGACCGCCAGCACGAGGCACATCCCGAACGCGATGACGCGGATCTGCGTGATGTCGACCATTCCGCCGAACATTTCGAAGCGCCCGAATCCGGACTTGAGCGTGCGCACGTCGGGCCCGAACACCAGGTTCATCACCTGCTGCATGGTGATCGCCAAGCCGAAGGTCGCAAGCAACGATGTGAACAAGTCGAGTTGGATCACCCGGCGGATGATCAACTTATAGATGAGCCAGCCGTAGGCGAACATTATGACGGCGACCGGCACGATAGCCAGGATAGGGTGAATGCCGTGGAGCGAGAACTCGTAGCCGATGTAACCGCCCAACATCACGAAGTCGCCCTGGGCGAGGTTCTTGACGCTGGTCACGCCCCATACCAGCGCGAGGCCGTAGGCGGCGAGCGCGAACACCGCACCCACACTCAGACCGTTCAGAAGCAGCTGGATGTTGAAAACCGGCTGGCTAAGCAGAATCTGCAGGTTATCCCACATAAACGCTACCGCGCCGGCCCCTGAGGGCCGGCGCGCCTATGCTAAACAAAGTTGGGGACAGGTACGAAAGTTACTCTACGGCTTTCCGCGGGTACACCACCGGCTCGGAGGCATACTTGGTCGGCGCCACCACAACGTACTTGTCGCCCTGAATCTGGCGCAGCACCATCGGCTTGGCGATGTTATTGCCCTCCGCGCTGAACTTGATGTTGCCGTAGAAAGTCTGCATGTCCGTCGCGGCAAGCGCATCACGCAACTTCTCGGTATCGAGGCTCTGCGCACGCCGGAAGGCGTCGGCCCAGATCTCGATCACCGCCGAGGCCTGCGCGACCTGGTAGGGTACGATCTTGTATTCGGAGTGCGCGGCCAGGAACGCCTTGTTGTAATCCATGGCCGTGCCGAACACATTATCCTTGTACTTGAGCGTCTCGGCCCACTGCGTCGGACACAGAATGCCCTCGGCGGCGCCGGGGAAGGCGGTGCTCAGTTTGGCCGATTCGCAGTGAGTCATGGCCACGATCGGCGCATTCACGCCCAATTCCTTCATCTGGCGGGCAGCGGTCGTCGCGCCTTTGGTATGCCCCGAAAAAACCAGGATGTCCGGCCGGAGCGCCTTGACCTTGGTCAGGGTGGCGGAGATATCGCTCAAATCACGCGGCATCTTGTCGTCGATGACGATCTTCATATTGTACTTCTTCGCCTCGTCGACCACGCCCGCGCGCACGTCGAGCGAAAACGGGTCGTTCTCGAAAGCCATGCCGATCTTCAGGTCGCTCGGCTTCTTGCCGCTCTTCGGGGCAAGCTCTGCGGCAAGGTCTATCACGGGGGCCAGGTACTGGTCCGAAGTCGACAGGGCGGCGAACATGTAGCGATAGCCCTGGGTGAAGAGCGAGCGCGAGGCGCCCTCGGCTTCGACCATCGGGATCTTGTACTTTTCGGTCACCGGCGCGGCGGCCTTGGTGGGACCGGAGCCATAGGGTCCGAGAACGTACTTGACGCCATCCTGGTTGATCAGGCGCTCCATCAACTGCGCAGTGCGCGCCGGAGTCGATTCGTCGTCGTAGTACTTGACTTCCATCTTGTACGTCTTGCCGTTGATCTTCACGCCGCCCATCTCGTTGATGCGCTTGACCGCGAAATTGTAGCCGTCGCGTGCGTTCTTGCCTTCCTGGGAATACTTGCCGGTTATAGAAATGGCGGAGCCCAGGACTATCGTATCGCCTGCGGCCTGCGCTGAAACCGGCGTTCCCGCAACGGTACCGACACCAATCGCGGCGCCGAGCACCAGCGCGCGGGCCAAAGCACTACCGTGAAAATGTTGTTGCATGATATTCCCCCTCCTCGTTGAAATTGGCGTTTCAAGTCGCGATGACGGCGGGCAAACCCTGCCGCCTTCCGCCCTGATCTCACGCTCTTTACGAGCAACAGACGATCCTGCGTTGAAAAAGATGGAAACTAGGGCCTGCCAACCGCCGGGCACCACTCCCCATCCAGCGCGCCCGATGCTGTCGCATGAAGCAAATACCGGATTTTAGGTTCCTTCCTCCGCCGGAAAGACTCCAACGGACCCACAAAGTCTTTGATTTATAATGTGTTCTTTTTATTGTGCCAAACAGTATATCGTCGAGCACGACACAGCGCAACCCGATGCAATGCACGCCGGCGCAATCCGCGGGAAAACCGATTCGGCAAGTCGCGTTAGTCCTGCGCGGGCTTGGCCGCCGCCGATTTCGATTTGGCTTTCTCCGCGCCCAGGCGCAGGCTGACGTAGGTACCCGGCGCGTCCTCTATCACCTGCAGCTTGCCGTCCCCGGGCACGCGCGCGGGGACTTTTACGCCACCGTTGTTCTTATCCATCCAGGCCTGCCAATCGCCCCACCACGAACCTTCATGGCGCGCCGCCGTCGCCAACCACTCGTCGGCACCTTCCGGGAACGCTTCATTGGTCCAGTAGCAGTACTTGTTGGCCGCCGGCGGATTGACGATCCCGGCGATATGGCCGGAGCCGCCGAGCACGAAACGCACCGCTCCTGAGAGGACGCGCGCCCCCTTGTATACCGATTTCCAGGGCGCAATATGATCCTCCGCGGTGGAAATGAAATACGCCGGGACCTTGATCTTTCTGATGTCGATCGGAACGCCGTCCAGGCTGATGCCGCCCGGGTCCTTCAATTTGTTGGCAAGGTACATGTTGCGCAGATAGAAGCTGTGCATGCTTGCCGGCATGCGCGTCGAGTCCGAGTTCCAGTACAGCAGGTCGAACGGGAACGGGTCCTTGCCCATCAAGTAGTTGTTTACCACGAACGACCAGATGAGGTCGTTCGAGCGCAGCATGTTGAACGTACCCGCCATCTCCGAGCCTTCGAGATAGCCGCGCTGTTGCATGCGCCGCTCCAGGTTTTCCACCTGTTTCTCGTCAATGAATACGCCCAGTTCGCCGGGAATCGAAAAATCGAGCAGCGACACGAAGAAAGTCGCGCTGGCGGCGCGCTTGTCCTTTTTCGCCGCCATCACGCCCAGCGCCGCGCCGAGCAAGGTACCGCCTAGGCAGTAGCCGATAATGTTCACCTGCTTTTCGCCGGTGGCCTTTTCGATCGCATCGAGTGCGTCGTTCGGGCCCTGATGCAAATAGTCCTCGAAGGTCTTTCCCGCGTATTCCTTGCCCGGGTTGACCCAAGAGACCACGAACACCGTGTGCCCCTGGTCCACCGCCCATTTGATGAAGGAGTTCGACTCACGCAAATCCAGTATGTAGTACTTGTTGATCCAGGGCGGGATGATCAGCAGCGGCCGCTTGTACACCTTCTTCGTGCTCGGCTCATACTGGATCAGCTGCATCAGGTCGTTCTGGTACACCACCTTGCCCGGCGTGGTCGCGATGTTCTTGCCCATCGTGAACGCCTTGGGGTCGGTCATGCTGATCTGCAGTTGGCCGTCGCCGCGCTCGATATCGGCGAGCAGGTTGTTCAGGCCGCGCAGCAGGTTCTGTCCGCCGGAGGCCAGGGTTTCGCGCACGACTTCCGGATTGGTCAGCGCGAAATTCGAGGGCGACAGCGCATCGATATACTGGCGCGTGAAGAAATCCACTTTCTTGCGCGCGTCGGGCGGCAGATGCTCGACCTTGGACACGGCTTGGTGGACGTGGCGCGCGGCGATCAGATACGACTGCTTCAGGTAATCAAATAAGAAGTGGTTTTCCCAGTCCTCGTGCCGAAAGCGGTTGTCGCCCTTGCGCGGCACCGCGACCGGTTCCACTTTCTGCCCCAACATCTGCATCCAGCTGCTTTGCCACAGGCGCGTGTAATCCCAGAACATGTTCATCTGCGCCTCGGCCAACTGCTGCGGTCGCGCGAACATCAGCGCGGACAGGTCCATGAACGCCTTGGCTATGCCGAATTCGTCGGTAATGACCGAGTTCTGCGTTTCCGCCTGGCGCTTGAGAAAGTCCGCCATGATGCGGCTGGATCGCTCGGCCACCTCTGCAAAAACCTGTGCCGAATCGGCGGCGGGTGTGGGCTTGGCTTGCTCCTTCTTCATGCGACGACTCCTTCGGACCGGTTTCGGATAAGGCGATACCCCCTCATCTTCCTCTCATATTTGCCGTTGCAAAGTCCATTTTGCCGCGGGTACTTAGGCTAGAATGCAGCTACGGCCAGTCTTGGCAAGCCCCGGGAAACGGAATTTTCGCAAATATTCGCGATCCCCGCTATCTATGTCGCTGCGCAATATGAGCACCGCCCCCCAAGCCCGCGAACAAACATACAGCATCAGCGACCTGGCGCGCGAATTCGACGTCACGCCGCGAACGATCCGCTTCTACGAGGATCAGGGACTGCTCGCGCCGCAGCGCTCTGGCAGCCGGCGCATTTATGCCAAACGCGACTACGTACGCCTGAAACTGATTCTGCGCGGCAAGCGCCTGGGGCTTTCCCTGTCGGAGGTCGCCGCCATGTTCGATTTATACGATTCGGCCCGGGACGAGAAGCCGCAGCTGGCGCAATTCGTCGCTGCGCTGGCCGAGCGGCGCGAGCAGCTGGAGCGGCAGCGCGCCGACATAGACGAGATGCTGGGGGAGATCGCAGTATTCGAGGCACAAAGCCGCAAGCTTCTCGCCGGCGGCGGCAAAGCGGGCACCAAAACGCGCAAGACCGCGGCATGAGGATTCCCGACGATGAACGCTCGATAAGCCGGCTTGGTTGACGTTTACGTAAACGGCAAGTAGAGTCGTCCATCTGACGGGCGATACGCACGGCAACAGCAACTTTTCCAAAACGGATAGAAGCCAACATGACCGATTTTCCTTCCCTACCCTTCGATCTCGGCGAAGAGATCGACATGCTGCGCGACACGGTGCGCGCTTTTGCCGCGAGCGAAATTGCGCCGCGCGCGGCCGAGATCGACCGCGCCAACGAATTTCCCGCGGACCTGTGGCGCAAGCTGGGCGCGCTCGGCCTGCTAGGCATCACCGTAGACGAAGCGCAAGGCGGCACGGCGATGGGCTATCTCGCCCACATCGTCGCGATGGAGGAAATCAGCCGCGCCTCCGCCTCGGTCGGGCTTTCCTACGGCGCGCATTCCAACCTGTGCGTGAACCAGATCAACAGGAACGGCACCGAGGCGCAGCGGCAGCAATACCTGCCCAAGCTGATATCGGGTGAACACGTAGGCGCGCTCGCCATGTCCGAGCCCGGCGCGGGGTCGGACGTCGTCGGCATGCGCCTAAAAGCCGAGCACAAGGGCGGCAGATTCATCCTCAACGGCAACAAGATGTGGATCACCAACGGGCCGGATGCCGACGTGCTGGTGGTATATGCCAAGACCGACGGCGCCGCCGGACCGCGCGGCATCACCGCGTTTCTCGTCGAAAAAGGTTTCCCGGGCTTTTCCACCGCGCAAAAGCTGGACAAGCTGGGCATGCGCGGCTCCAATACCTGCGAACTGGTGTTCCGCGACTGCGAAGTGCCGGAACAGAACATCCTCGGCGGCATGGGCCGCGGCGTCAATGTGCTCATGAGCGGCCTGGACTACGAACGCGCGGTGCTCTCCGGCGGGCCGCTGGGCATTATGGTCGCCTGCATGGACGTGGTCCTTCCCTATGTGCATGAACGCAAGCAATTCGGCCAGGCCATCGGCGAATTCCAGCTGATGCAGGGCAAGCTTGCGGACATGTACACCACCATGAACGCCTGCCGCGCCTACGTCTACGCCGTGGGCAAGGCGCTGGATCGCGGCAATCTCAAAGGGACCGGTGCGCGCAAGGACGCCGCCGGCGCCATCCTCTACGCCGCGGAGAAGGCGACCTGGATGGCGGGCGAGGCGATCCAGGCACTGGGCGGCATGGGCTATATCAACGAGACCCCGACCGGCCGCCTGTGGCGCGACGCCAAGCTCTACGAAATTGGCGCCGGCACATCCGAAATCCGCCGCATGCTGATCGGGCGGGAGCTGTTTAGCGAGACCAAGTGACGCCGCGGGGCGAAGTCCAGCGGCGACAGCAGTTGCGACAACCGTGTCTGAACTCTGAAATTTGAAAGGAACCGCCATGAACGATCCTATCGTCATCGTCTCTGCCGTACGCACCCCCATGGGCGCATTTCAGGGAGAACTGAAACAATTCGTCGCCGCCGAGCTGGGCGCCGCAGCGATCCGCGCCGCAGTGGAGCGCGCGAAAATCAAACCCGAGCAGGTGGACGAAGTCATCATGGGCTGCGTGCTGCCGGCGGGCCAGGGCCAGGCGCCCGCGCGCCAGGCCTCGCTGGGCGCGGGCCTGCCCCTCGCGACCGGCTGCACCACCGTCAACAAAATGTGCGGCTCCGGCATGAAAGCCGCGATGTTCGCGCACGACCTGCTCACCGCGGGAAGCAACGACATCATGGTCGCGGGAGGCATGGAATCCATGACCAACGCGCCCTATCTGCTCGCCAAGGCGCGCGGCGGCTACCGCCTGGGCCACGGCCAGCTGCTCGACCACATGTTCTATGACGGCCTCGAAGACGCCTACGACAAGGGCCGGCTGATGGGCAGCTTCGCCGAGGATTGCGCCGCCAAGTACAGTTTCACGCGCGCCGAGCAGGATAAGTTCGCGGTGGCCTCACTGGAGCGCGCTCAGTCGGCGAACAAGAGCGGCGCGTTTGCCTGGGAAATCACGCCCCTCGCGATCAAAGGCGGCAAGGACGAGCGTTTCATGGAAATGGACGAATCGCCGTTCAAAGCCAATTTCGACAAGATTCCCGCGCTCAAGCCCGCGTTCAAGAAGGACGGCACCATCACCGCGGCCAACTCGAGTTCGATTTCGGATGGCGGCGCGGCGCTGGTGATGATGCGCCGCTCGATGACGGAGAAACTGGGCCTCGCGCCGCTCGCCCTGGTGGTCGGCCACAGCACCCATGCGCAGGAACCCGGCTGGTTCACTACCGCACCGGTAGGCGCGATCAAAAAGCTTTATAACAAGACCGGCTGGAGCAGCGACAAAGTCGATCTGTTCGAAATCAACGAAGCCTTCGCCGTAGTGACCATGGCGGCGATGAAAGAGCACGGACTGCCGCACGAGAAGGTCAACATTCACGGCGGCGCCTGCGCGCTGGGCCATCCGATCGGCGCCTCCGGCGCGCGCATCCTGGTGACGCTGATCGGCGCCTTGCGCAAGACCGGCGGCAAGCGCGGTGTCGCCAGCCTGTGCATAGGCGGCGGCGAAGCGACCGCGATGGCGATCGAGTTGGTTTGAACCAAATCATCCGTAATCAAAACCTTTCATGATCCTCGATCAGGAACAGCAGATGATCCGCGACTCGGTGCGCGCCTTCGCCACCGAACGCCTGGCCCCGTACGCGCCGCAATGGGACCGCGATTGCGTTTTCCCGCGCGAGCAACTCAAGGAAATGGCCGGGATGGGCCTGCTCGGCGTGACCGTGCCCGAGAAATGGGGCGGTGCCGGCATGGACTACGTCTCGCTAGCCGTGGCACTGGAGGAGATCGCCGCGGGAGACGGCGCGACCTCGACCATCGCCAGCGTCCAGGCCCTGGTATGCAACATCCTCAACGGCTACGGCAGCGACGCGCAGAAGGAGTACTTCCTCAAGCCGCTCGCGCGGGGAGAATCGCTCGGCTGTTTCTGCCTCACCGAACCGCATGTAGGCTCGGACGCAGCCGCGATCAGCACGCGTGCACAGCGCCAGGGCGATGACTATGTCCTGAATGGCGTGAAGCAATTCATCACTAGCGGCAAGAATGCCGACGTCGCTGTAGTGTTCGCGGTGACCGACAAGGCGGCCGGCAAGAAAGGCATCAGCGCTTTCATTGTGCCCACCGACAGCGCGGGCTACGTGGTCGCCCGCATCGAAGACAAGCTCGGCCAGCACGCTTCCGACACCGCGCAGATCGCGTTCGAAAACTGCCGCGTGCCCGCCGCGAACCTGCTCGGGCCCGAGGGCATGGGCTATCGTATCGCGCTGTCCAATCTGGAAGGCGGGCGCATCGGCATCGCCGCGCAATCGGTGGGGATGGCGCGGGCCGCTTTCGAGGCCGCGTTGAAGTATGCGCATGAGCGGGTCAGCTTCGGCAAGCCGATCATCGAGCATCAGGCGGTGAATTTCCGCCTCGCCGACATGGCCACCCAGATCGAGGTGGCGCGGCAGATGGTGCTGCACGCGGCCGTCTTGCGCGATGCCGGCCTGCCCTGCCTGAAGGAAGCCTCCATGGCCAAGCTGTTCGCCTCGGAAATGGCGGAAAAAGTCTGTTCCGACGCGATCCAGATCCACGGCGGCTACGGCTATGTCAACGATTTCCCGGTGGAACGCATCTATCGCGACGTACGTGTCGCGCAGATCTACGAAGGCGCGAGCGACATCCAGCGCATGGTGATCGGACGCGCACTCGCGGCGGGCTAGACGGGTCGAGGCGAAGCGCCGATGTGGGGGATCTACAAGGGGGCCATGCCCCCTTGTTACTTTAGGTGCGCGAGCGACATCCAGCGCATGGTCATCGGACGCGCACTCGCGGCGGGCTAGACGGGTTGAGGCGAAGCGCCGATGTGGGGGATCTGCAAGGGGGCGTGCCCCCTTGTTGCTTCAGGTGCGCGAGCGACATCCAGCGCATGGTGATAGGACGCGCACTCGCCGGGAGTTGATCCGCACCGGTGCGCCCGACCGCTCAGGGCTTCAGCGCCCGGTACAAAAACGGCAGGCTGACATCCATGCGATAGTCGACGTCGGAATGGTTGTCGTCGAATTCCTCGTAGGTATGGCGGATGCCGGCCGCGGCGAGGCGCGCGGACAACATGCGGCTGCCGTAGTGGATGTGATACTGGTCGCGCCAGCCGCAGTCGATGTAGATGCCGCGCAGCGATTTCAGATTTTCGCGGTATTTCTGCACCAGATTGACCGGATCGTGGCGGCGCCAGTTGTTCCAGCGCCCAGGCAGGGTCTCGCCCGTCTCCAGGTTGAACGGAACGCGGAATCCCAGCGGCGCCTTCGGATCCGGATCGTAGCTCGCGGCCATGCACAGGTTCATGATGCAATGACCTTCGGCGGCGGACAGCTTCTCGCGTTTCCACACATGGTCGAGGAAGCGTTTGATGCGCCCGTCGTCGAATCCGTCCGCGGCGCCGCGGTAGCGCGCTTCGCGGCGCACGTCCGCGGGGCCGGGCTTGCGCTTGGCCGCGCGGTGCTGCGCCAGCGTGTTGAGCGTGTTGGGCCAGTCGTGCCAGTAGACGAAATCGAAATACGCGTCGCCCGAATGATCGGCGATCGCGCCCCAGTGCTTCGCGTACTTCATGCCGTGGATGATCGAGCCGTAGCCGCCGGAAGACTTGCCGAAACAGCCGCGGTGTTCGCGCCGCGCCAGCGTGCGGAACTCGCCGTCGACGAAGGGGATCAGTTCCTGCGTCAGGTAGTCGGCGTAATTGCCTATCGCCGTGGAATTGATGTACTGGTTTCCGCCCAGCGCGGTGAAACAATCCGGAAACACGATGATCACCGGCCCCATCTTCCGCTCGTGAATGAGCCGCGCCGCGCGCTCGGGTACGTTGTCGCCGAAGGGCTTCCAAGCCGTGTGTGCGAGTCCCGAGCCGGTGAAGCCGACCAGATCCCACAGCACCGGGAAGCGCCTGCCCGGACCGCCGCGGCCGTGCTTGGTGATGCCCTGGTCGTATTGCGGCGGCAGCCACACGCCGAGCTTGCGCACATGCGCGTCGCCGAGCGGGTTTCCCTCGAGAATCTTCGACGTGTGCTCGAGCACGAACAGCGTGCCGGCCGTGCCTTTGGGGCGCTTGATTGCCATGGACATCCTCCTGGACGATGCGCTTGCGGAAAGTGCGATTATCGCCCGAGACGGCGGCGGAAAAATTCGAGTTCGAATGCGCCGCAGCGCGAACGCAAGGCCCAGGCGCTACACTACGCCCTGAGCCGGCCCTAGACGCTAGGGTGCGGATCGGGAAACTGAACAAGGCAAAGGAGCAAACATGGCGGCACCCATCGATTTCTATTTCGACTTTTCCTCCCCCTACGGCTACTTCGCCAGCACCAGAATCGACGCTCTGGGCGCCAAATACGGACGCGAAGTCGTCTGGCGCCCGTTCCTGCTCGGCGCCGCAATGAAAATCACCGGCGGCGCGCCGCTGCCGGGCATCCCGCTCAAAGGCGACTACGCACGGCGCGACTTCGCCCGCAGCGCCAAGTTCTACGGCGTGGACTACAAACTGCCTTCGGCCTTCCCCATCTCCTCGCAGGCGCCGGCGCGCGCTTTCTACTGGCTCAACAGCAAGGACCCGAAACAGGCGAAGGCGCTGGTTGCGGCGCTGTATCGGGCCTATTTCGTCGATGACATCAACATCTCCAACCCGGAAGACACCATCACCGTGTGCGTAAAATTCGGGCTCAAGGCAGACGAAGTGCGCGCCGCGATCAACGATCCGGCGATCAAAGAACTGGTGAAAACGGAAGTGGACAAGGCCATCGCCCGCGGCGCCTTCGGCTCGCCCTATATCGTCGTCGACGACGAGGCCTTCTGGGGGGCCGACCGTCTGGAGCAGGTGGAAAAGTGGCTCGCCAGCGGCGGCTGGAAATACTAGGGCCGGTGGACGCTTAGGCCGGCTTCAACTGCCGGGCGAACTCGCCGGCAAAACGCTCTACGGCATCCCAATCGGTGTATTCGTAGTCGCGCGAGGTGTCGGTTTCGCCGCCGCCCAGGCCGACGAACACGATCATCACCCTGCGCTTGATCGGACCGTATAGACTGTACTTCACCGCTCCTGCAAAACTCGCGATCAGCTGCGGCTGCCAGCCGGTCTTGCGCAGGAATTTGTCGATATAACGCTGCGCCGCTGCCGGTTTGGGTCGCGGCCCGCCGGCGCTAAGGCTCACCGAAAAAAAAGCGTTGGGCCGTTGCGCCAGCGCGCCTAGCTGCCGGCGGATCAGCGCGCGCATATAGGCCGGATGCTTGCCGTAGTGTATAGAAGCGCCGACTATCACGCCGTCATAGGCTGCCGGGTCCAGCCGCGCCGGATCGGTTTCGGCCGGCAACACGTCCACGCTGTGCGCCCGCTCCCGCAGCGTGTGCGCGATGCGTTCGGCGATCATCGTGGTCTGGCCTTCGATGCTGGCGTAAATCAAGAGGATGCGGGACATGAGAGGATCGGGTTCTCGGTGAAGCGTTGATCGGCATTGCCGCTGCTGCGCGCGCGACGCTGGCGAAATGATGCGTGAGCGAGGCGGCGAAGTCAATTGCGAAGCCGCGCCCGCGAAAATTGCCGATCGCTATGGCGCACCCGGCGATGCGCCCGGTCCTTACCAGCCGAGCTGCCGCGCGGCGAGGTCCTTCATGATCTCCTCGGTGCCGCCGCCTATCATCATCACTTTGACTTCGCGGTAGATGCGCTCCGGCCGCGCGCCGCGCATATACCCGGCGCCGCCGAGGATCTGCACCGCCTGGTCGGCGCAGAACTGCATCGTCTGCGTGGCGAAATTCTTCAGCATCGCCAGCTGCGCCACCGGGTGCCCGCCTTGCTGCACACGCCAGGCCAGGTCCTCGAGCAGGGCACGCGCCGCCTCGATTCGCATCTGCATGTCCACCAGTTTGTGCCGGATCACCTGGCGCTCGATCAGGGGCGCGCCGAAAGTGCTGCGCTCGCGCGCCCAGGCGAGCGCGTCCTCGAGGCACACCCGGGAGAAGCCGCAGGCGATGGCCGACATGGTCAGGCGCTCCATGTTGAAATTGGACATGATGGCCTTGAAACCCTCACCCTCCGCGCCGATCAGGTTGGCCGCGGGCACGCGCACTTCGTCGAAGTAGAGGGTCGCCGTATCCGAGGTCCACCAGCCCATTTTCTTCAGCGGCGTGCGCGTGAAACCCGGCCGCTCACGTTCGATCAACAGCAGCGACACCCCAGCCGCACCCGGTCCGCCGGTGCGCACCGCTACGGTGTAGTAATCGGCGCGCATGCCCGAGGTGATGAACATCTTCGATCCGTTGACGACGTATTCGCCGCCCTCGAGACGCGCGCTGGTGCGCAGACTGGCCACGTCCGAACCGCCAGAGGGTTCGGTGATCGCCAGCGCGCTGATTTTCTCCCCCGAGAGGATTTCGGGCAGCACGCGGCGCTTGAGCGCATCGCTGCCGCAATGCAGGATCGGCGGGGCGCCGATGCCATGCGACAGCAGGCTCGCGATCAGGCCGCCGCTGCCCGCGCGCGCAAGTTCGTCGAGCGCGACCAGGTGGTAGAACACATCGGCGGGAATGCCGCCGTACTCTTTCGGAAAACCTATGCCGAGCAGGCCGACCGCGGCGGCCTTGCGGTAGAGCTCGCGCGGAAATTCCCCGGCCTCCTCCCAGGCTTCCACCTCGGGCATGATCTCCTCGCGCACGAAACGGGCGAGCGCATCGCGGAACTGACTGTGCGCCTGGGTGTAATAGCGACGATCGGGCAGGCTCAAGGCGCACTCCTCGCGGCGCGTTTCATGCGTCCTCGTCCAGCACCCTGGGCTTCTGCGCCAGCGGGAATGCGTTGAACGGCTCGTTCGCGCCCTTGCCGGCCAGGGGCGAAGATCGTCGCGCATTGGGCACCGCGCCATCCACACGCAGGCAGGAGCCGGAGACGAAAGCCGCTGCCGGCGACAGCAGAAATACGATCGCGGCCGATACTTCCGATTCGGTGCCCAGACGGCCCAGCGGCACGTGCTGGTGCAGGCCGCGGATGCGCGCGCGCATTTCCGGGCCGTAGTGATCCATGCCGCTGGAAGCGATCCACCCCGGGGCGACCGCGTTGACCCGCACCGGCGCCCATTCGAGCGCCGCGGTCTCGGTGAAGTTCAACATGCCCGCGCGCGCCGCGCCCGAGTGGCCCATGCCCGGCATCCCCAGCCACATGTCGGCGACGATGTTGACGATGGCGCAGCCGGCGGCGTGCTGCGCCATCCATTGCGTATAGCACTCGCGCGCCATCAGGAAGCCGCCGGTGAGATTGTTGCGCACCACCGTATCCCAGCCCTTGGCGGAGATGCTTGCCAGCGGCGCCGGAAACTGGCCGCCGGCATTATTGACCAGGCCGTCTATCCTGCCATGCGCGGCAAGCACTTCGGCGACCGCGCCTTGCACCGCCTCTTCCTCGCGGATATCGCATACATGCGCGCTGGCTTTACCACCCGCCTGCGCGATTTCGGCACAAACACGCTCGAGCTTGTCGCGCGTGCGCCCTACGAGCGCGACAGCTGCGCCCAGGCTCGCCAATTCGTGCGCGGTGCAGCGCCCGATGCCGGAGCCGCCGCCGGTGACGATGACCGCCCTGCCTTCGAACAGGCCGGCGCGGTATATCGACCGATAAGACGGGCGCGGAGCGGATAAGGGTGCGGACACGCGCCGATTGTGCGTGGCCCGGCCGGCTTCGTCAACGCGGACCCACGCGCAAATCGGCGGGGCCTCGGCGACGGGTTCCGCTTAACCGTACTATTGATCGCGCGCATGATCCGCCCGGAGGGGCGGATCAGCAACAGGCACAGACGCCCTGCGATCGGCGCTACGTGTAGTAGAGGTTCAAATGGCTGCGGCGCTTGCGCGCGACGCCGCTCGCGTGGGCGGCATGCGCCACGGCCTTGGCTACGACCTGCGCTACCTTGCGGTTGAAGACGCTGGGGATGATGTAGTCCTCCGATAGCTCGTACTTGCCCACCACGCTGGCAATGGCTTGCGCCGCCGCGAGCTTCATCTCTTCGTTGATGCAGGTGGCGCGGCAGTCGAGGGCGCCGCGGAAGATCCCGGGAAAGCACAGTACATTGTTGATCTGGTTCGGATAGTCGCTGCGGCCGGTGGCAATGATCCGGGCGCAATCCTGAATCTCCTCGGGCATGATCTCGGGCGTGGGATTGGCCAGGGCGAAGACCATGGCGTCCTTGGCCATGCTCTGCACCGCTTTACGGGTGATGGTCCCCGGCGCGGACAGGCCCAGCAACAGGTCGGCCCCCTGCATCGCCTGCAGGACCGTTCCCTTGAATTTTCGCTTGTTGGTGTGGGCGGCGAACCACTCCTTGGACACGTTCATGTTCTCCTTGCGCCCCTTGTACACCGCGCCGGTGCGGTCGCAGCCGACGATATCGGTTACGCCCGCAGCCAGCAGCATCTTGCTGCAGGCAACCCCCGCGGCGCCGATGCCATTGACCACGACCTTCAGATTAGCCATTTTCTTGCGTACGATCTTGAGCGCGTTGATCACCGCCGCCAACACCACCACGGCGGTGCCATGCTGATCGTCGTGGAAGACCGGCACGTCGAGCGCCGCCTTGAGTCGCTCCTCGATTTCGAAGCAGCGCGGCGCAGAGATATCCTCGAGGTTGAAGCCGCCGAAGGTCGGCGCCAGCGCGATCACGGTGCGAATGATCTCCTCGGTGTCCTTGGTGTTGAGGCAGATGGGGAAGGCATCCACCCCGCCGAATTCCTTGAACAGCATCGCCTTGCCCTCCATCACCGGCATCGCCGCTTCCGGGCCGATGTCCCCCAGCCCCAGCACCGCCGTTCCGTCGGTGACCACGCCGATGCAGTTTTTCTTTATCGTCAGGACCTGCGCTCTCGTCTTGTCCTCGGCAATGGCCATGCAGACTCGGGCCACGCCCGGCGTATAGGCCATCGACAGGTCGGCGCGCGTGCGCAGCGGTATCTTGCCGACGACCTCGATTTTCCCGCCGAGGTGCATCAGGAAGGTGCGGTCGGACACGCTGAGGACCCGCACGCCTTCGAGTTTCTTGACGGCCTCGATCACCTGCTGACCGTGCCGGGTGTCGCCGACATTGACGGTAATGTCGCGCACCATCTGGTCCTTGGTAGCGGAAACCAGGTCGACAGCGCCTATGTCGCCGTTGGCCGAACCGATAGTCGAAGCGAGTTCGCCCAACATGCCGGGGCGATTTTGCAACTGGATACGCAGGGTGATGCTGTAGCTGGCACTCGGGGCGCCGTGGGGTACGGGATCCTTTTTGGGCATGATGGTCATTCCTGATTGAGCGAACTGTAATGGTATTCCGTACAAGTCTACGCTTGAATGAGCGCACCGGGTTAAGGGCGCGGTGCCGTACCCGGGCGGGATATCCGGTTCCACGCAGTGTCCCGGCATCGCCGCCGTCGGGCATCGGGCATCCGTTGGTTGTTAGTTATAATGCGTTTTTCATGCGCGCTACCCGGGTGCGATAGGCGCGCGCCGATTCCATTCCTGCTGCCGCCTGCCATGAGCACACTGAAAACCAACCTCAACGCGCGCTCGGCCGAGTTCCGCACCAATGCCGGGGCGATGTCGGCGCTGGTCGACGATCTGCGCGCCAAAATCGACCAGGTCGCCGCAGGCGGCGGCGAAGCCGCGCGCGCCAAGCATGTCGCCCGCGGCAAGCTGCTGCCGCGCGAGCGCGTGCGCACCCTGCTCGACGCGGGCTCACCGTTTCTCGAGCTGTCGCAGCTTGCCGCGCTCGACATGTACGACAACGATGCGCCCTGCGCCGGCGTCATCACCGGCATCGGCCGCATCCTCGGCCAGGAATGCATGCTGGTGGTCAACGACGCCACAGTGAAGGGCGGCACCTACTTCCCGATGACGGTGAAAAAGCATCTGCGCGCGCAGGAAATCGCGGCGCAGAACAATCTGCCCTGCATCTACCTGGTCGATTCCGGCGGCGCCAATCTGCCCACCTGGGAAGAGGTGTTCCCCGACCGCGAGCACTTCGGCCGCATTTTCTACAACCAGGCCAATATGTCGGCGGCCGGAATACCCCAGATTGCGGTGGTGATGGGCTCGTGCACCGCCGGCGGCGCCTATGTTCCTGCGATGTCCGACGAGGCGATCATCGTCAAGGAACAGGGAACGATCTTCCTGGGCGGGCCGCCGCTGGTGAAGGCCGCCATCGGCGAAATCGTCACGCCGGAGGAGCTCGGCGGCGCCGACGTGCACACGCGCCAGTCTGGGGTGGCCGACCACTACGCCGTGAACGACGCGCATGCCCTGTCGATCGCCCGCACCATCGTAGGCAATCTCAACCGCGTGAAACAGGTGAGCACGGTGCTGCGCGAGCCGCGCGAGCCGCTGTATCCGGTGGAAGAATTGCGCGGCGTCATCCCCGCCGACACGCGCAAGCCCTACGACGTGCGCGAAGTGATCGCCCGCATCGTCGACGGCAGCGAACTGGACGAATTCAAGCAGAACTACGGCACCACGCTGGTGACCGGCTTCGCGCATATTTACGGCTATCCGATCGGCATTGTCGCCAACAACGGCATCCTGTTTTCGGAATCGGCGCTGAAGGCCGCGCATTTCATCGAGCTCTGCTCGCAGCGCGGCATACCGCTCTTGTTCCTGCAGAACATCACCGGCTTCATGGTGGGCAAGAAGTACGAAAACAGCGGCATCGCTCGTGACGGCGCCAAGATGGTCACCGCGGTGTCCTGCGCGCGCGTGCCCAAATTCACCGTGATCATCGGCGGCAGCTACGGCGCCGGCAACTACGGCATGTGCGGCCGCGCCTACTCGCCCAGGTTCCTGTGGATGTGGCCGAACGCACGCGTCTCGGTGATGGGCGGAGCGCAGGCGGCCTCGGTGCTCGCCACTGTGAAACGCGACGGCATCGAGTCCAAGGGCGGCAGCTGGAGCAAGGAAGAGGAAGAGGCTTTCAAGCAGCCTATCCTCGAGCAGTACGATCTGCACGGCCACCCCTACTACGCCAGCGCGCGGCTGTGGGACGACGGCGTGATCGCGCCCGAGGACACGCGCAGAGTGCTCGGCCTTGCGCTCTCGGCCGCGCTCAACGCGCCGATCGAAGCGACGAAATTCGGCGTATTCCGCATGTAATGGCGGAATCGGTCTACATCAGCCCCGAGCACGAAGCACTGCGCGAGCAGGTGCGGCGCTTCGTCGCGAAAGAAGTCGAGCCCTATGGCGCACAGTGGGAGGAAGACGGCTGCGTCCCGCGCGAGGTGCTGCGCAAGATGGGCGCGCTGGGCTTGTTCGGCATCACTTATCCAGAATCCTACGGCGGCGCCGGCGCCGACGCACTCACCAATCTGGTATTCGCCGAGGCGCTGTCCGAATCCACCTTCGGCGGCTTCATCATCACCGTGCTGGTGCACACCGACATGGCCTCGCCGCACCTCGTACATGCAGGCAGCAAGGCGCAGCTCGACCGCTACCTGCGCAAAGTCATCCGCGGCGAGCTGATCACCGCAGTAGGCATCACCGAGCCCGACGCCGGCTCGGACGTGGCGGGTCTGCGCACGCGCGCGCGCCGCGACGGCGACGCCTGGGTGCTCAACGGGACCAAGATGTTCATCACCAACGGCGTGCACGCCGACCTGTATTTCATCGCCGCGCGCACCATGCCAGAGGCCGGCGCGGATGCCGGACGCTCGCACGGACTGTCTATGTTCATCGTCGAAAAAGGCACGCCCGGATTTCGCGTCGGGCGTACGCTCGACAAGACCGGCTGGCTCAGCTCGGATACCGCGGAACTCGTATTCGAGGACTGCCGCGTACCCGCGGAGAACCTGCTGGGCGAGGAAAGCCGCGGCTTCTACGCGATCATGAAAAACTTCCAGACCGAGCGCATCGCATTGTCGGCGATGGCGGTCGGCCATGCCAGCCGGGCTCTGCGCCTGACGCTGGACTACGTCCTGCAGCGCAAGGCCTTCGGCGGTGTGCTGTTCGACAAGCAGGTCATACGCCAGCGCCTGGCCATGCTGGAAGCGAAGAACCAGGCGGCGCGCCAGTTCCTCTATCATTGCGCCTGGCTCGCCGCGCAGAAGCGCGAATGCGTGCGTGAAGTTTCGATGCTGAAGGCGCTCACGGGCGAGCTCGTGAACGAAGTGATGTATGCCTGTCAGCAGTTCCACGGCGGTGCCGGCTACATGCGCGAAACCGCGATCGAGCGCCTCACGCGCGATGCGCGCGTACTCGCCATCGGCGGCGGCGCCACCGAAGTCATGCTCGAAGAAGTCGCCAAGCGCTTCGCCGCCTAAGCAAAGGAATGCCGATGAACTACCAAACCCTGCAGTTCACCGTGGACAATGGCGTAGCCACGATTCGGATGAACCGGCCGGAGGTGCGCAACGCCTTCAACGAGACCATGATCGCCGAGCTGACGCAGGCGTTCCGTACCGCGGATACGGATAGCGGCGTACGCGCGGTGGTGCTGGCGGGCGAGGGCCTCGCGTTCTGCGCCGGGGCCGACCTCAACTGGATGAAAAAGATGTCCGGCTACAGCCCGGAAGAAAACCGCGCCGATGCGATGAACCTCGCGGCAATGCTGAATACCATCTACATGATGAAAAAGCCGACGCTCGCACGCGTGCACGGCCCCGCGTTTGCCGGCGGCATGGGCCTGGTCGCAGCCTGCGACATCGCGATCGCGGCCGAGGAGGCCGAGTTCTGTCTGTCCGAAGTGAAGCTCGGGCTGATCGCGGCCACCATCGGCCCCTACGTGGTCGCCGCCATGGGCGAGCGCCAGGCGCGGCGCTATTTCCTCACCGCCGAGCGCTTCAGCGCCGCCACGGCTTTGCGCATCGGCCTGGTGCACGAACTTGCCCCGATGGCGGGACTCGACGCCGCCGTCGATGCCCTCGTCGGGCAGTTGCTTGCAGCGAGCACGGCCGCTATCGCGGCGAGCAAGGAACTGATACGCCGCGTGGCGCACGGCGCGATCGATGATGCCATGATCGCCGATACCGCCGCGCGCATCGCCGCGGCGCGTGCTTCCGCCGACGGCAAGGAAGGCATACGATCCTTCCTGGAAAAGCGCAGGCCTTCCTGGATCCAGGCGAAATAAATAATCCATGTTCAAGAAAATACTTATCGCCAACCGCGGCGAAATCGCCTGCCGGGTCATCAAGACCGCGCAGCGCCTGGGCGTGCAGTGCGTCGCTGTGTATTCGGAGGCCGACGCCGGCGCGCGCCACGTGGACCTCGCCGACGAGGCTTATTGCGTGGGACCGGCCGCAGCCAAAGACAGCTATCTGCGCGGCGACAAGATTATCGAGGCGGCGCGCAAATGCGGCGCCGAAGCAATCCACCCCGGCTACGGCTTCCTGTCGGAGAACGCGGACTTCGCCGAGGCCTGCGGCAAATCTGGCCTGGTGTTCATCGGCCCGCCGCCCGCAGCAATCCGCGCCATGGGCAGCAAGAGCGCGGCCAAGGACATCATGGGAAAAGCCGGCGTGCCGCTGGTTCCCGGCTATCACGGCGCAGTGCAGGATGCGCCCTCGCTGCAAAAGGAGGCCGACAAAATCGGCTACCCGGTGCTGATCAAGGCCTCGGCCGGCGGCGGCGGCAAGGGCATGCGCATCGTCGAGAAAGCCACGGACTTCGCCGCCGCGCTCGCCTCCTGCCAGCGCGAATCCAAAGCGAGCTTCGGCGACGAGCGCGTGCTGCTGGAAAAATACCTGACCCGTCCGCGCCACATCGAGATCCAGGTGTTCGCCGACACCCGCGGCGACGCGCTCTACCTGTTTGAGCGCGACTGTTCGGTGCAGCGGCGCCACCAAAAGGTGCTGGAAGAAGCGCCGGCGCCGGGCATGAAGCAGGCGCGGCGCAACAGCATGGGCGATGCAGCGGTTGCCGCGGCCAAGGCAATCGGCTACGTCGGCGCCGGCACGGTGGAATTCATCGCCGAGCCGGACGCCGGGAAAAATGCCGGCACCTTCTATTTCATGGAAATGAACACGCGGCTGCAGGTCGAGCATCCGGTCACCGAGATGATCACCGGCCTCGACCTGGTGGAATGGCAGCTGCGCGTGGCCTGCGGCGAGCCGCTGCCGCGCACGCAGGACGAGCTCGCGCTCAGCGGCCACGCGCTGGAAGCGCGCATCTACGCCGAGGATCCGGCGAAAAACTTCCTGCCTTCAACCGGACGTATTAGCCACCTCGGCACGCCGATCGAGTCGCGCCATGTGCGCATCGACACCGGCGTGCGCGCCGGTGACGCGATCACGCCTTTCTACGACCCGATGATCGCGAAGCTGATCATCTGGGACGCAGACCGACCCGCGGCGCTCGCGCGCATGCGCAGTGCGCTGGAACAATTCCAGGTCGTGGGCGTCACCACCAATACCGAATTCCTGGCGCGGCTGGTGGCTTGCGAAGCCTTCGCCACGGCGGATCTGGACACCGGCCTGATCGAGCGCAACCAGGCGGAACTCATGCGCGCGCCACCGGCTGCCGGCGACGAGGTGCTGGCGCTCGCCGCGCTGGCGGAATTGCTCGCGATAGCACGCCGCGCGCAAGAGCGCGCCGCCGCCTCGGGCGACCCCTGCTCCCCCTGGGGCAGCTGCGACGGCTGGCGCCTGAACCAGGACAACCACCACATTCTGGTGTTCCGGCAGGAACAGCAGGAATACGCGGTCACGGCGCACTATCGTCCCGGGCACTACGAGCTTGAACTTCCCGGCGGCAGGCATACGCTCACCGGCGCCTGGCAGGCCGACGGCAGCCTGACCGCCTGGCTGGAGGACGCGGTGCTGCAGGCGAACGTGGTGCGCTCGGGACAGACGCTGGACGTGTTCTTCCGCGGCACGCGCTATCGGCTGGAACTGCGCGATCCGGGCCTGCACGAGATCGGGAGCGACGCGCATAGCGGCAGTCTCGCCGCGCCGATGCCGGGCAAGATCATCGCAGTGCTGACCAAGAGCGGCGCCAAGGTGGACAAAGGCGCGCCGCTGATCATCCTGGAGGCAATGAAAATGGAGCACACCATCACTGCGCCGGGGCGCGGCACGGTGAAGGAAATCCATTACAAAGTCGGCGAGCAGGTCGACGAGGGCGCCGAACTGCTCGGCTTCGAATTGGAGAAAGCATAGCCTTAGAACCCGTTGCAAAATGAATTCTTGCAACGGGTCACTGTAGGGGAGTATGAGGGGAGGTATCCCCTCATTTTGAAATGGACTCTTGGTCTCAGTTATGGCGCTTCCGAAAACCGTACGCATAGTCGAAGTCGGTCCACGCGACGGACTGCAGAACGAGCCCGGCTCGGTGCCGGCCGCGGTCAAGATTGAGCTCATACACCGGCTCGCCGACGCGGGCTTGCCGGCGATAGAAGCCACCGCCTTTGTCTCACCGAAATGGGTCCCGCAGATGGCGGACAGCGCCGCAGTCATGGCCGGCATCCGCAGGAAACCCGGCGTCGACTATCCGGTGCTGGTGCCGAACCTGAAGGGCTTCGAAGCCGCGCTCGCAGCGGGTGCCGGGGAGGTCGCCGTGTTCGGCGCCGCGTCCGAAGCCTTCAGCCGCAAGAACATCAACTGCTCTATTGCCGAGAGTCTGGCGCGCTTCGAGCCAGTGGCGCAGGCGGCTAAACAGCATGGGCTGCGCCTGCGCGGCTACATCTCCTGCGTCGCCGGCTGTCCCTATCAGGGCGCGGTCGAGCCAGCGGCGGTGACCGAAGTCGCCGCGCAGCTCTATCGCATGGGATGCTACGAAATTTCCCTGGGCGACACCATAGGCGTGGGCACGCCGGGCAAAATCCAGGCGATGATCAAAGCGGTTGCGACGGCGGTGCCGATGGAAAAGCTGGCGGTGCATTTTCACGACACCTACGGTCAGGCCCTGGCCAATCTGTATGCGGCGCTGGAGCTGGGCGTAGCGACCATGGACAGTTCGGTCGCAGGCTTGGGCGGCTGTCCCTATGCCAAAGGCGCTTCGGGCAATGTCGCGACCGAGGATGTGGTGTATATGCTCGACGGCCTCGGCATACACACCGGCGTCGACCTCGACCTGGTATTCGAGGCCGGGCGCTACATCTGTGGCGAATTGCGGCGCGAGCCAAGTTCCAGGGTCGCGCGGGCGATGGCGGCGAAAAAGAGCGGATGAAACAAAACAACGCGCTCGCGACGGAAACCGAAGTCGCCTCTCCCTGCATCGACGTCTGCCGCATGGATGAGAGCAGCGGCTACTGCGAGGGCTGCCGGCGCAGCCTCGAAGAGATCGCCTGCTGGTCGGTCTACAGCCCCACCGAAAAACGCGCCGTACTGGCGCAACTGCCGGCGCGAAAAAAACAGCTTTGACGCTGCCGCCGCAAATCCGGGTGCTCGAGCGCGGCTGGCTTTCGAGCAACAACATTCTGATCCACGACGAGTACGGTTGCGCGCTGATCGACAGCGGCTATGTCGCGCATGCGGCGCAGACGCTGCAGTTGCTGCAACGCGGCCTGGAGGGCAAGCCGCTCGCGCGGCTGATCAACACGCATTGCCATTCCGACCACATGGGCGGCAACGCCGCCGTGCAGCGTGCCTACGGCTGCCGCACCAGCATACCCGTGGGCGAAGCGGGCGCGATCGCCGCGTGGGACGAAGACGCGCTGATGCTCGGCTACAGCGGCCAGAGCGCCGAGCGCTTCCGCTACGACGACACCCTTGCCGCCGGCGACAAGCTGGCCTTGGGCGGCCTGGATTGGGAGGCGCTGGCAGCACCCGGCCACGACATGCACGCGCTCATGTTCTACGCGCGCGCCGAACGCATACTCATCTCGGGTGATGCGCTGTGGCAGAACGGCTTCGGCCTGATCTTCCCGGAGTTGTTGGGCCAGTCCGGCGGCTACGCCGCCACGCGCGCGACCCTGGAAGCGATCTCGCGTCTGGACATTGCCACGGTCATTCCCGGCCACGGCGCGCCTTTCGGCGACGCCGCGCGCGCGCTCGACACGGCGTTCCAGCGGCTGGACGCTTACGAGCGCGACCCGGCGAAGCTCGCGCGCCATGCGCTCAAGGTGATGTTGAGCTTTTCGCTCATGATCCAGGGCAGGATCGCGCTGGCCGAGCTGCCGCAGTTTCTCGCCGACAGACCCATCTTCGACGCGGTCAACCGGCGCTTTCTGCGTTTGCCCGAGGCCGAACTGCGGGACTACCTGGTGAAAGATCTGGAACGCGCCGGCGCGCTCACCATCGAGGACGGCTGGCTGCTCTCAGCCTAGGCCGCGGCCCGGGATTTCGCACTAGCGGCTTTTCTTGCCGCGCGGTATCGCCCTGCCGCTGTCGCGCCACTCGACCGCCTTGTGAAAGCCCTCTTTCTCGGCATAGTTCTTGAACCAAAGGCCCTCGGGCGAATGGCGCGTGATGCCGTCGAACAGGGTGGCGAACATCTGCGTCGTCGCCAGGCCCATGTTCTCGTAGGCCTGGTTGATCATCAGCTTCTGCATCATCAGCTGGTTTTTCGGCACGCCGGCCATGCGCGCCGCCAGCGCATCCACCGCCGCGTCGAGCTCGTCCGCGGGCACCGCATCGTGCACCAGGCCCCAGGCTTTCGCCGTCCCGCCGTCTATGGTGTCGCCGGTGAGCAGCATGCGCTTGGCTTTTTCCGCGCCCAGGCGGAACACCCACATCGCGGTTGTGGGGCAGCCCCACACGCGCGCCGGCATATAACCGATCTTCGCGTCCTCGGCCATGATTACGATGTCGGCGCACAGCGCGATGTCGCTGCCGCCCGCCACGGCGTAGCCGTGCACCTTGCAGATAGTGGGCTTGTAGCTGCGCCAGAGCGAGAAGAAATCGTCCGTGTAGGCCTTCATGCCGCGGTAATCGAGCATCGGGTCCCAGGGCATGTCCTGGGTATAGGAGTTCTTGCCCTTTCTTTCGGCGAAGTCCTTGAGGTCATAGCCGGCGCAGAATGCGCGGCCCGCGCCCTGCAATACGATCACGTGCACGCCGTCGTCGGCGTTCGCCTGCTCCACCGCGAGGCGGATCTCGCGCGGCATTGCCTGGTTGATGGCGTTCAGCCGGCGCGGGCGATTCAGCGTGATGCGCGCGACGCGGCCTTCCTTCCGGTACAACAAGGTCTTGTAGGCGCTCATCACCGCCTTAATCGTACTTGCGCGTGTCGTCTATGACCTTTCCGTCGTTGGGCAGGCTGTCCGCGCTGACGAACTCGATATCGCCGCGCAGCTTGGTCACGTCGCGGATCGAGGCGATAAGCGCCGCTTCCAGCCCGGCTTCACCGCTCGCGGTTTCGCACCTGAGCGTCATGCTGTCCTTGCCGGTGGCGCCGGCGACCACCAGACGCGCCTTGAGGATTTCGGGGTGGCGCCGCAGGATCTCGCCCACTTGCTTCGGCGTGACGAACATGCCGCGCACCTTGGTAGTCTGATCGGCGCGCCCCATCCAGCCTTTGATGCGCATATTGGTGCGGCCGCAGGGACTGGTACCAGGCAACACGGCGGAAAGATCGCCGGTGGCGAAACGGATCAGGGGATAGTCGGGATTGAAGGTGGTGATCACCACTTCGCCGACCTCTCCCGGGGCAACCGGATCGCCGGTGCCCGGACGCACGATTTCGAGCAACAGGCCTTCGTCGAGGATCATACCCTCGGCGACCGAACCGTCCGGCAGCGCCGACTCATAGGCGAGCAGGCCTAGGTCCGCGGTGGCGTAGGATTGCATCACCCGGATGCCGCGCTCGCCCAGGGATTTGCGCAGCGCGGGTGGCAGATATTCACCTCCGACCATGGCGCGCTGGAGAGCGGACAGATCGGCCTTCAACTCGTCCGCCTTGTCCACAATCAGCTTGAGGAACGACGGGGTCCCGATGAAGCCGCTGATGCGCAGGTCGACTATGGTCGCGACCTGCATTTCGGTCTGGCCGATGCCCGTCGGAACCACCGTGCAGCC
>CAZRMO010000001.1:63894-69655 GCA_964601155.1 uncultured Enterobacteriaceae bacterium
GCCAAGTCGGATTTGCGCGTGAGCGGCAGCCGCGCCAGCGCCGCGCGCGTGGTGACCGTCCGTGGATCGACCTCGGCCAGGATGCGGGCAAAGCCGGGCGCATTGTTTTTCGCATGCGCAATCTGCCCCGGCAGATCCGCGAGCAGCGACTGTTCGCGCTCCGCCGGATCGCGGGTTTCGAGTGAGTCGTAGTGTTCGCTCATGTGCAGGGTTCCAATAAAGGCAAAGACGCGAAGAGCGCAAGCGGCGGCCCTTTCAAAATCCGTGCGCCCGGCGCGTCCCCACGCGCGCAGATCGAACGCAGTTCAGGCGAGCCAGCGCTTGCGCCGCTTGTAATGCTTGGTGTCGGAAAAGCTTTTGCGCCCGGCGCCGGAGATGCCCAGATAAAATTCTTTCACGTCCTCGTTGACGGCGAGGTCGGCGGCGATGCCATCCATGACCACGCGGCCGTTCTCGAGGATGTAGCCATAGTCGGCGTACTTGAGCGCAATGTTGGTGTTCTGCTCAGCGAGCAGGAAACTCACGCTCTCCTTGCGGTTAAGCTGCTTCACGATCTCGAAGATCTCCTCGACCAGCTGCGGCGCGAGGCCCATCGAGGGCTCGTCGAGCAGAATCATTTTCGGCCGCGCCATCAGCGCACGCCCCACCGCGGTCATCTGCTGCTCGCCGCCGGAGGTGTAGCCAGCGAGCGATTTGCGCCGCTCCTTCAGGCGGGGGAAATAAGAATAGACGAGCTCCAGATGGCGCGCGATCGCGGCTTTGCCATCGCGCCGAGTGAACGCGCCCGTGAGCAGGTTCTCCTCCACCGTGAGGTGGCCGAAGCAGTGTCGGCCTTCCATGACCTGCACGCAGCCGCGGCGCACGAGCTCGTTCGGCGACAAGCGGTGCACCTCGGCGCCGTTGAACACGATCGAGCCCTTGGTCACTTCGCCACGCTCGGAATGCAGCAGGTTCGAGATCGCCTTCAGCGTGGTCGTCTTCCCCGCACCGTTGCCGCCGAGCAGCGCAACGACCGCGCCCGGCGAAACGGCGAGCGAGACGCCCCTGAGCACGAGGATGACGTGATCGTAGACGACCTCTACGTTGTTGAGCGAGAGGATACTCTCGCTTGCGGGCGCGCTAGAGGGTCGCGTCCCGGCGGTTGCGGTACTGCTCATTGCCGACTCCCGGACTCCAGCTTCCTCGCGGCACGGAATCCGCCCGCGAGGAAGGGGAGATCACTTACTTAATTGACAACGTCCCGTCGTCGCACGGCTCGGTGCGCTTCGGCCAGGGCTGGTTCTTGCTGACATAGTCCTCGGCAGCATTGATGATCAGCGGCAGCACCTTTTCCTTTACCGGCGAGATCCAGTCGGAGACCTTGACCCAGGCGTGGCCGTTCCACTGCTGCACGTAGACGAGGCCATGGCCGTCGTGATCCTGGCAGCTTATGTGGACCGGCGCGAACCCAGGCAGGCCGATCTGCTTCCAACGCTTCGCGGAGATCTGCAGAGTCTCCAGCCCGCGCCGCATGTCCGCGGCGTCGATCATCTTCTTGCCGGTGATCTTTTGCGCGTTGCGGATCGCCTCGGCGATCATCACCGAGTTCATAACGCCGCGGTTGTAGAAGTTGTCGCCGACCATGTCTTTCGGCGTTTGGCTGTTGCCCTTGGCAATCACGTATTTCTCGATGTCCTTGATCGCCGGGAAATTGGCGCCGACGCCGTTGAAATTAAGCGACAAATAGCCTTTGGCGGCCTGGCCCGCAGGCTGCGCGTCACCCTCGGCCCCGGACCACCATACCCCGAGGAAGTGATCCATGGGATAGCCGGTCTTGGCCGCTTCGGTCACCGCGGTCGGGTTCATCGCGCCCCAGCCCCACATGATCATCCAGTCAGGCCGGTCGCGGCGCACGCCGAGCCACACACTGCCCTGGGACTGCATCTGGGACGGCGGCACCGGATACATCTTGACCGTGAATCCGTAGTCCTTGGCGAAGTCGTTGAGCACCGGGATCGGTTCGCGGCCGTAGCCGACGTCGAGAAAAATGAAGCCGATCGTTTTGCCCTTGAGCTTCGCAAATCCGCCTTCCTTCTGGGCGATGTACTTCAGGGCTATCGACATCCCGTCCCAGTAGGTGTCTGGCGGGTTGAAAACCCACGGAAAGTCCG
This sequence comes from uncultured Enterobacteriaceae bacterium, assembly GCA_964601155.1. Classification (GTDB taxonomy): domain Bacteria; phylum Pseudomonadota; class Gammaproteobacteria; order Burkholderiales; family SG8-39; genus 2-12-FULL-64-23. The sequence goes on from CAZRMO010000001.1 coordinate 66,045, forward strand.
CGCCGACCGCAGCTGCCGAAAGGCCGTAGGCCATCGACAGGATCGGAATGTGATCGACCGATACCTTCGGAATGAGCGCGAGCGTGATGCCGGTCGACCACGGACCGATGACCAGCGGGTGCTTGTTCTTCACCGAGTCGTAACATTCGACGCCCTTCGCGTTGTTGTACTGCGTCTCGCATTCCTCGATATCGAGCTTTACGCCCCCGATGCCGCCGTCGCGGGCGTTGAGCATCGAAAGATAATCGTGCATACCGTTCGCGATCGGGATCCCGGAATTGGCGAACGGGCCTGTACGATAGGTAAACAACGGTACGAACAGGCTGCCTTTGGCGAATGCGTTCGAAGCCGGAACGGAAACCCCGACCAAGCCCGCGAGCGCCGCGGCGAGTACCAGATATTTCAATCGCATGCTTCTTCCTCCTAAATTACGGCCGACACCGCAATCCGACGTTGCGGTCGCAAGCCTTGTTTAACACCCAAAAACACCTTTTTTTATTTCAGTCTACGCCCTCAATTCAGTACGGGAAAGGCCACATTCTTAGCTTCTGCTTCCCGATCTGCCACAGCCGCGCGAGACCCTGCGGCTCGACGACCAAAAAGAAGATGATCAACGCTCCGAGGATCATGAACGTGCTCTGATCCACCTTGGCGCTTTCGATTCTGAGGCCGAAAAACGCGGGCGCGTGACGCAGCAGGATAGGCAGCCCCCAGATCAGGGCCGCGCCGAGAAACGAGCCCAGCAGGCTGCCGAGTCCGCCTATGATGACCATGAACAGGATCAGGAACGACTGGTTGATGTCGAAACTCGACGGCTCGGCGTTGCCGAGGTACAGGAACACCAACATCGCTCCTGCGACACCGCAATAGAACGAGGATACGGCGAACGACAGCAGCTTCGTCTGGTACAGCCTGATCCCGATCAGCTCGGCGGCGAGGTCCATGTCACGCACCGCCATCCAGGTGCGGCCGGTGCGGCCGCGTACGAGATTTGCCGCGATCAGGGTGAGGACTGCGACGATCGTCAGCACGATCAGATAGCGCGTCAGCGACGTCGCCGTCGGCCCGGTCACGGCAAGACCGAACAGCGTCTTCGTCGGCACCTCGATCGAGGCCGATATATTGTAGTTGTAGAGCCACGGGATGCGGATGAAACACCAGGAGAGGAAAAACTGCGCGGCGAGCGTCGCGACGGCGAGATAAAAGCCCTTGATGCGCAGCGACGGCAGGCCGAACGCGATGCCGACCGCGGCCGCGAAGAATCCGGAGGACAGTATGAGAACGATGATGTTCATCTGCGGGAAATACGTCGTCAGCTTGTAGCAGGCATAGGCCCCGACGCCCATGAAGCCGCCCGTGCCGAGCGAGAGCAATCCCGTGTAGCCCGTCAGAAGATTGAGCCCGGTCGCCGCGAGCGAAAAGACAAGGATCGGGATGAGCACCGAGTTCAGCGTGAAGTCCGAGGCGGTGAGCGGCACGCCGACGAAGGCGATGAGCAGAATGACGACGATTCCGATCCTGTCCTGGAGGATCGGAAGCAGCGCCTGGTCGGCGGCGTAACTCGTCTTGTACTGGCCCACTTCGCGGTACAGCATCGCATTCCTCTCTTGTCGTCGTCAGGTGCCCGAAGGGTTCGTCAGAGCCGCTCGATGATGCGTTCGCCGAACAAACCCTGCGGCCGGAACAGCAGAAACACGAGCGCGATGACGTAGGCGAACCAGCTCTCGATCCCGCCGCCGACCAAAGGCCCCCAATAGAAGTCGCCGATCTTCTCGCCGACGCCGATGATGAGGCCGCCGACGATGGCGCCCGGAATGGAGGTAAGGCCGCCCAGGATCAGGACCGGGAGCGCCTTCAGCGCAATGATCTCCAGCGCGAAGGAAACGTCCGAGCGCGCGCCCCACATGATGCCCGTGGCGAGCGCCACAACGCCGGCGGCGAACCACACGATGACCCAGATCTGCTCGAGCGAGATACCGACCGACAGGGCGGCTCGGTGGCTGTCAGCCACCGCGCGCAGCGCGCGCCCGATGCGCGTGCGGTTGAACAGGATACCGAGCCCCGCAACCATGAGCGAGGCGATGATCGCCGCGGCGATGTCGATTTTCTGCAGCTGCACGTATCCGTGGCCCATCGTGATGCGGTAGGACCCGCTCGGCAGCCCGAGCTGGCTGGCAATCATGACCTTCGGGTCGCCGCCGAAGATCAGCTCGCCGAGGCCGATCAGGAAATAGGTGAGTCCGAAGGTCGCCATGAACAGGATGATCTCGGGCTGATCGACGAGCGGCCGCAGAACGAGGCGCTCGACGCCGACTGCGAGGACGAGCATGACGACGATGGTGAGCGCCAGGGCGACGTAGGCCGGCACCCCGTGCTCGTAGAGGCCGACCAGCGTGAGCGCCGCGAACACGACCATGATGCCCTGGGCGAAATTGAACACGCCCGAAGCCTTGAAGATCAGGACGAAGCCGAGCGCGATGAGGGCATAGAGAACGCCGCTGACGAGGCCGTCCCACAGCGTCTGCACGAGCAGATCCGGCGCCGCGCCCATCTGCACGAACGGATCGATGAAGATTTCGTAGAGCAGATGCATCAGTGCGCGACTCCCAGATAGGCATCGATGACCGCCTGATCGCCGCGCACCTCGTCGGGTGTACCGTCCGAGATCTTGCGCCCGTAGTCGAGCACCACGACGCGGTCGGAGATATCCATCACCACGCCCATGTCGTGCTCGATCAGAACGATCGTCGTTCCATAATGATCGTTGACCTCGAGCACGAAGCGGCACATGTCCTGCTTCTCTTCGAGGTTCATCCCCGCCATCGGTTCGTCGAGCAGCAGCAGCGCCGGCTCCATCGCCAGCGCGCGCGCCAGCTCGACGCGCTTTTGCAGGCCGTAGGGCAGCCGGCCGACCGGCGTTCGCCGGATGTGCTGGATCTCGAGGAAGTCGATGATCTCCTCGACAGCGCGCCGGTGCTCGATCTCCTCGCGCATCGCCGGCCCGAACCGCAGTGCCTGCAGGAGGAAGTTGCAGTGCATCTTCAGATTACGCCCCGCCATGATGTTGTCGAGCACCGTCATGCCGCGGAACAGCGCGATATTCTGAAAGGTCCGGCCGATGCCCATCGCCGCAGCCGCGTGCGGCTTCATGCCCCGGTACTCGCGCCCCCCGAAGCGGATGATGCCCTGCTGCGGCTGGTAAAAGCCGTTCATCACGTTGAGCATCGAACTCTTGCCCGCACCGTTTGGCCCGATGATCGCGCGCACCTCGTGCTCGCGCACATCGAAACTGACGTCCTGCAGCGCCTGCACGCCGCCGAACGCGAGCGAAATGTTTTCCAGGCCGAGGACCACGCCGCCGATCTTCTTGCCGCTGTTCACGTCAGCTTCCATCAAGCCGCCGCCTCCGTTCCGCTGTCTCGAGGGCACACGGCGCACTGTCGGCGGCTGGCGGCAATCGCGGCCGGTCGCATCCCCGCTATGCGGGGCCCCTGCTCCCTGCTCATGCCGCCGCCTCCGTTCCACTGTGGTTGATCACGCGCTGCCGGTGTCGGCAGCTGGCGGCAATCGCGGCCGGTCGCATCCCCGCTATGCGGGGCCCCTGCTCCCTG
>CAZRMO010000001.1:69755-90528 GCA_964601155.1 uncultured Enterobacteriaceae bacterium
TCGCGGCCGGTCGCATCCCCGCTATGCGGGGCCCCTGCTCCCTGCTCATGCCGCCCTCTTCGCCGTCGCAGGCGGATAAGTCTTCGCTTCCTCTATGCGCAGGTCGGCGCTGACCTTGCCGCTGCGCCCGTCCTCGAACTTGACCTGGGTCTCGATGAACTGCGAAGTCTTGCCCGAATAAAGCGCGTCGACCAGCACGCCGTATTTCTCCGCGATGAAGCCGCGGCGCACCTTGCGCGTGCGCGTGAGCTCGTCGTCGTCCGGATCGAGCTCCTTGTGCAGGATGAGGAAACGATGCACCTGCGAATCGCACAGCGCGGGGTCGAGCGCGAGCTCGGCATTGGCTTTCTCCACGCATTCGCGCACCAGCGCGTATACCTCCGGCTTCTGCGCGAGGTCGGTGTAGCCGGAATAGGCGATATTGCGCCGCTCGGCCCAGTTCCCGACTGCGCCGATGTCGATGTTGACGAACGCGCACACCATCTCGCGCCCGTGGCCGAAAGCGACCGCCTCCCTGATATGCTGAAAGAACTTGAGCTTGTTCTCGATGTAGTTCGGCGCATAGATGGCGCCGCCCGCCATCTTGCCGACGTCCTTGGCGCGGTCGATGATTTTCAGCTGCCCGTCCAGGTCGAAGAAGCCCGCGTCGCCGGTGTGGAAATAGCCTTCGCCGTCTATGGTCTCGGCGGTGGCGTCGGGCCGCTTGTAGTATTCCTTGAACATCGCCCCGCTTTTCACCAGCACTTCCCCACTGTCGGCGATCTTCACCTCTACCCCGGGCGCGGGCACGCCCACGGTGTCGAGCTTGATCTGCCCGTCTTTTTGCAGGCAAACATAGGCGCAGGTTTCGGTCGAACCGTAGAGCTGCTTCAGGTTGATGCCGATGGAGCGGTAGAAGCGAAACAGGTCCGGACCGATCGCTGCCCCCGCAGTGTAGGCCACGCGCACGCGGCTCATGCCGAGCACGTTGCGCAAGGGTCCGTACACCAGCACGTTGCCCAGGGCGTAGAGCAGGCGCTCACCCGCCGGGACGCGCTTGCCGTCGAGGATCTGCGCGCCGCAGCGGCGCGCGACTTCCATGAAGTAATGGAACATGCCGCGCTTCACCGCGCCTGCGTCCTCGATGCGGATCATCACCTGCGTGAGCAGGTTCTCCAACACCCGCGGCGGCGCGAAATAGTAGGTCGGCCCGATTTCGCGCATGTCGGTCATCACCGTTTCGCCCGACTCCGGGCAGTTGACGGTGAAGCCGGCCAGCAGAGACTGCGCGTAGGAAAACAGGTTGTCCCCCACCCAGGCCATCGGCAGGTAGGACAGGATCTCGTCGTCCGCGGTCAGCCGGTCGAAGCTGCAGCCGCCGCGCGCCGCATTGATCAACGCCGAATGGGTGATGCACACCCCCTTGGGCTTTCCGGTCGTACCGGAGGTATAGAGCATGATCGCCACGTCGTCGGGCTTGCCTTGCTCGATCTCGGCGCCGATGAAAGCCGGCTGCTTTGCAATGCGGCTGCGCCCCAGTTCCTGCACTGCGTCGACGCTGCGTATGAACGGCTGGCCGTAATGGCGCAGGCCGCGCGGATCGTCGTACAGGATGTGTTCGAGGCCGGGCGAGCGCTCGCGGCACTCGATCAGCTTGTCCACCTGTTCCTGGTCTTCGGCGATGACGAAGCGGATGCCGGCGTCCTGCAGCACGTACTCCAGTTCCTGCGCCACCGCGTCCTGGTACATAGGCACCGGGATCCCGCCCAAACACTGCGCCGCCGTCATGGCCCAATACAGGCGCGGCCGGTTGTCGCCGATGATGGCGAGACTGTCGCCACGGCGAAACCCGAGTTCAGCCAGGCCGCAGGCGATGGCGCGCACCTCTTCGGCAACCCGGCTCCACGTCCAGGTCTGCCAGATGCCGAGGTCTTTTTCGCGTATCGCCGGATGCTCCGGGCGCACGGCCGCGTGCTGCAGCAGCAGCCGCGGAAACGTATCGAGAGATCCCTTCGACATCGGGCCCTCCTCCAAAACGCGTTGCGCCCCTGTCCCGGGGTGTTATTGACCAAGTATAGCCTGAGCTTGGTACGCTCCCAACCGCCCGGCTCGGCCTTGTGTGGCCCACGGCCATCAGGGCGCGGCGGCATGGTATGAATTCGATCATACAGTACAAATTTGGCGCAAAATGTCGCTTGGCCGACACTCGAACTGTTGGCGACAGGCGGGTAATGCGATCTCTGGATGACATGTTGGGGTTGAGCGCGTGGACACGTGAACTGCCCGCTGAGCAGTTGAGCCGAGTACGCGCAGCCATCACAGTACGCGATTTCGAAGCCGGGGCCAGCATCTGCCGCAAAGGCGACCCGGCGAACGCCTGGCTCGGCGTGATCGACGGGCTAGTCAAAATCCACAGCCTCTCTCCTGAAGGCAAATCGGTCACATTTGCCGGCATACCCGCGGGCGGCTGGTTCGCCGAAGGCTCGGTGCTGAGAGGGCGGCCGTTCAAATACGACACCATCGCGCTGCGCGACTCGCGCATAGCGTTCATGCCGGATACGACTTTCCGCTGGCTGCTCGACACCAGCATACCGTTCAACCGCTTTCTGCTGAAGCAACTGAACGAGCGTCTGGGACAGTTCATCGGCATGGTCGAACACGATCGCCTGCTCGAGCCGGATGCGCGCGTCGCGCGCTCGCTGGCGTCGCTGTTCAACCCCCACCTTTACCCTGATTTCGACCCGCACATCCAGATCTCGCAGGAAGAGCTCGGCTATCTCGCCGGCGCCTCGCGCCAGCGGGTCAACCAGGCCTTGCAGGTACTGGGCAAGGCAGGGCTGATCAAAGTCGATTACGGCCTGATCACCGTGCTCGACCTCAACGGCCTGCAGCATTACGACGGCTGACTGCGCGCGGCCGAATTCGCGTATCCTCCCATCCGCATGGCTATCCTTTATCTGGTCCGGCACGGTCAGGCCTCTTTCGCCGCCGAAAACTACGACCGCCTGAGCGAACTCGGCCGGCAGCAATCGGCCTGGCTGGGCGAATATTTCAAGGAGCGCGGCATCGTATTTGCGCGCGCGGTATGCGGTACGCTGGAGCGCCAGCGCGAGACCGCACGCGCGATCCTCGATACCATGGGCTCGGCGCTGACGGCCGCGGAGCACCCCGGCTGGAACGAGTATTCCGGCGAGGCGCTGTATAAGGCCTATCTGGGCGACGAGTGGGCGAGTGCGCGCGCCAAAGGCGACGTGCGCTCGGTCTATCGCACCATCAAGGCCGCGCTCGCGGCCTGGTCGAAAGACGAGCTGCAGGGCGAACTGCCCGAAACCTGGCGCGATTTCGGCGGGCGCATCGCCGCGGCGATGAAAAGCGCCTGCGCCGGTCTGCCCGAGGATGCCAATGTGCTGGCCGCCACCTCGGGCGGCGCGATCGGCCGCGGCATCGCCGACCTGCTGCAGGCTCCGGCGCAGACCGCGATAGAGCTCAATCTGCAGTTTCGCAACTCCGGCTTCTGCGAGGTCTTCTTCAGCCCGCGCTCGCTGCGCCTGGTGAGCTTCAATTGCGTGCCTCACCTGGAACGCGCCGACCGGCGCGGCGCGATCACTTATTCCTAAGCCGAGGCAAACACAAACAGCGCGTCTTCGGCCGAGGTAGAACCCTCATCGCACGAACAAGGGGGGATGCATCCCTCCTTGTATCTCCCCACAAATCACGCTAAGCGCTGTTCGAAATCCTTCGCGAGTTGCGAAAAGCATGGGCTGACAACAGGTCGGTCAATGCAGGCGCGGCTTCTTCAGGAAGTCGTTGCGGTCGGCCGAACGCACGCTCAGGCGGAGCACGTCGCCCTGACGCGCGAGCATCAAGGGGACCTCTACGCCAGGATCGCCCAGTCGCCAGACTTTGCGCAGGAAATCGGCGAGGCTGCCGGTGCGCACGCTCCCGACCCCGAGTACCAGATCTCCTGGCTGCACCCCGGCGCGCTCGGCTGGGCCGCCCGGCGCCAGTCCACCGACGATAAGCCGCCCCTCCGCTTCCTGCGTGTACATTCCGAGCCAGGGGTGCGGCGCGTTCGCGCCGCGCCCGTGCGCAAGCAAGCCCTCCAGGATAGGTTCGAGCAGGTCGATCGGCACGAACATATTGCCCTGCTCCGCCTCCTCGCCCACGGCTTCCTGCAGCAGCAGCGAGCCGATGCCCGCGAGCCGCCCGCCTGCGTCCAGCAGTGCGGCGCCGCCCCATTGTGGATGCGCCGGCGCGGTGAACAAGGCGTCCTCGATCAGGTATTCCCAATAGCCGGCGAACTCGCGTTTGGCGATCACTCTGGCCTTGAGCGCATGCGCGCGCCCGCCGTGGCCGAGGACAAAGACGTCGTCGCCGGCGCCCAGCGCGGCGGAAGAGCCGCGTTCCAGCGCCGGCGCACGCAAGTCTCCCAGCGACTGCACCAGTCCGAAGCCCGTGGCCTGGTCATAGGCGAGTGCGTGGCCGGCGACAACGGTGCCCGCATTGGTCGTAAGCCAGATGGTCTCGGCCTCGGTAATCAGGTAACCGATGGTGAGCACCAGCCCGTCCGCGCGGATCACCGCGCCATAGCCCACGCGTTCGGTGCCGAGTATATCGCCGGTGAAGGCGTCCTCGGGTATTTCCGCGCGCAACAACACCATCGAGTCGAGCGCCCGCGCGAGATCGAAGCCCACATCCCCCTCGCGCGGCTGCAGCGATTCGTCGAAAGCCCAGGGTTCAATATCCGCCATAAGGGCCCGATTTTGCCACGTTGCCGGCTTTTGAGCCGGGGTCTCTGCAAACACCGGTCCGGCGGCGCCTTGCGCAATTCACCCCAGCGGCAATCCGTGTGCCGAATTGAGGAAGGCGTCGGGCGCGAACACTGCGAAGCGGCCGGATTCCCTTAGCCGCTGAGCCAGCTTGAGCAAAGCCTTGTCGCGCGTCAACAGATAGCTCGCGCGCGCATGCCACGCAAGCTCGAGAAATTTCTGGTCGTCCGGATCTTCGCAAATGGGCAAGCCGGTTGCCGTCTCCGGCCCGGGCATTTGGAACACCGTCGCGTTTGCGGCGTAGCGCGCGAACGCGAGCGCCTGCGCCGTGGGATCCAGCCCGACTTGCGCGTAGCCCAGGGCGCGGCGCAGTTCCTGCAAGCAAGCATCGCTGGTCGCCGCGCGCAGCATCCCGCGCTCGATCGCGGCCGCGATCGCTTGCACGCGCGCATCATCGAAAGCGACCCAGTCGAGTACGACGTTCGTATCCAGGACCAGCAGCGGGACTGTCGCCGCCCGCTCGGTGAATACGGGTGCGGACTGACGACCGGGTTCGGAAGGCATGGTCGACAGTTTAACCCGGGCACAGGGTATTATTGGGGGTAAGGGACAACGCAAGAGATTCCAGGAGACCCGCAGCATGTTTCCACTGATCGAAGTTTCCGGCTACGCGCGCGAGCGCGGGCAACAGCACGGCCTGAAGGCGAAGGCGCGCATCGCGCGCTCGATCGCCACCTACGCGCGCCTGTTCGCGTACTGCGGCATCAGCTGGCAAGACGCGCAACGCGCGGGCGCCGGCTACCGCAACGTGATCGGCGACCTGGATCCCGAGCTGCTGGCCGAAATCGAGGGCATCGCCGCGGGCGCCGGCCGCGGCATCGATGAAATCCTCGCGCTCAACGCGCGCACCGAAATCTTGCCGCCGAGCTATCCGGGCGAGCCGCATCCCGATCGATTCGACATTGCCGCCGCCAACGCAGCTAAAGGCGTACCCGACTGGGGGGAATGCACCGCCGTCGCAATCAAGCCGGCCCGGAGCGCGACCCGAACAACCCTGTTGGCGCAGAACTGGGACTGGCTTGGCGCGCAGCGCGCAGCCCTCGTACTGCTGCGCGTGCGCGACGCGGACGGCGCGTCCTGCCTCACGCTGACAGAGGCAGGCATGCTCGCCAAGATCGGCCTCAACAGCCGCGGCTTCGGCGTCTGCCTCAACATCCTGCGCTCGACCGACGACGGCGCGCGACCGGGCGTGCCGGTGCACGTGCTGCTGCGCGCGCTGCTGGCGCGCGACAGCGTGGCCGACGCTGCGGCGTTCGCATCCAAGCTGAGCTTCGGCGCCTCGTCCAATGTGCTCTGCGCCGACGCGGCGGGCGACACTGCGGCTCTCGAGTTTTCGCCGCGGGGGCTTGAAGTCGTGCGCGGCGCCGACGCGGCGCTGTGCCACACCAACCATTTTCTAGCGCCGGCCGCGGCGCCGCATCAGGCGTCGCTCGCATCCAACCTGTCGACCGTGCCACGCCTCGCTCGCATCACCGCGCTCACCGGCACGCACCGGGGCGGATTTTCGCCCGCCGACTTGCAGCGCATGCTGCGCGACGAATCCGACGGCTACCTTTCGATCTGCCGTAGCCCGGATCCGTCGCTCGCGCCCGAAGCCTGCATCGAAACCGTCGCATCGGTGGTGATGGACCTGGGCGCGCGCGTGATGCACATCGCGCCGGATGTGCCCTCGCGCGTGGAGTATCTGCCGGTGGCGCTGGGCGAGGGCATCCCCGCTTAGACTCGGTTTCGAAACGAAGGGGGCCCCTCCCCTCGTGCTCCCTCCCCGCGTGTCGCCGTCCGCAGGCGGCCGTTCAGGCCGGGTGCTTGAGCTCGAATACGTCCGCGGACGGAATCCGCGGAATCACGATCTTGAGAAAATGCGTGGCGTCGCGCTGCAGCCAGCGATCGGGCATGATTGCGCTCCCTGTCTGCAGGCCTTATGGCAATCCAGAATGAGGAGCATGCCGAATGTCCCCGTCCGCGCGCCTCGTTCTGGACGAACTCAGGTGCCGCGGCGTACACTTCAGCGCTGCGCCGACGCCCATCGGGCATCGATATAAGGGGAGAGCCATGGGAGGATGGATCGTTCTTGGACTTATCGTCGTCGCGGTCCTGTACGCGATAATGCTCTATAACGGCCTGGTCACGGTCAAGAACAACGTAGCGCTCGCCTGGGCCAACATAGACGTGCTGCTCAAACAGCGCCATGACGAAATTCCGAAACTGGTGGAGATCTGCAAGCAATACCGCCAGTTCGAACAGGAAACCCTGGAGAAGGTCACCCGCGCCCGCTCCGCGGTGCACGATGCCCGTGCGGCGCAGGACATCGGTGCGCTCGGCCCGGCCGAGACGGCGATGCGCTCGAGCCTGGGGGGGCTGTTCGCGGTCGCCGAAGCCTACCCGGATCTGAAAGCCAACGAGAACTTCAAGCAGCTGCAAAGCCGGATCACGCAGTTGGAAGACGCGATCGCGGACCGGCGCGAATTCTACAACGAATCGGTCAACGTCAACAACGTGCGCATCGAACAGTTCCCGGATTCGATTATCGCGAATGCCTTTGCCTTTCGCGCGGCAAAGCTGCTGCACTTCGATGCAGCCGAAGTTACCGATGTCAACGTGAAAAAGCTGTTTTCTTCCTGACGCGACGGTGCGCACGGTGCTCTGGCGCCCGGCGCCGGATTCGGCATGAAATCCGCCCTCAGACACTTCTACCTGCAGGTACTCCTGGGAGGCGCGCAGCTCGTGCTGCTGGCGATCGGCGTAGCGCTGGCAAGCCGCGAGGGATGGCTTATCAGCTGGTCTCTGATCGCAGCGATCAGTCTGGCTGCCTGGATCGGAGTCTATCGTCGGCTACGGGTCGTCGACGATACCCCAACCTCCAACATCGCTACTGCCGCCCAGGGTTACGTCGAATTGTCCGGCCGTTGCGAAAGCACGCCGGGGGACCCCACGCTCGCGCCCTATTCGCAGTTGCCCTGCATCTGGTGCCGCTATGTCATGGAAGGGCGCTCGAACCGCGGATGGGTGCACCGCGAGCATGGCGAAACCGACGCCGGATTCCTGCTTTTCGACGCCACGGGCAGATGCCTGGTCGACCCGGCCGGAGCGGAAGTTCTAAGCAATCACAAGGATACCTGGACCCAAGGCGACTACCGCTACACCGAATGGAGGATCAACCCGCACAGCCTAGTCTACGTGCTCGGCGACTTTCGCACGCTGGCGCACGAGCCTTCGGCCATCGACAAGGAGAGCGATATCTCGGCGTTGCTGACCGAGTGGAAGCGCGACCATGCCGCACTGCTCGCCCGCTTCGACCGCAACCACGACGGCAGGATAGACCTCGACGAATGGGAGCAGGTACGGCGCGCCGCGCGTGCCGAAGTGGAGAAGAATTACCGCGAAATGCAAGCAGCACCTAAACTCTGCGGCGTGCAAGCGCCCAAGGACGGAAGGCCGTACCTGATCTCGAACATGTCGCAGCGGCAGCTGGCGCGCAAATACCTATTGTGGATCTGGGTGCACCTCGCCATCTTCGTCGCCGCGATGGCCGGCTTGGGCTGGAATCTGGTCTAGTAGCGTGCGCCCGCCTGATGCCGCAGAGACTCGCGGGGACACGAAAGTGGTCTCCATGTTTCATACGTGGTGCGGCTCCGCGGCACGGCGCAAACGGGCACCTCCAGGAGTTGGACATGCCGTTCGGATTTCAACGCGTCCGGCACGGGCAGTGCAATAGCGCCTTGAATCCGACAACGCTGCTTCCCGATTATGCTCGACAGCCAAGCCAGCCGTACCGCTCTCGCGACCGCATATCTACGCGCCGCCCATCAGCTGTTGGACGCTCCACCGCGCGTACTGGAGGATCCCATGGCAATTTCGGTGCTTGGCGAAGGCGCAGCGGAGCGTATCGCCAATGACGCCGCGCGGTATCGGTCGCCGGGGTCACGGGCGCTGCGTGCTCGCGTCGTCCTGCGCACGCGCTTTGCCGAAGACAGGCTCGCCGAGGCCGTCGGGAGAGGCGTATGCCAGTACGTGCTGCTCGGCGCCGGGCTCGACACGTTTGCGTTCCGGCAACCTTCCTGGTCCAAGTCCCTGCGTATCGTCGAGATCGACCATCCCGATACGCAAGGTTTCAAGCTCGCGATGCTGGCGCAGGCGCACCTTGAAACACCCTCGAACGTTGCGTTCGGGGTCATCGATTTCGAACGCGAGTCTCTGCTCGAAGGTCTGATTCGACACGGGGTTTCAACCAGCCGGCCGACGTTCTTCTCCTGGCTGGGCGTCACCATGTATCTCACCGAGGCGTCGATCGACCGGGCTCTGCAATCGATGGGTGCATATGCCGCGGGAAGCGAACTCGTCCTTAGCTTCCTCGAGCCCCGGAACGAGCGTTCGGCACCGGCCGATCGGTCCTTCCATCAGCTCGCTGCGCGGGTTGCCGCCACGGGCGAGCCGTTCATTAGCTACCTTTGCCCCGCGGACGTCGAATCCAAGCTGCGCCAAGCCGGATTTACTACGCTCGGGTTCCTTACGCCCGAAGAAGCGAAGTCCCGGTATTTTTCACCGCCGTCCCCGGATTTGCCGCCACCAGCGTCAGTCGGGATTGCATACGCTATCCGATAAGGCCGCGCGCACCTTATAGCGCAGCGTCTCCGGCGGACCTGCCAACGCCGGACAAGCCCATCCGGTTTCGGCGGTCATCATCGACGGACGTGATTGTGGCGCCGAGGCGCCATTCACAGCGCCTTCTCATAGGCAGCTTTATGCCAAGCGAGGCGCCAGGAATAGTGAAGCCCGATATACAAGCGCCAGGCGCGGTAGAGTCTGCGGGGCATTAGGGGTTTCCTTTTTCAGCGCCGAAATGTTTTGCCTCCGACCTGACCGGTAAAAGCGTTTCAATATCCCCTCCGGTCTGGCAAGAAGCGTAGTGAACACGAAGTGCGTGCACATTCCGTGCCCGGAAGCTCCCGTCTTCTCGCCGCGACACTAATGGGGGTAACAGGTCCAATGGAAAGTGTGGCACAGCCGCAAAATTTATACGCTCCGGACTGTCCAGTGAACTAGTTCACGTTTGCGATGTCAAACCATGTTCTCGGGCGAAGGCGGGCAGGCGACGGCAATTCGACGAAGTGTCGAGCCGATGTCACTACGACCACGAAGCGAAGCGCTTTGGCCGGGGCATCGATCGTTTTGACTGCGGCGCAAACACGCAGGCTTGCCTCCTGCCTTGGCGCCCGGTAAATGAAGGGAAACAGAACAAACCTCCCTGGCGCCCCGGCAGGTGCCATCGCAGGGCTGATATAATGCCGGCTCGAAGTGCCGCCGATAAAATATTTTGCTGTCAACTACGTGAGGAACCTGTAATGAAAGAAGACAAAAATCCCCGCCGCCAGTTTCTGAAGCTCGGCGGCGCCGCCCTGACCATGATTCCCCTGATGGTCGCCTCCAGCCGGGCCGATGCCGCGGTCAACGCATCCATGCGCGCCGCGCTCAAGTACCAGGACAAGCCGCAGGGCGGCAAGCAATGCTCGGGATGCATGCATTTCATGCCCGGCGCGTCTGCAACCGCCCCAGGCAGCTGCAAGGTCATTCCCAACGACACCGAGATTTCGCCCCACGGCTACTGCATGGCCTGGGCCAAGAAAGCCTAGCGTCGGCATCAGGCACGACCGAGCGCCGCGGAGGATCCGCGGCGCTTCAGAGTTCCATCAGATCGGTGCCGAGCACGATCTCGCCGCCAAAATTTCGCGCGACGGCCTCGCGCCACAGTTCTTCGGCAACCCCCTCGGCCGGGACGAAGTGCGACAGCACCAGGCATTTCACCTTGGCTTCGCGCGCGACGACGCCCACCTGATCCGCGGTCGTATGGCTGTCGAGCAGATGCTGCCGCAGCCGCGTCGCGTTGTCGAGCCGGGCACAGATCGCATCGAGCGCCGGCTCGTACATCACTTCGTGCACCAACACATCGGCGCCTTGCGCAAGTTCGACCAGGCTGTCGCAGGGCGCAGTATCGCCTGAGAACACGATAGCCCGATCGGGCGTATCGAAGCGGAACGCGAACGAAGGCACCACCGGCGGATGCTTCACCAAGGCACAGGTGACGCGCACGCGCTCGTCGCGGTAGACCTCGCCTGCACTATCGATGTCATGCGCGCGGATCAGCGGCGCGAGCGGCGGGCGCCCCTCGTCGGCGATGCGCGTGGCGATGTCGTAGGCGTTGAGCGCAAGGTATTGCTCGGTCATGCGCGCAAGCGGCGGTGGCCCGTACGCATCGACCGGCGCCTTCAGCCCCGCGGCCCACAACAGCAGAAACAGATTGCCGTAGTCCGCATTGTGGTCCGAATGGTGGTGCGTGACGAACACCGTGCGCAGCGAGCGAAAGGGAAGCGCGGCCTTCGCCATCTGGCGCGCCACGCCGTTGCCGCAATCGACGATATACGTCACGCCATCGACCACCACGGCAAATGCCGGCGCCGAGCGCGTCGCCTTGGGCGTGGGACCGCCGCCGGTGCCCAGCAACACCAGCCGGCTGGCGCTCACTGCCGCGCTCCGATCACGCGCGCGAGGAACGCGCGCGTGCGCTCATGGCGCGGATGCGAGAGAATTTCGCCCGGCGGGCCCGACTCGACGATCACGCCCGCGTCCATGAAGGCGACGGTGTCCGCGGCGTCACGCGCGAAGGCCATTTCGTGAGTCACGACGATCATGGTCATTCCGTCCTCGGTAAGTCCACGCATCACGTTCAGCACTTCGCCGACGAGCTCGGGATCAAGCGCGGAAGTCGGCTCATCGAACAGCATCAGTTTGGGCCGCATCGCCAGCGCGCGCGCGATCGCCACGCGCTGCTGCTGTCCGCCGGAGAGCCGGCTGGGATAGGCGTCGGCCTTGTCCGCCAGCCCGACGCGATCGAGCAGCGAGCGCGCGTGCTCGGTGGCCTGCGCCTTGGCTTCGCGCCGCACCCTGAGCGGCGCTTCGATGACATTCTGCAGCACGGTCTGGTGCGGAAACAGGTTGAAGCGCTGGAACACCATGCCGATGTCGGCGCGCTGTCGGCAGATCTCGCGCGGGTGCATTTCGTAGAGGCGATCGCCTTGCTCGCGATAGCCAACGAGCTCGCCGTCGACGTACAGGCGCCCGTCGTTGATCTTCTCCAGATGGTTGATGCAGCGCAGGAAGGTGCTCTTGCCCGAGCCCGACGGCCCGATCAGGCACAGCACTTCGCCGTTGGCGACCTCGAGGTCGATGCCCCTGAGCACTTCCTCGTGCCGGTAGCGCTTGTGCACGCCGAGCGCACGCAGCATCGGCCCGGCGGAGGCAATGTCAGGAGGTGGCATGTATCCCGACTCCGGATTTGCCCAGGCGGCGTTCCACGTAATGCTGGCCTACGCTGGCGATCGTGGTCAGCACCAGGTACCAGAAGGTCGCCACCAGCATCAGCTCTATCGTGTGCAGGTTTGCCGAAGAAATGTTTTCTGCCGCGGTCAGCATGTCGCCGCCGGCGATCACCGACACCAGCGAGGTAGCTTTCAACAGCGAGATGAACTGGTTCCCGGCGGGCGGAATGATCACGCGCATCGCCTGCGGCAGGATGACGCGCCGCAGGGCAAGCGGGTACGACATGCCCAGCGCGAGCGCCGCGTCGTTCTGGCCGCGATCGACCGCGATGATACCCGCGCGCACGATCTCCCCCATGTACGCTCCCTCGTTCAGGCCGAGCGCGACCACCGACGCCACGAACGGCGTCAATACGTCGTTGGTCGGAAACGGGCCGATATATTCGAATAGCAGCGCGAGATTGCCCCAGATCAGGATCTGCACCAGCAGGGGCGTGCCGCGCAGCAGCCAGGTATAGAACCCGCTTGCCAGGCGCAGCACCGGACTCTCCGACAGGCGCATGACCGCCAGCAGCACGCCGAGCACCGTGCCGATGAGTGCAGCGAGCAGTGCGAGTACCACCGTCGTGCGCAGTCCCTGCAGGATCGCCGGCGCGAACTGGTACTCAAGGATCACGCCGTGCTGAATGTTGGGGTTGCGCCAGATGGAGACAACGAGCAGCGCCGCGAGCACGAGCACCACGGCGCTTCCCAGCCAAAGCCAAGGGCGCCGCAACGGGACCACGCGGGTCATGGGCGACTTAATACCTGTTGCAAGATTGGATGCCATTCCGAGGCCGAAGGCCGAGGAATCTGCTTTGCTTCAACAGCAGATTCCTCGCGAATTTTATCCCCGGAGGTGGACTCGGAATGGCAGGTTCTGCAAATGTCACTTGCTATCGATTCTTAGAGCTTGAGATTGGCGCCGCCGTTGATTGTCGCCGAGCCCACGGCGCCGCTCTCGATGCCGTATTTCTCAAGGATCTTGCGATAGGTGCCGTTGGCGATCAGCGCGTTGAGCGACTTCTGTAATTCGTCGCGCAGTCGCGTATTCGATTTCGCCACGCCTATGCCCAGCGGCACCGGCTGGTACACATGCCCCGGCACGACATCGAATATCTTGCCCTCGCCCGCAGTCTTGGCGAGGTACACCATTACCGGGGAGTTTCCGAGGAAGGCGGCGACATGTCCCGATTGCACCTGAAGGCGCGCATCGGAAGGTTGCGAGTATTGCAGATTCTGGATCGAACCTTTGCCGGCCGCCGTGCACTTGGCGCTGGCCGCGTTGACCAAGGCGATCTGCGTGGACCCCTGCACCGTGGAGACGGTCTTGCCGCAAAGCGTCTCCAGGCTCTCGACCTGCTGCGGGTTGCCCTTGCGGATCAGCAGCATGGTGCTGAGATCGAAGAAGTCGACGAAATCGATGATTTTCTCGCGCTGCGGGGTATCGTTCATCAGCGAGAATACGATGTCGATGCGCTTTGCCTCCATGGCCGGCAGCAGGCCCTTGAACGGTATCGCCTCAAATGTAATCTTCCGGTGCATCTCGCTGCTCATCGCGGCAGCCAGATCGACGATCGCGCCCTGCAGCGTGGTGCCGTCCGAGGCGTAGGAAATCATCGGTGGACTATTGGTAATCGAGCCCGCCCTGATCGCGCCGGCAGCGCCCGCCGGAACCGCGGCGGTCGCAAGCAACAGACCGACAGCAATAAGGCCTGCAAAAGTTCGGACTGGCTGCATGGTTAATTTCTCCTCGATGGCGCGCCGACGTGCACGCTGCCGTGTTGAATGGGTTGATCGTGCCGTGGAGCCTGCGAATGGCATCGCGGGACGCGCTCGAACGTTACCAAAAGCAACTGCCCTGCGTCAACCGCTTCCACCGGCTTGGGTGTTCGCGTAGTAAATCCCCGACGTTCTCGACCCGAAGCAATGGTGTCTCCTTGTTGATTTTTGCGATCGGTTTAAGATGGCGGCGCAACCAGCTCGCACGGCATATCTGCATGACTGGCAAGACCGAAACCATCGACGTCGCAACCCTGGAGGCCCTGTGCGTCGCCGCGCTCGTCGCCGCGGGCGCGCGCGCCCAGGACGCCGCGGCCTGCGCGCACATCCTGGTCGACGCCGAGCTGATGGGCATCTCGACCCACGGCGTGGTGCGAGTGCCCGACTACGCGCGGCGCCTTCGCGCGGGCGGCATCGACGCCGGCGCCGTGCCCAGGCTCGAGCGCCGCGCGCCCTCGCTCGCGCTCGTGGACGGCGCGAACGCCCTCGGCCCGGTGGTCGGCACGCGCGCCCTCGAGGCCGCCATCGAGCTCGCGCGCGCAAGCGGCATCGCCCACGTCGGCTGCCGCGCGAGCAATCACTTCGGCGCCATCGCACCCTACGCGCGCATGGCCTGCGAAGCGGGGTACGTCATGCTCGCTGGCACCAACGCCTCGAGCACCATGTCGCCGTGGGGCGGGCGCGAGCTGCGCCTGGGCAACAACCCGCTGTGCATTGCCGCTCCCGGCGCGGGCGGCGCGCATTTCATCCTCGACATCGCGATGAGCGTCGCCGCGCGCGGCAAGATCCGCGCCGCGCTGAAAGAGGGCCGGCCGATCCCCGAGGGCTGGGCCGCCGATAAGGACGGCCGTCCTGCCACCGACCCGGCGGCCGCACTCGCCGGGTTCCTGCTTCCGTTCGGCGCACACAAGGGCTCGGGCCTGTCGATGGCGGTCGACCTGCTCTCGGGTGTGCTTTCGGGCGCGCGCTTTCTCACCGACGTAGTATCGTGGGTGGACAACGCCACCGAGCCGCAGGGCACCGGCCACTTCATTCTTCTGATCGACCCCGCACGTTTGATCGGCAGCGATGCTTACGCGGCGGCGATGGGGCGTTTCCGGCAACTGATCAAAGACACTCCGGCTGCCGACCCGACGCAGCCGGTGCTGCTGCCCGGCGAGCGCGAACTCGCGCGGCGCGCGCAGGCGTTGAAGGGGGGCATCGCCCTGCCCGCCGCGCTGCTCGGCGAACTGCGGGAATGGAATGCGGTCTGACCCCGTTTTCTATTCAAATCCGGGGGAAGCGTTTTTGCGAACGATTCAGACGCCCAGGTAGACGCGGCGGATGTAGTCGTCGCCGACCATCGCATCCGCGCTGCCCTGGCGCGCGACGCGCCCCTGCTCCAACACGTAGATACGGTCCGCGATCTCGATGGTGGAGCGCGCATCCTGTTCCACCAGCAGGATCGCCATGCCCTTGCGCCGGATGCCTCGGATGGCCTCGAAGATCTCGGTCTTGAGGCGGTGCGCGATGCCGACCGATGGCTCGTCGAGCAGCAGCAGAGTCGGTCCGCCCATCAGCGCGCGGCCGATGGCCACCATCTGCTGCTCGCCGCCGGAGAGCGTGCTCGCCTGCTGCCGCGTGCGCGCGCGCAGCACCGGGAACAATGCGTAGACCCGCTCCAGGTCCGCCTGCACCGCGTCCTCGTCGCGCCTCAGGTAGGCGCCGAGCATGAGGTTCTTCAATACCGACAGCTCCGGGAACAGCCGGCGCCCCTCCGGGCAATGGCACACGCCCTCGCCCACCACGCGGTGCGCCGGCAGCGCATTCAGCGAGCGGCCCCTGAGCTGAATGCTGCCCGCGCTCGGCGCAACCACGCGCGAGATCGCTTTGAGCAGCGTACTCTTGCCGGCGCCGTTGGGTCCCAGCACCCCGACCACCTCGCCGTCCTCGACGTTGAGCGACACACCGTCGAGCGCGAGCGCCTTGCCGTAGTGCACCACCAGGTCGGCGACTTCAAGCAACGCCATGGTCAGCCTTTCCTATGTAGGACTCGATCACGAGCGGGTTGCGCACGATGTCGGCCGGCTCGCCGATCGCGATGATCTCGCCGAAGTCCATCGCGATGACGCGCGACACCAGCTGCATGAACTCGCGCAGCTTGTGCTCGATGATGAGGATGGTCAGGCCCTGCGTGTCGTGCAGGCGATGGATGAGCTGGACCAAGGGCTCTATCTCGCCCGCGCCGAGGCCGGCGAAGGGCTCGTCCAGCAGCAAGAGCTTGGGCCGGGTGGCGAGCGCGCGCCCAATCTCCAGGCGGCGCAGATCGCCGTAGGGCAGAATGTCGACCGGCTGCTCCGACTTATGCGCCAAGCCGACCTCCTCGAGGATATCGGAGACGCGCTGCTCCAGCCCGGCTCCGATCTGGGCGCGCGGCGCGAGGCAGCCGACGACGACGTTTTCGCGCACCGTCATGCCGTGAAACGGCCGGCAGAGCTGGAACGTGCGCGCGACGCCCAGGTTGACGATCGTGTGCGGCGCGGCCCTCAGGATCGAGCGGCCTTCGAGGCGCGCCGCGCCGTGGTCGCTCGGCAGGAACCCGGTGAGCAGGTTGAACAGCGTGGTCTTGCCGGCGCCGTTGGGGCCGAGCACTCCGGTGATCTCGCCTGCGGCAAGCGTGAACGAAACATCCTTGACGGCGGTGACGCCGCTGAAGCGCTTGGTGAGGCCTTCGACTTCGAGCAGAGCGCTCATGCGGACCTGCCGCCGCTCAGGCGCCGCCACAGCGGTACCACCACGCCGCTGCGCATGAAGAACAAGACCACCATCAGAATCAGATAGTAGACCAGGAGGCGGTACTCGCCCATGCCGCGCAGCAGCTCGAGCATGAGGTTGAGCAGGATGCCGCCGACGGCCGCGCCCCAGATCGAGCCGATGCCGCCCACGTAGGCCATGATGATGACGCTGATCGAAAGGAACACGTCGAAGTCGTCCGGCGTCACCGCTTGCTGGTAGTGGGCGAACAGCACCCCGCCCAGCCCGGCGAAAGCCGCGCTCAGCGCCAGGCTCGCGATCTTGTAGACGGTCACGTTGATGCCCGCCGCCTGGCAGGCGGTCTCGTCGCCCTTGATCGCGCGCAGGATCGTGCCCCAGCGCGAATGCGCGATCAGGCTCAACACGAGGACCGTCGCCAACAACACGGCGAGTACGAAGTAGTAGTAGCCGAGGGAGGAGTCGACCAGCCGGTCCAGGCCGTAGATCCCCTCGCTGCCGCCGGTGTACTGCCACAGGTTGATCGCCACCTGCTGCATGATGGCGGCCGAGGCGAGCGTCGCCAGCGCGAAGTAGGGCCCCTTCAGACGCAGGGTCGGAAAGCCGACCACCAGCCCGAGCACAACTGCCACCACGATCCCGCCGGGAATGCTCCACCAGGCGTTGAGGCCGAACGTGCTGTTGAAAAACGCCGCGGTGTAGGCGCCGCCCCCGATGAACAGCGCGGTGCCAAAGTTCTCGCGCCCGGTGAGCCCGGAAAAGAAGTTCCAACTCGCGGCCCAGATGGCCTCGATGGCGCAGACGATGAACACGCCGGTGAAATACTGGTTGTGCAGCAGCGGCGGTGCCGCCGCAAGGAGGCCGACCAGTACCGCGCCCCCCATCCAATTTCGAGTGCGCATCGCGTGCTCAGGCGCCAACGGCGCGCCCCATGAGCCCAGCGGGCCTGAGGACCAGAGTGAGGAGAATCGCAACCAGGGACACGGTGCCGGTCCACTCCGGGTTGAGATAAAAGGCAACGAACGTTTCGCTGTAGCCGATTATCAATGCGGCGAGAATGCTGCCCGGGATCGAGCCGAGTCCGCCCACGATCACCACGGAGAAGGCGGTGATCATGGCAGTCTGGTCCATGGTCGGCCGCACACTCAGGAACGGCCCGGCGATCACCCCGGCCGCCCCCGCCAGCGCCGCCGAGAGCCCCATCACG
Organism: uncultured Enterobacteriaceae bacterium; assembly: GCA_964601155.1. Lineage (GTDB taxonomy): Bacteria > Pseudomonadota > Gammaproteobacteria > Burkholderiales > SG8-39 > 2-12-FULL-64-23. Next base: position 87,656 of record CAZRMO010000001.1, read on the forward strand.
AGCGAGAAGATACGATTCGCCGGAATGCCCATGTACTGGGCCGCCTCCGGGTCCTGCGAGATCGCCAGAATCGCGCTGCCGAGCCGGGTACGCTGGATGAACAGCCACAGCGCGCCGATAAGGCACACGGCGACGGCGAGCGCGAGCAGGCGCTGCCCGTCCAGCGACACGCCGTGCAGGTAGACCGGAAAATTGATGAACGCAGGCACGTTCTTCGACTGCGAGCCGAACACCACGAACAGCACCTGCTCGACGGTCAGCGCCACCATGAGCGTGATCATCAGCACCGCAAGGCTCGACTGGCGCTGCGGGCGCACCAGCACCCGCTCCATCGCCATGCCAAACAAGGCCACCAGCGCCACGGACGCAAGCGCGGCCACGATGAGCGGAACCTTGTAGGTCGCGGTCAGGCTGTAGGTGCAGTAGGCGCCCAGCGCGTAGAAGGCACCATGCGCCAGGTTGAGGATCCGCGCCACGCCGAAGATGAGGGTAAATCCCACCGCCAGCATGGCGAGGATCGCGCTGGTCACCGCTCCGTAGATGAGGACCGTCAGCACCGAGGGCCGCCCGCTGCAGCGCTTACTTGACCCACGGCGGCAGCATTATTTTGCCGGTTGCAAGCTCCTTCGGCCAGACCACTTGGCGCGTGCAATCTTTCTGCCACTGCACGAACAACAGGTTCTGGTAACCAGGGCCGTCGATGTCGTCATGCACCTTGTTGAACTTGATCTTGCCGCCTACGCCGAGGTAGTCGGCCTTCTCGAGCTGCTTGATCACGGGGTCGGCGTCGGTCGTGCCGGCTTTCTCGACGGCCCAAGCGTACAGATACACCGAATTGTAGGCACCGGGCGCGGTGTACACGGGAGCGCGGCCGTTCTCCTTCACGAACTTGTCCCAGAACGGGATCGTCTTGGGCGTGATCGGCGCGCGGGTGATGAAGTTGACTGTGGTCTCGCCGACCGCGGCGCCATTCACGCGCGAGCAGAAGTTCGGCGTCATGCTCTTGACGTCGATACCGCCGTAGGGCATCGGCAGCCGCGCCTCGTACAGCTGCTTGACGAACACGTCCGAGTTGGCGTGCGACAGGATGACGAGCAGGTACTTCGCGCCGCTGTCCTTGACGCGCGCAAACAGCGGCGTGAAGTCGTTCATGGACTCGTCGAACAATTGCTGATATGTCACTTTCATGCCATTGGCCTCGAGGCCCTTCACCAGCACCGGGACCAGACCGCGCACCCAGATCGCGCTCTCGCCGAGAATCGCGACCTTGTCGCGTCCGAGCTGATCCTTGACCACATTCTTGGCGAAATCAACGATCTGCGCCGCCTGCAATGCCGAATTGAGCGGATTGACACGGAAAATGTATTTGTACTTGTCGTAATCCTTTCCGACCAGAGCGGTGATGTTGGGCGACGCCGAGCCGACCCCGATCCAGATCGTCTTCGACTGCGCGATGTGCGGCTCCTCGGCCAGCGTCACGCCGCTGGAGTAGCCGCCGATCAGCACGTTGACGTGGTCGTCGGAGGTCAGCTTGTTGATCGCGCTGACGCCGAGCTGCGGGTCTACGCCCTCGTCGGCCACGACGTAGGCCAGCTTGCGCCCCAGCACGCCGCCCTTGGCGTTGATCTCTTCGACCGCCATCTTCACCGCGGCCACAGTGTCCTTGCCGACTTGGTGCTGGATCGGTGTGTCGAGGCCGATCAGAATCGGCTTGTTGCTCGCGGCTTTCGCCTGGAAGCTCATCGCCAATGCGCCGGCGAAGACCACGGATGTCAATAGCGGAACGATACGTCTCATGATTTGCCACTCCTCTGAAAAGAAGACCTCGATTTGGCTTCTACACCGGGCACAACGCCACACACTGCGTGGAAGCGCTCGGCGATCCCTCCTGACTGCTGGCTGTAACGACGCCCCTGTTCGGAGCGCCCGCGGCGCGTATACGCGCTTCTGCTTGGCGGCAGTGTAATGGGAAGTGACGTGAGAATCAATCCACTATTTTGCAGGCCTGCGGCAGTTCGCGCGCGCCAGCAGAGTCTGGCGCCCCGATCCGCGGGTTTCTTCGCATTGTGCTTGGCCGCGGCGCAAAGGCTGTTTAGGATGTCACCATGTCAGTGCCGAACGCCGAGCCCCAGATGAATGTTGTCACGATGAATCGGATCAGCAAGACCTATCACCTTGACGCGGTCGACGTTCCGGCATTGGTCGACATCAACCTCGAGATCCGTCCCAACTGCTTTACCGTGATTTCCGGCCCTTCCGGCAGCGGCAAGACCACGCTGCTCAATTTGATCGGCTGCATCGACCAGCCCAATCGCGGCGAGATCATCGTCGCCGGCGAGGCGGTGCAAAAAATGTCCGACGATGCGTTGTCGGATTTCCGCGCCCGCCATCTCGGTTTCATTTTCCAGAACTTCAATCTGCTGCCGGTGCTGACGGTCGAGGAGAACGTGGAATATCCGCTGCTGCTCGCGCGCGTGCCCGCGGCCGAGCGCAAACAGCGGGTCGGCACCTTGCTCGAAGCCGTCGGCATCGCCGACAAGGCGCGCAATCTGCCCGGCCAGCTTTCCGGCGGGCAGCGCCAACGCGTCGCCATCGCGCGCGCGCTCGCGCCGTCGCCGAACCTGGTGCTCGCCGACGAGCCGACCGCGAACCTGGACAGCCACACCGGCGCGGCGATCATTTCGCTGATGCGCGCGATGCAGCGCGAACTGCACGTGTCCTTCGTGTTTTCCTCGCACGATCCCAAGGTGATGGCCGAGGCCGACGACGCGGTGATGATCCGCGACGGCCGCATCGAAAACATCGTGCGGCGTATGCCGGAGGCGGCAGCATGAAAACGCTTTCGCTCGCCCTGCGCAACCTGTTGCGCAACC
>CAZRMO010000002.1:0-90093 GCA_964601155.1 uncultured Enterobacteriaceae bacterium
ACCCGCGCCAGGCGCCGATACGGAGCGGCGCATCGCCGCGCTCATGGCAGCCGCGCGCGCAGAAAGCGAGCGCCTGCGCGAGCGCCGGCACCGGCTCTATGTATGGGTGCCGACTGCGTTCGCGTCAGTGGTCGGCCTGTGGGCGCTGTTGTGGATGTGGCACAGGCTGTAAGCGCGCCGATCGTTTTGTAGGAGGGGCGCCCACGCCGCGATCGGTGCCGGATCGAAGCTTGATCGGCCCGGGGGCGGGCCTCCCCCAAACGCGCATGCAGATCGGCCCGGGGGGCCCCTACAGCCGGCGCGCGGTGGAATCGATGTAGTCCTCGGGCGGCGGGGGCGGCCCTGGCGGCCACCGCGGCGGTGGCGGCGGGCCCGGCCGCGGGATCAGCAGCCAGCTCACCAAGGACGAGATCAGGCTGTAGACGATGGCGCCCCAGAATGCTGACCAGAAACCGCCTACGCGAAAACCTTGGACGAACGAGGCCACGAACCAGAACAGCAGGCCGTTGATCACCAGTGTGAACAGGCCCAGGGTGAGGATGGTGATCGGCAGGGTGACGAGCAGCAGCAGCGGCCGGATCAGGGTGTTGACCAGGGCAAGCAGCAGCGCGGTCATCAGCGCGACGTAAAGGCTGTCCACGCTGATCGACGGCAGCACATAGGGCACCGCAAGCAGCGACAGTGCATTGATCAGCCAGACGAGCAGCAGCCGCATATGAGGCTCCTTACGAAATGAGGGGATAGCTCCCCCTCATACTCCCCTAAATCAGGCCGTTGTAAAATCGCTTCGCAACGGCTTTCCAGTCTTGCGCCGGCTAGCGCTTCTCGCGGCCCAGGGTGTAGAACTCGTCGTTGGGCCGCATGCTGATCAGGTTGGCCATGCGGTTGGACAGCGCGAAGAATGCGGCGACGGCGCCGATGTCCCATATGTCCTCGTCGGAAAAACCGTGGCCGCGCAGCGTCTCGTAATCGGCGTCGCTGATGGTCCAGGGCTCGAGCGAGGTCTTCATCGCGAAGTCGAGCATCGCGCGCTGCTTCGGCGTGATGTCGGCCTTGCGGTAATTGACCGCGACCTGGTCGGCGATGAGCGGGTTCTTGGCGCGTATGCGCAGGATCGCGCCGTGCGCAACCACGCAATACTGGCATTGATTGGCGCCGGAGGTGGCGACCACGATCATTTCGCGCTCGGCCTTGCTGAGGCCGCTTTGCTTTTCCATCAGCGCGTCGTGGTAGGCGAAGAAGGCGCGGAACTCGTCCGGGCGGTGCGCGAGCGTGAGAAACACGTTGGGCACGAAGCCCGATTTCTCCTGCACGGCGGTGATGCGCTCGCGAATGTCCTGCGGCATTTCGTCGAGCTTGGGTACGGGAAAGCGACTGATGGCGGTCATACTTGCCTCCTGATAGTACAGCGCGCGCTGCGGCGGGCCGGAAAGAAAAGAAGTGATGGATAGTGTATCAGCGCGAATGCTAGCCGGGGCCGTCGCGCTGTATTTGATTTAAATCAATGGCGCCGGCACGCGCGCCTGGCGCGAGACCGCGCAAATGGCACAATAGCGGGCGACAATATCGCGAACGCCGATTCTTTCTTCCAACCGGCATAGGAAACATCATGACCCATCCCCTGGCCGGCAAGCCGGCCCCCGCCTCGGTATTGGTGGACGTACCCGCGCTGCTCGGCGCCTATTGCGACGCGCCGGATGTGAGCAATCCGGCGCAGCGCGTGGCCTTCGGCACCAGCGGCCATCGCGGCAGCGCATTCGAGCGCAGCTTCAATGAAGCCCACATCCTCGCCATCGTGCAGGCGGTATGCGAATACCGCACGCAGCAAGGCATCGCGGGCCCGCTGTTCCTCGGCAAGGACACGCACGCCCTGTCCGGCCCGGCGCAATGCACCGCGCTCGAAGTGCTCGCGGCCAACGGCGTGCAGACGCGCATCCAGCGCGGCGATGGCTACACCCCGACCCCGGTGATCTCGCGCGCGATCCTCGCGCACAACCGCGCCCGCGGCGCCGCGCGCGCGGACGGCCTCGTGATCACCCCCTCACACAATCCGCCGGCCGACGGTGGCATCAAATACAACCCGCCCAACGGCGGACCCGCGGACACCGACGTCACCGGCTGGATCGAGCAGCGCGCCAACGCCCTGCTCGCCCAGGGCAACAATGAGGTGAAGCGCATGCCCTACGCGCAGGCCCTCGCCGCCGACAGCACGCGCACCGACGATTTCGCCGCGCCCTATATCGCCGACCTCGCCGGCGTGATCGACATGGAGGCGATTCGGACGGCAAAGCTGAAAATCGGCGTCGATCCCTTGGGCGGCGCAGCGGTGGCGTACTGGAAGCCGATCGCGGCGCACTACGGCTTGGACATCGAGGTGGTCAATCCGAAGGTCGATCCCACCTTCGGCTTCATGACGCTGGATCACGACGGCAAGATCCGCATGGATTGCTCCAGCCCCTATGCCATGGCGGGCCTGGTCGGGCTCAAACAGCGCTTCGACATCGCCTGGGCCAACGATACCGACGCCGACCGCCACGGCATCGTCACGCCCTCTGCCGGGCTGATGAACCCCAACCATTTTCTGGCGGTCGCGATACATTACCTGCTGACGCATCGTCCGCAGTGGCCGGCGAGCGCCGCGGTGGGCAAGACCCTGGTGTCGAGTGCGCTGATCGATCGCGTGGTCGCGGGCCTCAAGCGCCGCCTGGTCGAGACGCCGGTGGGCTTCAAATGGTTTTCGCCCGGGCTGCTGGACGGCAGTTTCTGTTTCGGCGGCGAAGAGAGCGCCGGCGCGAGTTTCCTGCGCCGCGACGGCTCGGTCTGGACCACCGACAAGGACGGCATCATCCTCGGGCTGTTGGCCGCCGAAATCACGGCCGTCACCGGCAAGGACCCCGGACGCTATTACCTGGATCTCGCGGCGAAATTCGGCAGTCCGCATTACGTACGCGTGGACGCGCCCGCCACGCCGGCGCAGAAGGCCGCGTTCAAGCGCCTGAGCGGCGACAGCGTAAAGGCGGCGACGCTCGCCGGGGACGCGATCACTGCCAAGCTCACGCGCGCGCCGGGCAACGACGCGCCCATCGGCGGCCTGAAGGTGACCACGGCGGCGGGCTGGTTCGCCGCGCGGCCTTCCGGCACCGAGGACATCTACAAACTCTATGCCGAGAGTTTCACCAGCGCCGAACACCTGGCGCAAATCGTGCGCGAAGCGCAGGACATCGTGGATGCGGCGCTGCGGGCTTGAGAGTGTGCACGGCGACGGATCTGGCCACAGGATTAAAAATGTACCACTACCACTACGCAGATGACGGTCAGCGATGGATGCGGCACACACAGTCGATTGCCTCGGACCACCTCCAGTGGAAGGGCGGTGCTACCGGGCCGATGGCGGCGAGCTACGAAAACTGCGCCGGGTGGTGTCTCTGCTTTGCACGCATATTAAACGGTACACTGCGCAAACTTTTGCGATCCGATCATAAAACATGAAGAAAAATGCCGAAACATTGGAAGCGGCCAGCTTCGAGCCGGAATTCGTTGCCGGATTGACCAAAATCTTTGACGAAATGGTTCCCTTCAACCGTGTATTGGGCCTGAAGATCATTTCACTGAAAGCAAGCGGAGTTGTAGGAAGAATCGAAATGCGGCCCGAGTTGATCGGCCACTTCATATCCAAACGACTTCACGGCGGGGTCATTAGCGCGGGCTTGGACGCCATGGCAGGCGTCGCCGTGATGGCGGCGATCGGTGCGCGTCACATGGACGAAGCCCCCAGGCAGCGGCTCAATCGGTTCGGCAGACTGGGGACGATCGATCTGCGCATCGACTACCTGCGTTCTGCAGTCGGGGATCATTTCGAGCTCCGTGCCAACGTTTTGCGCCTCGGGTCCAGGCTGGCGACGACACGCATGGAATTTCTGGGGGCGGACAAGACGCTCCTGGCAAGCGGCGCGGCATCGTATATCGTTTCCTGAACGCCGCGACTGTCGAAGCGCCGGCCTGGTAGCCGACGAAAGCTGCCGGACTCCGCCTGTATAGCGCCCTGAATAAGCCAAGGTATCTGCTGATTCAGCTACGTTCCGCGGAACAAAATGCGGCGCGCAGCATGGTAAGTACCTGAAGGAATTGGCGCGCCCGACAGGAGTCGAACCTGTGACCTTTGGTTTCGGAAACCAACACTCTATCCAGCTGAGCTACGGGCGCGTGAGTGAAAGTATACCGGCTTTTGCACGGTCCCTGTAGGCGGGGATGCTTTCAAGGAGAGCGCATTTGCGACTATAATGCGCGCTTTTGCAACGACTTAGCCAGGCATGCGGGTAGGCATACCCTCGTGTTGCGACGAAAAATCAGCGACGAAGGATACCAATGAGCCAGAATGAGCACGACGCGAAGCACGAAAGCCTGATCAAAACACCAAAGCAACTGATCATCGTGGTCGCGCTCGCGTTCCTGGTGCCGATCGTGCTTATCACGCTCCTGTCGCAGTATATAACCAGCATCCGCCGCATCGACTTGAGCAGCCCGGCGCTGTCGGCCAAGGCCGTGGCACAGCGCCTGCAGCCGGTTGCCGAGGTGACGTTCGCCGGGGCCGCCGGCAGTGCGCCCGCGGCGGCGACCGCTCCCGCAGCGGAGCAGACGGCCGCTGCTCCCGCGCCGGAGAAGTCGGCGGCAACTCCCGCAGCCGAGAAGACGGCGGCAGCTCCAGCGGCCGGCAATGCCGAAGGCAAAAAGATATTCGAGACGACTTGCGTCGTCTGCCACGGCACCGGCGTTGCGGGCGCCCCCAAAGCGGGCGACAAGGCCGCCTGGGCGCCGCGCCTCAAGCAAGGCATGCCTGCGCTCTACCACGCCGCGATCAATGGCCTGAACGCGATGCCTGCCAGGGGCGGCAACCCGGCTTATACCGACGCCCAGATGAAGGCCGCGGTCGATTACCTCACCAGCCTGGCCAAGTAGCCTCCGACCCGGCGCGACACCGAAAAAGAGCCGCCGGGTCCGCATCTTTCCGATTTACCGGCCAGAACGCCTGTTCCGCGCGGCGCTCGCGGGCACCCGGCCCGAGTCGCTGTTAGAATCATTGTGTCGGTCTATCGGACATCGCGCGTTGCGCGCGGCATCATGAAAATTGCGATCATTCTCGACCCGCTGGACGGGATCAAGACCTACAAGGACACGACCTACGCGATGATGGCGGAGGCGGCCGCGCGCGGACACGAGCTGCACGTGCTGATGCAGGACGGCGTGATGTGGAAACACGGCCGCGTGATCGGCGAGTCCTGCCGCCTCGAGCTCACCGGCGAGAAGGAGCGCTGGTACCGCACGGATGCGCCGCACGAAGGCGCGCTCGCGGACTTCGACGCGGTACTGATGCGCAAGGACCCGCCGTTCGACATGGAGTACGTGACCGCTACCTGGCTGCTGGAGCTGGCCGGACGCGAGGGCGCCAGGGTGTTCAACGATCCGCGCGCGCTGCGCGACCACAGCGAGAAGCTCGCGATCGCGGAATTCCCGCGCTTCACCGCGCCCTCGCTGGTGACGCGCATGGAACAGCAGATCCACGATTTCATCGACGCCCACGCCGACGTGGTGGTGAAGCCCCTGGACGGCATGGGGGGGGCGCAGGTGTTTCGCGTCACCGACGCCGACCCCAACCGTTACGTCATCGTCGAGACGCTCACCCTGCACGGCACGCGCTCGATCATGGCACAACGCTATATCCCGGAAATCCGCGCCGGCGACAAGCGCATTCTGCTGATCGCGGGCGAGCCCGTGCCCTACAGCCTCGCGCGCATCCCCAGGGCAGGCGAGACGCGCGGCAACCTCGCAGCCGGCGGCACGGGCGTAGCGCAGCCGCTGTCGGCGCGCGACCTGGAGATTGCCGTCGCCCTCGGCCCGGAACTGGCGCGGCGCGGCCTGCTGCTGGTCGGCCTGGACGTGATCGGCGACTACCTCACCGAAGTCAACGTCACCAGCCCCACCTGCTTCCAGGAAATCCACGAGCAGACGGGCTGCAATGTCGCCGGGCTGTTCATCGACGCGCTGGAGAAAGCGTGCGCGGCCTGAATCGCGCGCGGGCGCGAGTCAACCGCAAACAACAAGAGCGAATATCATGGTCGGAATCCTGATTGTTGCCCACGGGGCATTCGGCGAAGCCCTGATCCATTGCGCCAGCCACGTGATGGGCAAACGCCCGCCGCAGGTGCTGCAACTCGGCGTTACCATTCACGACGATCCGGAGGCGGTGCTGCCGCAGGCCGAAGCGCTGGTGAAGCAGCTCGATCAGGGCCAGGGCGTGCTGGTACTCAGCGATATCCTCGGCGCGACGCCGTCCAATATCGCCACGCGCCTGCTGGCGCCGGGCAGGGTCGAAGGCGTTTCCGGAGTCAACCTGCCGATGCTGATCCGCGCCCTGACCTATCGCGAAGAGCCGCTCGCGACCGTGGCGGAGAAAGCAGTCAGCGGCGGGTTGACGGGCGTGGTTCACCTTGACAGCGATGCCTGCAATGCCGCAAACCGAAATTGAGATCGTCAACAAGCTCGGCCTGCACGCGCGCGCGTCGGCCAAGCTGACTCAGCTCGCGAGCGGGTTTCAGAGCGATATCTGGCTCACACGCAACGGCCGCCGCGTCAACGCCAAGAGCATCATGGGTGTCATGATGCTCGCCGCCGGCAAGGGCGCCACGATCGGCATCGAGACCATGGGCAGCGACGCCGACGCGGCATTGCGGTCCATTCAGCAATTGATCGCGGACAAATTCGGGGAACACGAGTGAGTTTTACCCTCCACGGCGCAGGCGCAGGCGGCGGCATCGCGATCGGCCACGTGCACCTGATTTCCAGCGCGCGGCTGGAGGTGGCGCATTACACGGTCCCACCGGAGGACCTCGAGATCGAGGTGATGCGCTTCTCGGCGGCAGTGGACAAGCTGCGCGCGGAACTGGAGGGCCTGCGCCGCAGCGTCCCCGCAGACGCGCCCAACGAACTCGGCGCGTTTCTCAACCTGCACCTGATGATGCTCGACGACGCGACGCTGTCGCACGTGCCGCGCGCGCTGATCCGCAGCCTCGGCTGCAACGCGGAATGGGCCCTGGTGCAGCAGATGGATTACCTGGTGGGGCAATTCGAGAAAATCGACGACCCCTACCTGCGCGAGAGAAAGGCCGACGTGACGCAGGTGGTGGAGCGCCTGCTCAAGGCGATGCAGGAGCAACCAGCGCGCGCCGGCGCGGCGCCGGCGCGCGAGCACCAATTGATCGTGGTGGCGCACGACCTGTCGCCGGCGGACATGATGGTGTTCAAGCAGCATCAGTACGCCGGCTTCGTCACCGACCTCGGCGGCGTGACCTCGCACACCGCCATTCTCGCGCGCAGCCTCGGCATCCCCGCGATCGTGGGCGTGCACTCGGCGCGGCAGCTGGTAAGCGAGGGCGAGGTCGTCATCGTCGACGGCGTGCATGGCGTGCTGATCGTCGATCCCGACCCGCTGGTGCTCGAGGAATACCAGAAACGCCAGCGCGAACTCGAGTCGCGGCGACAGAAGCTGAAGCGCATTCGCAGCACGCCCGCCACCACCCGGGACGGCACCGCGGTGGATCTGCACGCCAACATCGAACTGCCGCAGGACATCGAGCAGGTGCGCGAATCCGGCGCCACCGGCGTCGGCCTGTTCCGCAGCGAGTTCTTGTTCCTCAATCGCGACGACCTGCCCGGCGAGGACGAGCAATTCGAGGCCTACCGGCACGTCGCGCAGGCGATGCGCGGCATGCCCGTGACCATACGCACGCTCGACCTGGGCGCGGACAAGACCGTGAACGGCGCCGCCCGGGGCGGACCCAATCCGGCAATGGGTCTGCGCGCGATCCGGCTGTGCCTGGCGGAGCCGCAGATGTTCCTGACGCAGCTGCGCGCGATCCTGCGCGCTTCGCATTACGGCAAGATCCGCCTGCTGATTCCCATGCTCGCGCATGCGCACGAGATCGAGCAGGCGCTCACCATGATCGCGCAAGCAAAGGAATTCCTGGACGAACAGAAGCTGCCCTACGACCGCGGCATCGATGTCGGCGGCATGATCGAGGTGCCCGCAGCCGCGCTCGCTCTGGGCGTGTTCGTGCGCAAGCTCGATTTTCTGTCGATCGGCACCAACGACCTGATCCAATACACGCTCGCCATAGACCGCACCGACGACAGCGTGTCGCATCTGTACAACCCACTGCACCCGGCGGTGCTGCATCTGGTCGCCCACACCATCAAAGCCAGCGCGCGCATGCAAATTCCGGTAGCCGTGTGCGGCGAAATGGCCGGGGACGTGACGCTTACGCGGCTCTTGCTTGGCTTCGGACTGCGCCAGTTTTCCATGCATCCGGCCAGCCTGCTCGCGGTCAAGCAGCAGGTACTCAAGAGCGACCTCGGCGATCTGGCCCGGCTCGCCGGCGGCATCCTGCGCGCCGACGACCCGGAGAAAGCCAAACGGCTGCTGGACAAACTCAACGCTTAAGCAGACCGGACAAGGTATCTCCGGCGAGGGAACAGCTGTTGTCGCACGACGGCGAGATCTCCTGCCGCAGCGGAGATTGACAGCAACCCGGCTTCGCGGGTATCTTTCCTTCCAGCGCCGATTTGATGGTCAGCTTGCGGGCGCCGCCGGTTCGATGTACGACCGAGCGATAAACAAATACGGCTAAAGCGCGGGAAACCCGTTTAGCGAGCAAGCTGAACGGGTTTTTTCGTTTTTGCATGCCTGTGACGAAAATGTGGCGCACCTCCTTTAGGTCCCCCGATTCAGTCACAAGCCTTTTTTGGTTGAACCATGAGCGAACCAAGCTCGGTCGGCCCGGTGCGGCCGCAGACCATGCACTTCGATACGCCGCTCGCGTTCAGAAGCGGCGCGGTGCTTGACGCCTACGACCTGAAGTACGAAACCTACGGCACGCTGAACGCCGCCAAGTCCAATGCGGTGCTGGTATGCCATGCGCTCAATGCTGCGCACCACGTCGCCGGTTTTTACGCGGAAGACCCGAAAAGCATCGGCTGGTGGGACAACATGATCGGCCCGGGCAAACCGCTGGACACCGACCGGTTCTTCGTCATCGGGGTCAACAACCCCGGCGGCTGTTTCGGCTCCACCGGGCCGGCTTCGATCGACCCCAGGACCGGCAAGGCCTACGGCTCGAGTTTCCCGGTGGTCACGGTCGAGGACTGGGTCGAGGCGCAGGCGCGCCTGGCCGACCGGCTCGGCATCGCGCGCTTCGCGGCGGTGATGGGCGGCAGCCTCGGCGCGATGCAGGCGCTGCAGTGGACGATCGCCTACCCGGACCGGATCGCAAACTCCATCGTCATCGCCGCGGCACCCAAGCTCTCGGCGCAGAACATCGCTTTCAACGAAGTGGCGCGCCAGGCGATCACCACCGACCCCGACTTCCATGGCGGCGATTTCTACTCCCACAACGCGGTGCCGCGCCGCGGCTTGCGCCTCGCGCGCATGATCGGCCACATCACCTACTTGTCGGACGATGCGATGATGGAAAAATTCGGCCGCAGCCTGCGCTCGGGCGCGATCAACTTCCATTTCGACGTCGACTTCGAGGTCGAGTCCTACCTGCGCCACCAGGGCGACAAATTCTCCGAGTATTTCGACGCCAATACCTATCTGCTTATCACCAGAGCGCTGGATTATTTCGACCCGGCCGGCGCCTGCGACGGCGATCTCACCCGCGCGCTCGCGCCGGCAAAGGCGCGCTTCCTCGTGGTTTCGTTCACTTCGGACTGGCGCTTCGCGCCGGAGCGCTCGCGCGAGATCGTCAAAGCGCTGCTCGACAACCGCGCCGACGTCTGCTACGCGGAGATCGATGCGCCGCACGGGCACGATGCCTTCCTGCTCGACGACGCGCGCTATCACGCGCTAGTGCGCGCCTACTTCGAAAACGTGGCGCGCGACCTTGAGGCACAAGGGTGAGGATTTCATGAACACTTCCCTCCCCGTCCCGGCCATCGCCGGCCGCGCCGACCTCGACGCCATCGCCGCCTGGGTGGCGCCGGGCGCGAGCGTGCTCGACCTGGGCTGCGGCGAGGGCCTGCTGCTCAAATACCTGAAGCAGAGCCGCGAGGTGCGCGGCTACGGCATCGACATCAGCGACGCCAACGTGCTTGCCTGCGTGAAGAACTCGGTCAACGTGATCCAGAGCGACCTGGAAGCGGGCCTGGCGGGATTCGACGCCGGCTCGTTCGACTACGTCATCCTTTCGCTGACGCTACAGGCCATGCGCCACACCGAGGAAATCATCATGGAGATGCTGCGCGTAGGGCGCCAGGGCATCGTCTCCTTCCCCAATTTCGGCTACTGGCCGCAGCGTCTGCAGGTCATGCGCGGCCGCATGCCGGTATCCGACGTGCTGCCCTACCTGTGGTACGACACGCCCAACGTGCGCCTGTGTACGCTGGCGGACTTCGAGGATTTCTGCGCCACCCACGGCGTGCGCATTCTCGAGCGCATCGTGATGCAGGGTGAGCGCCGCATCAGCTTCGCGCCGAATTTGCGCGGCAGCGTGGCGGTATACCGGTTCGAAAAAAAGACCTGAACGCTCACCCAGTCTGGGGTTGCGCCTGCTCCACTGCAGCGATCTGTGCGCGCATGCGCCAAACCAGCCACAGGCCGGGTAGTGCGGCGACGAAGGTGAGGACGAAAAAATTCGCCCAGCCCATGACTTCCACCAGAGCGCCGGTGACCGGACCGAACAGGACGCGCCCGAGCGAGGCGAGCGCCGAAAGGATCGCGTACTGAGTGGCGGAAAAGCTGTGATTGCACAGCGCCATGGCGAAAGCGACAAAAGCCGCCGTGCCCATGCCGCTGGCGAGGTTTTCGAAGCCAACCGCGAACACCAGCAGCGGATAGCTCTTGCCCGCCCAGGCGAGCACCGCGAACGACAGATTGGAGATCGCCTGCAGCGCGCCGAACAGCAACAGCGCACGCACAAGGCTCATGCGCACCAGCAGCAGGCCGCCGAGGAGACCACCCAACAGCAGCGAAGCCAGTCCCAGGACCTTGTTGATGGTGCCGACGTCAGTGAGCGAAAAGCCGACGCCGCGGATCAAAAATGCCGTGGTCAGCGTACCGGCGAGCGCGTCGCCGAATTTGTACAAGGCGATCAGGGCGAGCAACTGCAGCGCTCCCGAGCGCGACATCAGATCCCTGAGCGGCTCGACCACGGCCGCGCGCAGGCTGCGCGGCGGCGTTCCGCGCACCGCGGGTTCGGGCGCGACGAGGCTGGTCGCAAGGCCCACGCCCATCAACGCGGCCATTACGAAAAACGTCTCGCGCCAGCCGATCCGGTCGGCGAGGATCAGCGCGAGCCCCCCCGAGGCCAGCATTGCGATGCGGTAGCCGAGCACGCTCACCGCCGCGCCCATGCCGCGCTCGGCCGCCGGCAGCAAATCGGTGCGATAGGCGTCGATGACGATGTCCTGCGAAGCCGACGCAAACGCAACCCACAGCGCGAGGCAGCCGAGCAGCCACAGGTCCGTTTTCGGCGGCGAAATTGCCATGCCTACGAAACCCAGCACCAGCGCAAGCTGCATCAACAGCATCCAGCCGCGGCGGCGGCCCAGAAAGGGCGGCACATAGCGGTCCATCAACGGCGACCAGAGGAATTTGAGCAGATAGGGGATACCGGCCCAGGAAAACCAGGCGATGGTCATGATGTCGACACCGGACACGGTGAGCCAAGCCTGCAGCGTGCTCCCAGTCAGCGCCAGCGGCAACCCGGAAGAAAACCCGAGCAACAGCACGGCGGCGACGCGCGGGCTGCGCAGGATCTCCAGATAGGGGGACGACATGGGGCCGATTCTACCTGCGTTCAGGGCCTGTTAAGCTTCACCGCAGGCGCCACATCCCCAATTCCCCCTCTCGCTCATGTGCAGAAGCTTGACAGGCGCTTGGCGTTTAAGGTTGATTTGACGAGTGAAAGCCGGTAGCCTTAAAGCCTTCCGCCAGCGCTTTGGCCGGAGCGGAATTTACTCGTTAGAGAGGCAAGAAATCATGAGCGACGACACCGATACTTCCAGGGAAAAACTCACATCCGACCTGCGCACCGTGATCGCCGATGCGGAGGAGCTGCTGCGAGCAACTGCCGGCCAGATGGGCGAAAAAGCGGTCGTAGCGCGCGAGCGCATCCAGGAAAGCCTGCGTGTCGCCAAGGACAAATTGTCGCGTGCCGAGGAAGCCATGGTCGACAGAACCAAGGCCGCGGCGCGCGTCACCGACGACTACGTGCACGACCATCCCTGGGGGGCCGTGGGCATCGCTGCCGCCGCCGGCCTGGTCTTGGGCATGCTGATCAGCCGCCGCTGATCATGGCGGAAAGGGGAGGCGCCGCCGCGCGCGGCGGCCTTCTGCGGTCAATCAAGAACCTGGGGCAAAACCTGCTCGGCAGCGCGCGCACGCGCCTGGAAATTCTCGCTACCGAAATCGAGGAAGAACGGCTGCGGCTGGAGCAGTTCTTGCTCATCGCGCTGGCCGCGGCGTTTTGCCTGGGCATGGCGCTGGTGCTCGGCGTCGCTTTCGTAGTGATCTATTTCTGGGACACGCACCGCTTGGCCGCAGTCGGTCTGCTCGGTTTGGCGTTCCTGGGCGCGGCCGCGGCGCTTGCCTGGGTCCTGCGCGCCAAAACGAAGTCTCGGCCCAAACCGTTCGCCGTCACGCGCGGCGAGCTGACAAAGGATGCCGCCATGCTGCGGGAGCCGCGCGCGTGAACCGGCGCCTCGCCGCGATCGAAGCCAAACGTGCGCGCCTGCTCGAGCGCGCCGCGCTAGAGCGTGGGCAGCTGGCGCAGACGCTGCAATCCTGGGCGCAGCCACTGGCTTTCATCGACCGCTGCCTGGAAGGCGTACGCTTTGTCATTACACGCCCGCCCCTCGTTGCCGGCGCCACCCTGGTACTCGCGCTGCTGCGCCCACGGCGCACATTCAAATGGGCGCGCCGCGCCTTCGGCCTGTGGCAGGGCTACCGCTGGCTGACCAGAAAAATCATCGCCTGAACCGTGCGCCAGCCAGTCATCGTCCGGACCATGGTGGAAATGATGGACCGGGAGCGAAAATACGTACTCGGTGAAGTCGTTCAGGTAACGGGGCTCATGCCACTGCTGATGAAGCCGCGTAACCACCAGAAATGGACACCCGAGGACAGGCGCGAGATTATCGGGCACCTGCGCCGCCTGTCCATGGTCAGCCCCTATCTCGTGGTGATGGTGATGCCCGGTTCGTTCGTCGTGCTGCCAGCGCTCGCCTGGTGGCTGGACCGGCGCCGGCAGAACACCATTCGCGGGAAGCTGCCGCCGGGCAGCACCCCTGCTTAGCCTGCTGCAAATTGCATGCAGCAACGGGTTCCAGGAAATCGCCATCGATTATGAACGAGGCGTAGCCGCTACAGCGTTGCGCCCGGTGGATCGCGTCCCGCTTCGCGCGCCTCACGGCCATTCGCGCTAGCGCTTCGGCCAGTCGTAATCGATGCTCAGCGGCGCGTGGTCGCTGAACCGTTGCGCCTTGTAAATCGCCGCCTTCTTCGCTGTTACCGCGATTCCCGGGGTGGCGATCTGATAGTCGATGCGCCAGCCCACGTTCTTGGCCCAGGCCTGGCCGCGGTTTGACCACCAGGTGTAAGCGTCGCCCGTGGCGTCCGGGTACAGCCGGCGGTATACATCCATCCAACCCAGGTCGTCGAACACCTCGCTCAGCCAAGCCCGCTCCTCGGGGAGGAAGCCGGAGTTCTTCCGGTTGCCGCGCCAGTTTTTCAGGTCAATTTCCTTATGCGCGATATTCCAGTCGCCGCAAAGCACGATTTCGCGGCCCTCCGCTTTCAGCCTGGCCAGATGGGGCATGAATTCGCGCATGAAGCGGAACTTCGCCTGCTGGCGTTCCTCCGAACTCGAACCCGAGGGCAGGTAGACTGAAATCACGCTCAAGTCGCCGAAGTCCGCACGCAGGTAGCGGCCTTCGGCGTCGAACTCCCTGGAGCCGAATCCCTTGGTGACCTTGTCCGGCGGTTTGCGGCAATACATTCCCACGCCGCTATAGCCTTTCTTTTCGGCGCAGTTGAAATGACCCGAGTAAGGGTGATGATTGAGCGTCGCGGGCGCGAGGTCGGGCAGCTGCGCCTTCACTTCCTGCATGCAGACCACATCGGCCTTCTGCCGGGTAAGCCATTCGAGCAGGCCTTTGCTCACGGCGGAGCGTATGCCGTTGAGATTGAGCGTGATAATGCGTAACATGGCCGGGTCTCAGGCGTCCAGCCGCGTCCACCAAGAACTGCAAATGTCGGATTTTCGAAAAGAGTTCATTGCCTTCTGCATCGATTGCGGCGTGCTGCGCTTCGGCCAATTCAAGACCAAGGCCGGGCGCATGTCGCCTTATTTTTTTAACGCCGGCCTGTTCAATGACGGTGCAACACTCGGGCGGCTCGGCGAATTTTACGCGAAAGCCATCCTTGCCGCGGGCCAGCCTTTCGACATGCTGTTCGGGCCCGCCTACAAGGGCATACCGCTCGTCGCGAGCGTGGCCATTGCGCTGGCCCGGGCCGGGCGCAGCGTCCCCTACAGCTTCAATCGCAAGGAAGCCAAGGATCACGGCGAGGGCGGGCGCACGATAGGGGCGCCGCTGGCCGGGCGGGTGTTGATCGTAGATGACGTGATCTCCGCAGGCACCTCGGTGCGCGAATCGGTCGAGCTAATCCGCGCCGAGGGCGCGAGCCCCTGCGGCGTGGCCATCGCCCTCGACCGGCTCGAGCGCGGCGCCGGCGAGCGCTCGGCGGTACAGGAAGTGCGCGAAGATCTGGGCCTGCCGGTAATCGCCATCGCCGATCTCGACGACCTGGTGCAGTTTCTCGGCAGCCAAACCGGTCTGGAGCAACAGCTGATCGAGATCGAACACTACCGTCAGCTTTACGGAGCGGACGCACATGCTTAAACGGCAAATCGTGATCCTGGCAACCCTGTTCGCGCTCGGCGCCGTTACCGCGTCCGCGCAGGAGCACCTGTACAGATGCAAGGACAGCAACGGGCATGCCTACTTTACGGACAGGCCGCCCATCGAATGCACGGGCAAGGAACTCGAAGAGCTGTCCACGCAAGGCATGGTCGTGAAAAGGCGCAGCGCAGCGCTGACGCCGGAACAATACGCCGAGAAAGAAGCCGAGGAAAAGCGCAAGAAGCAGGAAGCAATCGAAGCCAAGGAGCAGGGTCGCAAGGATCAGGCGCTGCTCGCCACTTATGCAAGCGCGAAGGATATCGAGGACAGCCGGCAGCGCGCGCTGAAGCTACCCCGACAGGCGGTGCAGGATCTAGAGAAGCGCACTGACGAGGCGCGCAAACGCGCCAAAAAACTGGCGGCCGATAGAGCATCGTATGCGAACAAGCCGATTCCAAAAATACTCATCGAGGATATCAAGGACAACGAGACCGACCTGAAGAACCAGCAGGCCATGCTGGCGGCGAAGAAGAAGGAACTCAGCGATATCAATGCCAAGTACGATGCAGACAAGCAGCGCTATCTGCAACTTACCGGCGCCAGGCCGAAGGCTGCGGCAACGGCGAACAATTAGCGCCGTCGATAACGTAAAAGCAGCTAGCCTGCCAGTTTTTTCTTCAGGATTTCGTTGATCTGGGCCGGATTGCCCTTGCCCCGGGTCGCTTTCATCGCCTGACCGACGAGCGCGTTGAACGCTTTCTCCTTGCCCGCGCGGTATTCCTCGACCGATTTCGGATTGGCGGCGAGCACGCCGTCGACAATTTTCTCAAGCTCGCCCGTATCTGATATCTGCTTCAGACCACGCTTCTCGATAACCGAGTCCGCGTCACCCTCGCCTGCCCACATCGCGTCAAACACGCCCTTCGCCATCTTTCCGGAAATCGTATTGTCGCGAATGCGCAACAACAGACCGGCGAGCTGCTTGCTCGATACCGGCGAGGCGCTGATATCGATACCCGCGCTATTGAGCGAACCCGCCAACTCGACCAGTATCCAATTTGCCGCCAGTTTGGCATTGTCGCTGCCGACTTCAGCTGCCGCTGCTTCAAAGTAGGAGGCTACCTCGATGGATTGAGTAAGCGACGCGGCAAATGCGGACGGCAATCCGAATTTCTGCCGATAGCGCTCGCGCTTCGCTGCCGGCAGCTCCGGTAATTCGGATTTAATCTGTTCAATCGTTTCGGGGTCGATGACGAGCGGCAGCAGGTCGGGATCGGGAAAATAGCGATAATCGTGCGCGTCCTCCTTGGTGCGCATCATGCGCGTCTCGCCCGTGTCGGGATCGAACAGCACCGTGGCCTGCTGGATGCTGCCGCCGTCGCGCAGCGTCTCGATCTGCCAGCGCGCTTCGTATTCGATGGCCTGCTGCAGGAAGCGGAAGGAGTTGAGGTTCTTGATTTCGCGCCGCGTTCCGAGCGGCGCGCCGGGGCGGCGCACCGAGACATTGGCGTCGCAGCGGAACGATCCCTCCTGCATGTTGCCGTCGCAGATGCCGATCCAGCGCACCAGCGCGTGCAGCGCCTTGGCGTAGGCCACCGCCTCTTCCGCGCTCCTCATGTCGGGTTCGGTAACAATTTCCAGGAGCGGCGTGCCGGCGCGGTTGAGATCGATGCCGCTCATGCCGTGGAAGTCCTCATGCAGCGATTTGCCGGCATCTTCCTCAAGATGCGCTCGCGTGAGCCGCACGGTCTTCTCGCCGTCCCCGGTCAGAAAGGAAATGGCGCCGCCGGTTACGATCGGCAGTTCGTATTGGCTGATCTGGTAGCCCTTGGGCAGGTCGGGATAGAAATAATTCTTGCGCGCGAACACCGAACGGCAGTTGATGACTTCGGGCCCGCCCACGGACAGACCGAAGCGGACGGCCCTTTCCACCGCTCCCTTGTTCAGCACCGGCAGCACGCCAGGCAGCGCAACGTCCACCGCGCAGGCCTGCGTGTTGGGCGCGGCGCCGAACTGCGTCGCAGCGCCGGAAAAGATCTTCGACACCGTCGACAGCTGCGCGTGGGTCTCGAGCCCGATGACGATTTCCCAGTCCATCGCCTATTCCGTCCCCGCCGGCTGGCGCAGATGCCAGTCGGTCGCCAACTGGTACTGGTGCGCCGCGTTGAGCATCTTCGCCTCGGTGAAATAGTTACCCGCCAGTTGCAGCCCCACCGGCATGCCGCCTTCGCCGAAGCCGCAGGGAATCGACATCGCGGGCAGGCCGGCGAGGTTCGCCGCAACCGTATAGATGTCAAGCAGGTACATCTGCACCGGGTCCGAAATCTTGGCGCCCAGGCCGAACGCGACGCTGGGCGAAGTCGGCCCCAGGATCAAGTCACACTGCTTGTAGGCGGCGGCGAAATCCTGCGCGATCAGGCGGCGGATCTTCTGCGCCTTGAGATAGTATGCGTCGTAATAACCGTGCGATAGCACATAGGTGCCTATTAGGATGCGCCGTTTCACTTCGGCGCCAAAACCCTGCGCGCGGCTCTTGCGGTACATGTCGGCGAGATCGCCGTATTCGGGGGCGCGATAACCGTAGCGCACGCCGTCGAAACGCGACAGATTGCTTGATGCCTCGGCCGGCGCGATCACGTAGTACGCGGGCACGGACAGTCCGGAGTTGGGCAGGCTGATGGCAATGCGCTTTGCACCCAGCTTCTCGAATTGCGCCAGCGCCCCTTCCACTGCCGCCGCGACGTCAGCGGAAAGGCCGTCGCCGAAATACTCCTGCGGCACGCCGATGCGCAATCCGGCGAGCGGTTTGGCGCGATCCCCCGCGGCGCAGCTGTCGAGCGCGCGCGTATAGTCCTCGGCCGGCCGCTCGAGGCTGGTCGAGTCGCGCGCATCGAATCCGGCCATTGCGTTCAGCATCAGGGCGAGGTCTTCGGCGCTTCGCGCCATCGGCCCGCCCTGGTCCAGGCTGGAGGCAAAAGCGATCATGCCATAGCGCGAAACCACGCCGTAGGTGGGCTTGAGCCCGCAGATGCCCGTCAGCCCCGCGGGCTGGCGGATCGAGCCGCCGGTGTCGGTGCCGACCGCCGCCGGCGCCATGCGCGCGGCCACGGCCACGGCCGAGCCGCCGCTGGAGCCACCGGCGACCCGGCTCCGGTCCCAGGGATTTCGCACCGGACCCCAGAAGCCGGTTTCGCTGGACGAGCCCATGGCGAACTCGTCCATGTTGGTCTTGCCCAGCATCACCGCTCCGGCCGCGTTCAAGCGCTCCACCACATGCGCGTCGTAGGGGCTGACGAAGTTGGCAAGCATTTTCGAGCCGCAGGTGGTGCGCCAGCCTTTGGCGCAGAAAATGTCCTTGTAGGCTATCGGGATACCGGTCAACGGCTGCGCCCCGCCCGCCGCGATTTGCGCGTCGGCCGCACGCGCCTGCGCCAGACTGCGCTCGGCATCGGTGGTCAAAAATGCGTTGAGCCCGGGATCGAGCCGTCGCAGGCGATCCAGATAGGATCGCGTCAGCTCGACGCTGGACAGTTTCTTCTGCGCCAGCAGGGCGGACAGCTGTTTGAGAGAGGAATTGAACATTTTTAGGCGGGGCGCGCGGCCCGCTGCGCAGGCAGTCCGGGTCGCACAGCCCCGGATGTTATTCGATCACTTTCGGCACCAGGTACAGGCCGTCCTCGACCTGCGGCGCGATCGCCTGGAACAGCGCGTGCTGATCGGCTTCGGTGACCCGATCTTCGCGCAGGCGCTGCGCCACGTCCTGGGCGTGCGCCATCGGCGCGACGCCCTCGGTATCGATCGACTGCATCTGCTCGATCAGCTTGAAAATGTCATTCAGATTGCCTTGCACAGTCTCGGCCTCGGCATCAGTAATTTCAATGCGGGCGAGCCAGGCGACCCGTTTGACCTGCGGCAGGGACAGCGGCATGGAATTTGCGCTAATTGGTGCGTTAAAGTGCGGTATTATAACGCATTTACCGGCCCATTCGAATTGGAACCCTAGCACATGTTTGGATTTTTAAGAGGTTATTTCTCCGATGACCTGGCCATCGACCTGGGCACCGCCAATACACTGATCTACGTGCGCGGCAAGGGCATCGTGCTCGACGAGCCCTCCGTTGTCGCCATCCGTCAGGAAGGCGGCCCCAGCGGCAAGAAGACGATTCAGGCGGTGGGCAAGGAGGCCAAGCAGATGCTGGGCAAGACGCCCGGCAACATCATCGCAATACGGCCGATGAAAGACGGCGTGATCGCGGACTTCACCGTAACCGAGCAGATGCTGAAGCTGTTCATCAAGAAGGTGCACGTCTCGCGTCTGCTCTCGCCCAGTCCCCGCATCATCATCTGCGTCCCATGCGGCTCGACCCAGGTCGAGCGGCGCGCGATCCGCGAGTCGGCGATAGGCGCAGGGGCGTCGCAGGTGTTCCTGATCGAGGAACCGATGGCCGCGGCGATCGGTGCCGATCTCCCGGTGGCCGAGGCGACCGGCTCGATGGTGGTGGACGTCGGCGGCGGCACCACGGAAGTCGGCGTGATTTCGCTCGGCGGCATGGTGTACGCGGGCAGCGTGCGCGTCGGCGGGGACAAGTTCGACGAGGCCATCATCAATTACATCCGCCGCAACTACGGCATGCTGATCGGAGAGGCCACCGCCGAAAAGATCAAGAAGGAAATCGGCTCGGCTTTTCCCGGTTCGGAGGTGCGCGAAATGGAAGTGAAGGGGCGCAACCTCGCCGAGGGCATACCGCGCAGCTTCACCATTTCCTCGAACGAGATTCTGGAAGCGCTCACCGATCCGCTGAACAGCATCGTCAGCGCGGTGAAATCCGCGCTCGAGCACACCCCGCCGGAACTGGGCGCGGACATCGCCGAGAAGGGCATGGTCCTCACCGGCGGCGGCGCGCTGCTGCGCGACATCGACCGCTTGCTGATGGAGGAAACCGGGCTGCCGGTGATCGTGGCCGACGATCCGCTCACCTGCGTGGTGCGTGGATCCGGCATGGCGCTGGAAAAAATGGACAAGCTCGCGTCGATCTTCACCAACGATTAGAAACTGGAGACCGGAAGCTGGGACCCGGATGAAAGCAGCTATCGCGATCTCTGGTTTCTCGATACCGGTTTCTGGCTACTAGCGTGGAACTTCAGCCGCCACCGTTCTTCAATCGCGGCCCGGCGCCCTTGGTGCGCCTTACCTTCTTCGTGGCGCTCGCGACCCTGCTGATGGTGCTGGACGCGCGTTTTCGCTATGGCGACAACGTGCGCAAAGTGGTGGCGCTCGCGGCCTACCCGATACAGCGCGTCGCGATGGCGCCGGTGGACCTGTTCGTCGGCGCAGCCGATTATTTCAGCACTACCACGACGCTGCGCGCGGAGAATGCGAAACTCAGGATGCAGCGGTTGCGCGCGGCGCCGGAGCTGCTGCAGTTTGAAGCGCTGAAGCAGGAAAACAAACATCTGCGCAGCATGCTCGAGGCACGGGAGCACCTGCCGCGCAAGGCCATATTCGCCGAGATTCTCTATGTCGCACGTGACCCGTTCTCGCACAAGGTGGTTATCGACAAGGGGTCGCAGGGCGGCATCCAGGCGGGCGAACCGGTGATCGACGATATCGGCGTGATCGGCCAGGTGACGCGCGTGTATCTGCTGACGAGCGAAGTGACGCTGCTCTCGGACAAGGATCAGGCGATCCCGCTGCAGGTACTCAGAAACGGCTTGCGCGCGATCGCCTATGGCGGCGCCGAAGGCGGCATGCTCGACTTGCGCTTCATGCCCGCGAACGCGGACATCAAGAATGGAGACGTAATGGTCACTTCAGGTATTGACGGAACTTACCCGCCGGGACTGCCGGTGGCCACGGTGGTACACGTCGAGCGCGACGCGACCTATGCGTTTGCCAAGATTACCCTCGCGCCGATCGCTGGCACCGACCGTTATCGCCAAGTACTGGTGCTGTCGAACGAGGCAAAGGCACCGCCGCCCGAGTTCGAGCACCCGGTGCAAAAGCCGCACAAACGCACGCGCCAGCGCAAGGCCGGATAGCATGCCATTACAGCCGCATCCGCAGCGCATCCTGTTGCCGGTCAAGGTCAGTTTCATCGTGTTGACCCTGGCGCTGGGGCTGCTGTTCGACCTGCTCCCATGGGGCACCGTTCCGGCCGTGCCGGACCTCACTGCGACTGTGCTCGCCTTCTGGTGTATCCATCAGCCGCGCAGGGTCGGCATCGCTATTGCCTGGACATTGGGACTGTTGATCGACGTCGGCAACGGCTCCCTGCTCGGCCAGCATGCGCTCGGCTATTCGGTTCTCGCGTTTCTCGCCTTTGCGGTGCACCGGCGCATTCTCTGGTTCCCGCCGTGGCAGCAGGCGCTGCATTTGCTGCCCTTGCTCCTATTCACGCGCGCGCTGATGCTGGTGATACGGATTTTCGTTGGGGCCAATTTTCCCGGCTGGATCTATTTCGGCGGATGTTTTATCAGCGCGGCGCTGTGGCCGGTGTTGACTTTTCTGCTGCTGCTGCCACAGCGGCAGGCCGAAACAATCGATGAGAACAGGCCGATCTAGAAACCAGAGACTGAAAACCGGAAGTCAGGAACCACATGCGATCTAACGCTGTCTTATTTTTTGCTTCATGCCTTCTCGTGTCGCGGGTGGTTTCTTTTTCTCCAGTTTCTGGTCTCTAGTATCCAGCCTCCAGCATGCGTCTGACGGAATTCAGGGACCACCGGCGCGAGTTGCATTCCTTCCGGCTGCGCATCAGCATTGCCGCGGTGTTCGTAGTCTCCGCCTTTTCGTTGCTGCTGTTGCGTTTCGTCTATCTGCAGATCGTGCAGTATGATTATTACCACACCAAGGCCGAGGACAACCGCATCTCGATCGTCCCGATCATGCCCAACCGCGGTCTCATTCTCGACCGCAACGGCGCCGTGCTGGCGCGCAATTATTCGGCTTACACCCTGGAAATTTCCCCGAGCAAGGTCACCGACCTGGGGAAGACTATCGACGAACTTGGAACCATCGTCGACATCCGCGCGAGTGATCGCATCCGCTTCAAGCGCCTGATGATCGAGGACAAGGGAGCGGACAGCGTGCCAATCCGCACACACCTGACCGAGGAAGAGGTGGCCAAGTTCGCCGTCAACCGTTACCGCTTTCCCGGCGTCGACATCAAGCCGCGCCTGTACCGCCAGTATCCGTTAAAGGAACTCGCTTCGCACGTGGTCGGCTACATCGGGCGCATCAACGATCGCGACGCCAAGCGCATCGACGACGAAGGCCTTGCCGCCAACTACAGAGGCACGGACCATATCGGCAAGACGGGACTGGAGCGAAGCTACGAGGACGAACTGCACGGCATCACCGGCTACGAGCAGGTCGAGGTGGATTCCGCCGGCCGCGGCGTGAGAACCTTGTCGCGCACCCCTGCGACTCCGGGCGACAACCTGGTGCTGACGCTGGACGTCAATCTGCAGCGGGTGGCGGACCAGGCTTTCGGCGACCGCCGCGGAGCGCTGGTGGCGATCGATCCTGCCACCGGCGGCATTCTTGCATTCGTCTCCAAACCCGGCTTCGACCCCAACCTGTTCGTCGACGGCATAGACCCGGCGAGCTGGGATGCGCTCAACAACTCGCCGGACCGCCCGATGGTGGACCGCGCGCTCGCCGGAGTCTATCCGCCCGGCTCCACTTTGAAACCCTACTTGGCGCTGGCGGCGCTGGAATTGGGCAAACGCACGCCGCAATATACGATCAATGATCCCGGTTATTTCCAGTTCGGCGGTCACATCTTCCACGACGACAAACCCGGCGGCCACGGCGTGGTCGACATGTACAAGGCCCTGGTCCTGTCGTGCGATACCTATTTCTACATGCTCGCCAACGATCTCGGCATAGAAAATATCGCGCGCTTCGTCGGCCAATTCGGCTTCGGCGCGAAAACCGGCATCGACATCGACGGCGAGGTCACAGGCGTGCTGCCCTCGCCGGAGTGGAAACGCAGGCACTTCAAAAAACGCGAACAGCAGAAATGGTATGCCGGCGAAACCATCAGCGTCGGCATCGGCCAGGGCTACAACGCCTACACCCCGCTGCAAATGGCGGTGGCGATGGCAACGCTTGCCGACAACGGCGTCATGTACCGCCCGCATCTGGTCGATTACATCGAGAATCCCAAAACCGGTGAGCGCACCACGATCGAGCCCAAAATCGAGCGTACCATTCGGTTGAAGCCGGATGACATCGCGTTCATCAAACACGCGCTCGCCGGCGTGAACACCGAGGGCACGGGCGCGCGCGCCTTTGCCAACGCCGAATACACCAGCGCCGGCAAAACCGGCACGGCACAAGTCGTCGCGCTAAAACCCGGTGGGAAGTACGATGCGAAGGACATGATCGCGCGCCACCGCGATCATGCCCTGTTCATCGCCTTCGCTCCGCTGCAAGACCCGAAAATTGCGCTTGCGGTAGTGGTGGAAAACGCAGGTTTCGGCGCGGTCGCGGCGGCGCCGATCGCGCGTCAGGTGCTGGACTACTATCTGCTCGGCAAGACGGCCGACAAGCCCGCCGCTGAGGTTCAAGGGGGCGAAAGCGGTGATTAGAACGCTGTGGCTGCGCTTCACAGACAACATCGACGGGCCGCTGTTCGCGCTGGTATTCGCCCTGCTCGCGCTCGGCTTCATCACCCTGGCGAGCGCCGCGCATGATACGCCGGCCCGTATCGACAGCCAGGCGATCAACATCCTGGTGGCGCTCGTGGTGATGTGGGCGGTGGCGCAATTGCCGCCGGAGACACTGATACGCTTCGCGGTTCCCGCCTACGCGTTCGGGCTCGCACTGCTCATCGCAGTGGCGCTGTTCGGCGACGTCGTCAACGGCGCGCGCCGCTGGCTCGACCTCGGCGTCACCCGCATCCAGCCTTCGGAAATCATGAAAATCGCGATGCCGCTGATGCTCGCCTGGTATTTTCACACGCACGAGGCGACGCTGCGGCTACGCCAATACTTCGTCGCCAGCCTGCTGCTGCTGGTGCCGGTGGCGCTGATCGCGCGCCAGCCCGATCTGGGTACCGCTTTGCTGGTGGCGGCGGCGGGTTTCTATGTGATCTTCCTCGCCGGTCTGTCATGGAGGATCCTGCTCGGCCTGCTGCTCGCGGGCTGCGCCAGCCTGCCGTTCGTGTGGTCGTTGTTGCACGATTACCAGCGCCGCCGCATCCTGACCCTGCTCAACCCCGCCTCCGACCCGCTGGGCGCGGGCTATCACATTATTCAGTCGGTCATCGCCGTCGGCTCGGGCGGGCTGGCCGGCAAGGGCTGGATGAAAGGCACGCAGGCGCACCTGGAATTCATTCCGGCTCGGTCCACGGACTTCATTTTCGCCGTTTTCTCGGAGGAATTCGGGCTGATCGGCAATTGCGTGCTTCTTCTGCTTTACCTGCTATTGATCGGACGCGGTCTGACCATCGCCGCCAACGCGCCGACTTTTTTCACGCGGTTACTGGCGGGTGCGGTGACGCTTACATTTTTCACCTACGCCTTCGTCAACATGGGCATGGTAACCGGCCTCCTGCCGGTGGTCGGCGTGCCCTTGCCGCTGGTGTCTTTCGGCGGCACCGCGCTGGTGACACTGCTCACCGGTGTTGGCATACTGATGAGCATCCACAGGCATCCCAAGTTGGTACAGACCTGACATGAACGCAAGGCCGCGTATGGGACAAGCCGATTCGGCACGGGCGAAGCAGCTGGCACGGAGAGGCCCGCATGCGCTGTCCTCCGCAGCCAAATCCATTGCCGTTGCGGCAGCGGCGCTGCTTATCGGCGGCTGCGCCAGCGTACCCGGACGGGCGCCGGTCGCGGGCGCGGTCGGCGTCGCGGCGCAAAAGTCGGCACCCGCTGCGGCGCTACCGCGCGCCGGCCGCGGCGGCGCCTATTATCAGGACGACGGCCCCGGCGACAACCCGCCGGCGAACCTCGATCAAATCGCGGATGCCGTGCCCAGGGTGGAACCGCTCGCGCGCGCCGCCAACAAGCCCTATACGGTATTCGGCAAAAAATACGTACCGTACCGGAAGCTCACGCCCTATCGGCAGCGCGGCATCGCCAGCTGGTACGGACGCAAGTTCAACGGCCAGCGCACTTCCAGCGGCGAACCCTACGACATGTACGCCATGACCGCCGCGCACGCGACGCTTCCGATTCCGAGCTACGCGCGCGTGACCAACCTCGCCAACGGGCGCAGCGTGATTGTGCGCATCAACGACCGCGGCCCGTTTCATTCGGGACGCCTGATCGATTTGTCCTACACCGCCGCATACAAGCTCGGCTTCGCGGCAGCCGGCAGCGCTACCGTCGAAGTCGAATCCATCATGCCGCAAGAGATGCCCCTGCTCGCCGCGCGCAGGCGCGAAAAGGCGCACGCGGCGGCCCCCGCGCCGCCGCAAGCGCAGCCGATGGCGCCGGTAATCCTCGCGGCGGACAGCGCGCCGCAAGCCGGGGCAGAGCAAGCCATTCCGGTCGACACCGTGGCGGGCGGCATTTACCTGCAACTCGGCGCGTTCTCGGCGCGCGCGAACGCCGAGAATTTCCGTGTGCGCGTGTATCAACAGCTCGCCTGGCTCAACGACCCCATTCGGATCATCGCGCGTCGCGGCATGTACCGCCTGGACCTGGGACCCTATCGCGACCGCGATCAGGCGGCCGGCATGGCAGACAAAATCCGCGAGGCGCTGCAATTCCAGCCGATTATCGTAGTGCGTTAGAGACTGTTGAAATTCGCTTCCCGCACTGCAATCCGGTGTCGGGAACGCGGCAAGCCGTTCCGCGTGCACGCTGGCTCTTACCCCTCAATACGGTCAACCCAAGCTCCGAAAAGAACGACGCTGCGCGGAACGCGATCTCAAACCGCCGGTCGTACGCAGGTAGAAGTTGCTCAAATCGCTTCGAACGCGTCGCTTAGCGCAATTTGCGACTGGTATAATTTATTCTTTGGTGCTGACCTCATGACACTGATACGCTCCCTGGTCCTCCTGTTTCTGCTGCCCGCACTCGCATTCGCGGACGTGCCTCCCCCGCCTGCCGTCGCTGCCAAGGCATGGTTGTTGTACGACTACACCAGCGCTCACATCATCGCCAGCGCAAAAGAGCACGAACGGATCGCGCCGGCCTCGCTGACCAAACTGATGACCGCTTACCTCACATTTGCGGCGCTGAAGCAGAAGACGCTGACGCTGGACCAGGTGGTGCCGGTATCGAAGCGCGCCTGGAAAACACCCGGCTCGCGCATGTTCATCGAGCCGGGAAAACCGGTGACGGTGGAGCAACTGTTGCACGGCATGATCACGCAGTCCGGAAATGACGCTGCCATGGCGCTCGCTGAAGCCGTCGCCGGATCCGAGGACGTATTTGTGCAGATGATGAACCGGGAAGCGCAGCGCCTGGGCATGAAGGACTCGCATTTCGCCGATCCGACCGGCCTTCCCGACCCCAAGCACTACTCGACTGCGTACGACCTCAACTTGCTCGCCGCGGCGCTGATCCGCGATTTCCCCGAATATTATCCGCTGTTCTCCGAACGCGAATTTCGCTACGACAACATCAGCCAGCCCAATCGCAACCGCCTGCTTTGGCTGGATCCGCACGTCGACGGCATGAAGACCGGCCATACCGAAAGCGCTGGTTTTTGCCTGATCGCGTCGGCCAAACGCGGCGCGCAGCGTCTGATTTCTGTGGTACTGGGGACAGATTCCGACAGCGCCCGGGCGCAGGAGAGCCTGAAGCTGCTGAACTACGGCTTCCGCTTCTACGAGTCGGCAAAGCTGTACAGCAAGGGCCAGACGGTGAGCTCTCTGGAAGTGTGGAAGGGGGCCGAGAACCGGGTCAAGGCCGGGTTTTTGTCCGATTTATACGTCAGCGTCCCGCGCGGCCAAGACGATCAACTGAAAGCGGATATGGTGAGCACGCAGCCTCTGGTGGCGCCGATCAGCGCGGGACAGAAAGTGGGCATGGTCAAGGTAACCCTGCAGGGCAAGTTGCTGGGCGAGTATCCGGTGGTGGCGCTGGAAAACGTGCCGGTCGCCGGATTTTTCGGCCGCACCTGGGACAGCATGCGGCTTTGGTTCAAGTGACGGTCGCCAAGCGGCCGTCATCCCGAGGCGCGCCAGCGCCGAGGGATCTGCTTTTGAGAGCATAGGAACAGCAGATTCCCCGGGCGCCGCCCTCGGAATAACAGAGTTGCTTATCGGGAGAACCGGAATGATCTATCTGAACGGCGAATGGAAGCCTATCGAGCAGGCCACGGTTCCCGTGCTCGACCGCGGTTTCGTCTTCGGGGACGGCGTCTATGAAGTGATCCCCTGCTATTCCGGGCACCCATTCCGCCTGCGCGAGCACCTGCGGCGCCTGCAATCGAGCCTCGACGGCGTGCGCATCGAAAATCCATGCAGCACCGAGCGCTGGGAAGAGCTGATACGCGAGGTCGTCAAGAGAAATCCGTTCGAGGACCAGTACGTATACCTGCAGGTTACGCGCGGGGTGGCGCCGCGAGACCATGCCTTTCCCAAGGGTGTGGAACCGACCGTGTTCATGATGTCCAACCCACTCACCGTACCGCCGCCGGACCAGCGCGAGCGCGGGGTGGCCGCGGTCACCGTGGCCGACAACCGCTGGCTGCGCTGCGACATCAAGTCGGTGTCGCTGCTCGCGAACTGCCTGCTGCGCCAATCCGCCGTGGACGCGGGCGCAGCCGAATCGGTGCTGCTGCGCGACGGGTTCCTCACCGAAGGTTCGGCGAGCAATATTTTCGTGATCAGGAGCGGCGTCATCATTACCCCGCCCAAGAGCAATTTCATTCTGCCCGGCATCACCTACGACGTGGTGATCGAACTGGCGCGCGCCAATCGGCTGCCGCTGGAAATCCGCCCGGTAAGCGAAGCCGAAGTGCGCGACGCGGACGAGCTCTGGCTCACCTCTTCGACCAAGGAAGTGCTGCCGATTTCCACGCTGGACGGCAAACCGGTCGGCCATGGAACAAGCGCGGGTAAGCCGGGACCGATGGCCGCGCGCATGTATCAGCTCTATCAGGACTACAAACGCACGGTCATGCGTGCGCCAGCCGATGCCCAAGCTTGATGAACCCGAGTCGCTGCTCGCCTTTCCCTGCGACTTCCCGATCAAGGTGATGGGCGAGACCCAGCCCGGCTTCGCCCAGGCGGTGATGGAGGTGGTTCTGCGCCATGCCCCGGATTTCGATGCGTCGGCGATGGAGATGCGCAAAAGCCGTTTGGGCAAGTACCTGTCGCTGACGGTCACCGTACGCGCGACTTCGCGCTTACAGCTCGATGGGCTGTATCGCGAGCTGTGCGATCACCCTATGGTCAAGATGGTGCTGTAGCCATGCAAAGCGAAAGCAGCCAGCAGCCGGCCGAAGCCGCGCGGACAATGGCGACCGCGGCCGGCGCCGCGGGGCGCGCCCCGCTTGCGGCGCCGCGCATCAGGCGGCTCGGCCTCGCAGAATATCAACCGACCTATGCGGCGATGCGCGAATTCACCAGCTTGCGCCTGCGGGACACGCCGGACGAACTCTGGCTGCTGCAGCATCCCCCCGTATACACCGCCGGACTCGCCTGCCGCGCCGAACACCTGCCGCGCCGCTCCGACATTGCGCTCGAGCGCATCGATCGCGGCGGCCAGATCACTTACCATGGCCCGGGCCAAGTGGTGATGTATACGCTGCTCGATCTGGCGCGGCGCAATCTGAAAATCCGCGCATTCGTCGGTTTGCTCGAGCAGGCGGTGATCGACACGCTGGCGCAGTATCGGGTTTCGGCGCAGCGTAAAGACGGCGCACCGGGCATCTATGTGAACGGGGCAAAAATCGCGGCGTTGGGCTTGCGCGTGCGCAGCACAGGCTGCTACCACGGCGTCGCCCTCAACGTGGACATGGACCTCACCCCTTTCCTCGCGATCGACCCCTGCGGCTACCCGGGTCTGGCGGTGACGCAGACGCGCGACCTGGGCATCGGCGCCCCGGCCGGCGAGCTGGGTACGCTGCTCGCCGCCCAGATGACGCGACTCCTGGCGCAGCATGAGCGCGGGCGCTGAAAAAGGCCGCGCCAAGACGGCGCGCATCCCCGTCAAAATCCTGCCGCAGGAGCGGCTGCGAAAACCGGAGTGGATTCGGGTCAAGGCCGGTTCCGGCAACTCGCGCTTCGACGAAATCAAGCGGCGCCTGCGCGAGAACAAGCTGCATACGGTATGCGAAGAGGCCTCCTGCCCCAATATCGGCGAGTGCTTCGGCAAGGGCACCGCGACGTTCATGATCCTGGGCGATTTGTGCACGCGGCGTTGCCCCTTCTGCGACGTGGCACACGGGCGGCCGGCGGTGCCGGACGCAGGCGAGCCGGAAAATCTGGCGCAAACCATCGCCGCGCTGGCGCTTGACTACGTGGTCATCACCAGCGTCGACCGCGACGATCTGCGCGACGGCGGCGCGCAGCATTTCGCCGACTGCATACGCGCGGTGCGCACGCTTTCCCCACGCACGCGCATCGAAGTGCTGGTGCCGGATTTCCGCGGGCGGCTGGACGTCGCGCTTGAAATACTTGCGGCCGAGCCGCCCGATGTAATGAATCACAACCTGGAGACCGTGCCGCGGTTGTACCGCCAGGCCCGCCCCGGGGCCGACTATCTGCATTCGCTCGAACTGCTGCGAGAATACAAAAGGCGCCGGCCCGGCGTCCCGACAAAATCCGGTCTGATGCTGGGCCTGGGTGAGACCGACGCGGAGATCCTCGAGGTCATGCGCGAACTGCGCGCGCACGGCGTGGACATGCTCACCATAGGCCAGTACCTGCAGCCGACTGCGCACCACCTGCCGGTGCTGCGCTACGTCCACCCCGACGGCTTCGCCGTGTTCGAGCAGGCGGCGCGGGAGATGGGATTTCTGCATGCGGCGATCGGGCCCATGGTGCGCTCGAGCTATCACGCCGACCGGCAGGCGCACGCGGCAGGGGTATAGTCGAAGGCCGGGATCGCCGCTGCCGGAGAACGACCGGGGCGTGGAACGGCTTGGCGCAGATCTGACGTATACCTGGATCCAAGGAGATGCAATGAAGTCCTTACCCGGATTTTGCGCTGCGGCCGTCCTTACATTCCTGCTCGGCGCACAGGCGCACGCCGCCGGGCTGGCGGACCTTTCCAACAGGGATGCGACGAGCGGCCTGAAACAGGCGCTGAGCAAAGGCGCAGCGTTCGCGGTGGCGTCGCTGGGCAAACGGGACGGATTTCTGGGTAATCCGCAAGTGCGCATCCCGCTGCCGGAGAACCTGCAGCGAGTCGAAGGTGTGATGCGCGGCTTGGGGATGGGAAAATACGCCGACGAGCTGGTCACCACCATGAACCGCGCCGCCGAGGCCGCTGTGGTCGCGGCAAAGCCCCTGCTGGTGAATGCAGTGAAGCGCATGAGCGTGCGGGATGCAAAAGGTATTCTCACCGGCGGCGAGGACGCCGCCACGCAGTATTTCAGGCGCACCACTTCCGCTGCGCTCACCCAAAAGTTCCTGCCGGTTGTGGCCAAGGCGACGCGGAAAGTCAAGCTCGCCGACAAGTACAACGAATTCGCCGGCATGGGGGCCAGATTCGGTCTCGTCGACAAAAGGGACGCGGATCTCAACAGCTATGTTACGCGCAAGGCGCTGGACGGCTTGTTCCTGATGATCGCCGAGCAAGAAAAGAAAATCCGCCAGGATCCCGCAGCTGCGGCGAGCGGCATCATCAGCAAAGTGTTTGGCGCGATAGGAAGGTGAGCGTGCGCATGCCTCACGGCCCGCGCCGCAAAGCGCAGGGGCGCTAGAAAAACACCTCGCTGCGGCGCGCCCCTGCGTCCAACTCGAACATGGCGAAGCGGATGACATTGGCCGCCTTGCGCAGGCCGCTCCGGGACAATTGCGTCGGCTTGTCGTAATCGCCCGGTTCATTGCAGATGAGGCGCAGATCCACGAGGGATGTCCGCGCCTCGGCGGCGCGCTTGGTCACGCGGTCGTTGAATACCGCCAGCGCGGCGCTGGCGGTGCGCTGGCGCACCGGATCCTTGTAGTTGGGCACAAACATGGTGCACACGAGGATTACCAAACGCGCCGCCTGTGCCACATGAATCAGCCGCTCGAGCGTGCGCTCGAATTCGTCGGCGGCGAGCGTGAGCTGTTCCAGGGTCTGTCCGTAGGCATCCGGCCGGCTGTCGAGCAGCCCGCTGCGCTCGATCGCGTGATTGCCCTCGATGAATATTACGGCGTGGGTGGCGTCCCTGGGCAACACCATTGATGCACCGGCGCGCTCGACCTCGGCGACTGAGACAACGCTGATCTTCCATTGGTCGCGTGATCCGGGAAGCAGGTCATCCTCGAATTTTCCCGGCGTCTTGTCGATGCTGCCGTAGGCGTCGAGCAGCGCGTCCCCGAGCAGCACGACATGCTGCGGCGATCCGCGCCGGCGGCCGGACGCGGCAGAGGGCTTGTGCTTGGAAGGCTCGCTCATCTTGCCCGTAGATACAGTTAGTGTGCCTGTTCCCAGTTTGCGCCCGCACCCACGTCCACGACAAGGGGCACCGCGAGCTCGGCCACGCCGGTCATCAGCCCCGGCAACTCCGCGCGTACCCGCGTAAGTTCCGCCTGCGGCACTTCCAACACCAGCTCGTCGTGCACTTGCATCACCAGTTTCGCCGAAAGTTGCTCCCGGTCGAGCCAGTCCTGCACCGCGATCATCGAGAGCTTGATCAGATCGGCCGCGGTTCCCTGCATCGGCGCGTTGATCGCAGCACGCTCGGCGCCCTGGCGCCGGCCGCTGTTGGCGGCGCGGATCTCGGCCAGCCACAGGCGGCGGCCGAACACGGTTTCGACATAGCCGCGCTCCCGCGCCTGCTCGCGCGTCTGCTGCATGTAGTGCGCCACGCCGGGATAGCGCGTGAAATAACTGTCGATATAGGCCTGGGCGGTGGCGCGCTCCAAGCCCAAGGCCTGCGCGACGCCGAACGCCGACATGCCGTAGATCAGGCCGAAGTTGATCACCTTGGCGTAACGGCGCTCTTCCGGCGTCACTTCGTGCAGCTCGCGGTTGAAAATCTCCGCGGCGGTGTGGCGGTGCACGTCCTCGCCGGCGGCGAAAGCGCGCAGCAGGTTCTCGTCGCGCGAGATGTGCGCCATGATGCGCAGCTCGATCTGCGAGTAGTCGGCCGAGACGATGACCGAACCCGGCGGCGCGATGAAGGCCTCGCGGATGCGCCGCCCTTCCGGCGTGCGCACCGGAATGTTCTGCAGATTGGGATCGGTGCTCGCGAGGCGCCCGGTTACCGCCGTCGCCTGGGCATAGTTGGTGTGCACGCGCCCGGTGGCGGGATTGACCATGCGCGGCAATTTGTCCGTGTAGGTGGATTTCAGCTTGGTCAGCGCGCGGTATTCGAGCAGCGTTTTGGGCAGGGGATAGTCCGCGGCCAGGCGCTCGAGCACCTCTTCGTCTGTGGAAGGCGCGCCCCCGGGCGTCTTCTTCAGCACCGGCAACTTCAGACGCTCGAAAAAAATCTCGCCGATCTGCTTGGGCGAATTCAGGTTGAACGGCTGGCCGGCTTCCTTGTAGGCCTTGTTTTCGAGTTCCATCATTTTCTGTCCCAGTTCGCGGCTTTGCACCTCGAGCAGGGCGACGTCAATGAGCACGCCGTTGCGCTCCATCCGAAATAGCACTTCGCGCGCAGGCAGCTCTATATGCCGGTACACGTATTCGAGCCCGGCCTCAGCCTGCACCTGCGGATACAGGCACTGGTGCACGCGCAGGGTCACGTCGGCGTCCTCGGCCGAGTACTCGGTGGCGCGCTCGATGCTCACCTGCTCGAAGCCGATGCGCTGCGCGCCCTTGCCGGTGACGTCGTCGTAGCTGATGGTGGGTAGATGCAAATGGCGCTCGGCGAGCGTACCCAGGTCGTGGCGCAAATGCGATTCGAGCACGTAGGATTCGAGTAGTGTGTCGTGCGCCACGCCGCGCAGCGCGACGCCGTGGTTGGCGAGCACGTGCTGGTCGTACTTAAGGTTCTGCCCGAGCTTCGCCCGGTCCGCGTTCTCCAGCCACGGCCGCAGCAGTTCCAGCGCGCGCGTCACGCCCAACTGTTGCGGCGCGCCGGCGTAGTCGTGCGCCAGCGGCAGATAGGCCGCGCGCCCGGGCTCGGCGCAAAAGGACATGCCCACCAGTTGCGCCGTCATCGGATCCAGGCCGGTGGTTTCGGTATCGAAAGCAACCA
This sequence comes from uncultured Enterobacteriaceae bacterium, assembly GCA_964601155.1. Lineage (GTDB taxonomy): Bacteria > Pseudomonadota > Gammaproteobacteria > Burkholderiales > SG8-39 > 2-12-FULL-64-23. The sequence continues at coordinate 33,224 of CAZRMO010000002.1, forward strand.
GCGCGGCGCGATCGAGCACCCGCAGCCATTCGGCCATTTTTTGTTCGTCGAGAATGGCGTCGTAGTGGCGCGCCACCGGCTCGGGCGTGCTTTGCAGCGGCGGCGCAGCCGCTGCGGGCGACGCCTCGGTGCCGGTCGGCGCCGCTTCCTTGAGCCAGCTCTTGAAGCCGAAGCGCTGGAACAGGTCGGTCAGCTCGGCCTCGCCCTGCGGCTGCGCAACCAGTTCTTCCGGCTTCACCGGCAAGGGCACCTCGCAATACACGGTAAGCAGCTTCTTCGCCTGCGGCAGCCAGGGCAGCGCGCGGCGCAGGTTCTCCCCCACCACGCCGCCGATTTCCTGCGCATGGGCGATCACCTCATCGAGCGAGCCGTACTTGGACAACCACTTGATCGCGGTCTTGGGGCCGACTTTTTCCACGCCCGGAACGTTGTCAGCGCTGTCACCGACGAGGGTGAGGTAGTCGAGCATCAGCCGCGGCGGCACGCCGAACTTGGCCTCGACGCCGGCTTCGTCCAGGCGCTCGTTGCTCATGGTGTTGATCAGCGTGACCTGCGGATTCACGAGCTGCGTCAGGTCCTTGTCCCCGGTGGAGACGACGCAGCGCATGCCCGCCGCGCTCGCCTGCCGCGCGAGCGTGCCGATGACATCGTCGGCTTCCACGCCGTCTATCATCAACAGCGGCCAGCCCAGCGCGGCGACGGCCTGGTGCAGCGGCTCGATCTGGCGCACGAGGTCCTCGGGCATGGGCGGGCGCTGCGCCTTGTACTCGGCATACCAGTCGTCGCGAAACGTCCTGCCTTTGGCGTCGAACACGCAGGCGAGATAGTCCGGCTTGTAGTCGGCGGCGAGGCGTCGTAGCATGTTGAGCACGCCGTAGATCGCACCCGTGGGCTCGCCGCGCGCGTTGCGCAGATCCGGCAGCGCGTGGAATGCGCGGTACAGGTAAGACGATCCATCCACCAACAGCAGGGTTTTCATAGAGGGTCAGGTATGAACGGAAAGCTTCCGCGGCCGGCCGACGCCGGTGCAGCAGACATGGCCCACAACGCGCGCGAGTCCTGGCGGATATTCGGGATTATGTCAGAATTCGTCGAAGCCACCGAGCGCCTGTCGCAAATCCGCCCGGCGGTGAGCATATTCGGCAGCGCGCGCGCCCCGGCCGACTCGCCCTACTACCTGCTGGCGGAGAAAATTGCGCGGCTGCTCTCCGACGCCGGCTTCTCGGTCGTCTCGGGGGGCGGCCCGGGCATCATGGAAGCAGCCAACAAGGGCGCCTACTTCGGCAAATCGCCGTCGGTCGGCCTCAATATCCTGCTTCCGAACGAGCAGCTCAGCAATCGCTACCAGGACATCAGTCTTACCTTTCACCACTTTTTCGCACGCAAGGTGGGCTTCGTCAAGTTCGCCACCGCCTATGTGGTGTTGCCGGGCGGCTTCGGCACGCTGGACGAGCTGTCCGAGGCGCTGACGCTGGTGCAGACGGGCAAGACCCGCAAAATGCCCATCATCCTGGTGCACTCGCCTTTCTGGCAGGGACTGCTGGACTGGTTTCATGAGCGCCTGCGCACAGAACATATGATCGACGCGGCGGACCTGGATCTGGTGCAGACCATCGACGATCCGGCGGCGATCGTGGAAGCGATATTCAAGTATTACGAAAAGCGCGGATTCGCCCCACTGCCGGCAGAACGCGAAAATCAGCTCAACCTCTGAGGCAGCGCCTGAATCTGCTAAACTTGAGATGTGACCATAGCTGACAGGAAGCCCATGATGCGCCGCTTGCTAGGTACAGCACTGCTGCTGGTTGCGCTTCCGCTGGCGGCGCAACAACCGCCCAAGCTCGAGCCTTTGCCCGCGCCTCCGCCGCCACCGCCAGGGCTCGCGCCAAATCCCGCGCTGGAGCCGCAGGTGACGATCACCCACCGCGGCAAAAACAAAGTCGAGGAGTACCGCATCAACGGCAAACTCTATGCGATGAAGGTCATACCACCCCACGGCGCGCCGTACTACCTGATCGACAAGACCGGTTCCGGCGTCATGAGCCGGGTGGATTCGCTGGACTCCGGCCTACGCGTACCACAGTGGGTGATCCGTACATTTTGAAACAGGTGGCGAGCCAAGGTAACGGGTGAGGGGTAACCCGCGCGCATCCCGCCACGCCTGGCTCATCGCCCATTGTCCGCATGTCTGTTTTCACTCCGGTTACGCCCGAGCAGTTATCCGTATGGCTGGAGAACTACTGCCTGGGCGCACTGCTGCAAATGCAGGGCATCGCCGCAGGCATCGAAAACACCAACTACTTTGTAACCACCACCGAGGGACGCTACGTGCTGACGCTGTTCGAGAAACTCACGCCGACGGAGCTGCCATTCTATCTCGGACTGATGGCCCACCTGGCGCAACATGGGACCCCCAGCCCGGCACCGGCGACCGACCGGTCGGGCCGCATGTTTTCCGAGCTGAACGGCAAGCCGGCGGCGCTGATGTCGCGGCTGCAGGGGGAAGCCGTCACCGCGCCCACGCCGGCGCACTGCACCGAAGTGGGCGCCACGCTCGCCGAGATACATCTGGCGGGCCGCTCTTACACGGGCAAGCTGGACAATCCGCGCGGGCTGCGCTGGTGGCGCGAAGCCGCCCCAAAGGTCAGCCCTTTTCTCGACCCGGCGCGCGCCGCCTTGTTGCACGCCGAGATCGAGTTCCAGGCGCGACAACCCCATGAGGGCCTGCCGCGCGGTCCGATCCACGCGGACCTGTTCCGCGACAACGTGCTGTTCGTGGGTGCCCGAATCGGCGGCGTCATCGATTTTTACTTTGCCGGCGTCGATTGCCTGCTGTTCGACGTGGCGGTAACGCTCAACGACTGGTGCGTGCGTAGCGCTGGAGAGATCGACGCGCCGCGGGCACATGCGCTGCTTACCGCTTATCATGCGCACAGGCCGTTTGCGGCGGCCGAGCGCGACGCCTGGCCGGCCATGTTGCGCGCCGCGGCGCTGCGGTTCTGGCTGTCGCGCCTGTATGATTTCTATCTGCCGCGCCCGGGCGAAATGGTGCACGCGCACGACCCCGAGCACTTCCGCCGCATTCTCGAGCTGCGCATCGCCCAAGGCGGCGAAGCGCCGTGGATCTGATGCCCCAAACGCAGCTCATCGAAACGTGAATACCGTCCCCGCAATCTCCGGTTGGAATTGGGTGCGTACCGGCTTTGCGCTGTTTCGCAAGAGCCCAGCCATGTGGGCGTTCCTGACGCTGTCCTACATCATGCTGATGCAGCTGTTGGGCATGATCCCGATATTGGGATGGTTCGCGGCAACTGTGCTGATTCCCGTTTTCTCGGCAAGTTTCATGATCGTGAGCCGTGAACTCGATCAGGGCCGCAGGCTCCGCTTCGATTTGCTGTTCTCCGGATTCAAGGCGAATCTCCCCGCGTTGCTCGCGCAGGGCGGCTTCTACCTCGCCAGCGGGCTCGCGATCCTGGGCCTGTCCGCCCTGGTCGACGGCGGCACGCTGATGCAATTGATGGTGTTGGGGACGAAGCCACCGGAAGCCGCGTTCGAGGGCGGCCGCGTGGCCGCGGCGGCGCTGCTGGCGGCCGCTCTTTACTTGCCGGTGCTGGCTGCCCTCTGGTTCGCGCCCGCGCTGTCGGCGTGGCGCAAGCTGCCCGCCACGCAGGCGCTGTTCTACAGTTTTTTTGCCGCCCTGCGCAACTGGCAGGCATTCGTCGCCTACGGCCTCGCCCTGGTCATGCTGAGCGTGATCTGCAGCTTCGCGATGTTCGTGCTTACCCTGCTGCTTCACGGGCTGGTCGGCGACAAATCGCAAAATGCGTTCCTGCTGGTAATGCTGCCGGTCATGCTCACCTATGTTCCCACGCTGTTCGCGAGCTTCTACGCCAGCTATCGCGACGTCTTCGGGGTTCCCGAGGCCGAGACCGAGACCGAGCCCGCCACGGACGCGCCGTGACCGCACGGAGATACAGATGACCGCCCGGCTGCGCGAGATTCCGTATAACTACACCTCGTTCTCCGACCGCGAGATCGTGCTGCGCCTGCTCGGCGAAAAGGCCTGGGACACGCTGCGCGAACTGCGCGCGGAGCGCAAGACCGGCCGCTCGGCACGCATGCTGTACGAAGTGCTGGGCGATATCTGGGTGGTGTCGCGCAATCCCTACCTGCAGGACGACTTGCAGGACAACCCCGGCCGGCGCGCGGCGCTGATCGAGGCCATGCGCCACCGTCTCGAGGAAATCGAAAGACGCCGCGTGCAGTCCCTCGCCGAGACACCCGCCAACGGCGAGGCCGAAGCGCAACAGGCGGCGCGCGCGCAACGGGTGGCGTCTCTGTTGGAGAGCGCGCGCGACGCGGTCGACGCTTTCGACGCCGCCTTCGCCGAGATGGCAGCGCTGCGGCGACTCGCGCTGAAAAAACTCAGCCGCAGCACGCGCCGCGACAACATCCAGTTCGACGGCCTGGCGCGCGTCTCCCATGTCACCGACGCCACCGACTGGCGCGTCGAATATCCCTTCGTCGTCATCCATCCGGACAGCGAAAACGAGGTGGCCGCAGTGGTGCGCGACTGCATCGACATCGGGCTCACCATCATCGCGCGCGGCGGCGGCACCGGCTACACCGGCGGCGCGGTGCCGCTCACGCGCCTCGCGGCGGTGATCAATACGGAGAAGCTCGAAGCGCTGGGCGAGGTCGAGGAGAGCTGGCTGCCGGGCGTGGCGCAGCCGGTCGCGACCATACGCTGCGGCGCGGGCGTGGTGACCAAGCGCGTGATGGAGGCGGCGGAGGCGGCCGGCCAGGTGTTCGCCGTCGACCCGACCTCGGCCGACGCCTCCTGCATCGGCGGCAACGTCGCCATGAATGCCGGCGGCAAGAAAGCGGTGCTATGGGGCACCGCCCTGGACAACCTCGTCTCCTGGCGCATGGTGGACGCGAATGGCTTTTTCCTCGAGGTCACACGGCTTGCGCACAACCTGGGTAAGATCCACGACGCCGCGCTGGCGCGCTTCCAGATTCAGCGCTACCGCCGCGACGGCAGCACCCCGCACGGCGAGCCCGAAATACTGGAAATCCCGGGCGCACGCTTTCGCAAGACCGGCCTGGGCAAGGACGTCACCGACAAGTTCCTCGCCGGGCTGCCGGGCATCCAGAAGGAAGGCTGCGACGGTATCATCACCTCGGCGCGTTTCATTCTGCACAAAATGCCTGCGTCCACTCGCACCGTGTGCCTGGAATTCTTCGGCCAGGTGCGCGACTCGGTGCCGGCCATAGTCGAGGTCAAGCAGTACCTCGACGAGCGCGCCCGGGCGGCGGCACCCGACGCGCGACCGGTGCTGCTCGCCGGCTTGGAGCACATGGACGAGCGCTATTTGAAGGCCGTCGGCTATGCGACCAAGGCCAAGCGCGCAGGACGCCCAAAAATGGTGTTGATCGGGGACATCGTCGGCGAGGACGAAGACGCGGTGGCGGCGGCCGCGTCGCAGGTGGTGCGCATCGCCAACGCCCGCGGCGGCGAAGGCTTCATCGCCGTTTCGGCCGAGGCGCGGCGCACGTTCTGGCTCGATCGCGCCCGCACCGCAGCCATCGCCAAGCACACCAATGCCTTCAAGATCAACGAAGACGTGGTTATTCCGCTGGAGCGTCTGGGCGACTACTCCGACGGCATCGAACGCATCAATGTCGAACTGTCGATCACCAACAAGCTGGCCCTGCTGGACGCGCTGGACGAGTACTTCCAGGGCGAGCTGCCGCTTACCCAGCACGGCGAAGCGCTGCCCTCGCCGGAGCTTCTCGGGGACCGGCGCGAGGCCGCGCGCGAGCTCGTCGCCAGGACGCGTACACGCTGGCGCTATTTGCTCGATCACCTCGACCTGCCGGTGGCGCAGGCAAGCGCCGCTGCGATCCCCGGCCTTGCCGCCGTGACCCATGCGGGGCTGAGCGTATTCTCGCTGCTGCAGGACCACAGTGTGCGCGTTTCCTGGAAGGACGAAGTGCGTGCCGAGTTGCAGCAGCTGTTCGACGGCTTGGTATTCAACCGCATCCTCGAGGGCTGCTACGCGATTCACCGGCGCGTGCTCAAGGGGCGCGTGTTCGTGGCGCTGCACATGCACGCCGGCGACGGCAACGTGCACACCAACATACCGGTCAACTCCGACAATTACGATATGCTGCAGCAGGCGAACGCTGCGGTGGCGCGCATCATGCGCCTGGCCAAATCCCTGGACGGGGTGATCTCGGGCGAACACGGCATCGGCATCACCAAGCTCGAGTACCTCGATGCGCATGAAATCGAGGCTTTCCGCAGCTACAAAGAGAAGGCCGATCCGCACGGCCGTTTCAATGCCGGCAAGCTGCTCGCGGGCGGTGATCTCAGAAACGCCTACACGCCCAGCTTCAACCTGATCGGCGCCGAGTCGCTGATAATGGAACAGTCGGAAACGGGCAGCATCGCCGATTCGATCAAGGATTGCCTGCGCTGCGGCAAGTGCAAGCCGGTGTGCTCGACCCATGTGCCGCGCGCCAACCTGCTCTACAGCCCGAGGAACAAAATCCTCGCTACCTCGCTGCTGATCGAAGCCTTTCTCTACGAAGAACAGACCAGACGCGGCATTTCGCTCAGGCATTTCGACGAGTTCAGCGACGTCGCCGATCACTGTACCGTGTGCCACAAATGCGCCAACCCCTGTCCTGTGGATATCGATTTCGGCGACGTCTCGATCGCGATGCGCAACATGCTGCGCAAGCAGGGGAAGAAAAAGTTCAACCCCGGCACTGCCGCGTCGATGCTGTTCCTCAACGCCACCAACCCGAACACCATCAAAATCGCGCGCGCCGTGATGATCGAATGGGGCTACCGGGCGCAGAAACTCGCCTACCGCGCCGCGAAACTACTGGGGCTGGCACAGCGCCAGACGCGGCGGCCGCCGGCGACCGTCGGGCGGCCCGCTCTGCGCGCGCAGGTGGTGCATTTCATCAACAAGCCCATGCCGGGCAAGCTGCCCAAGCGCACCGCGCGCGCACTGCTCGAGCTCGAAGACCGGCACATCGTGCCCATCATCCGCGACCCAGCCAAGGTCACCGAGGACTCCGACGCGGTTTTCTACTTTCCCGGCTGCGGCTCCGAGCGGCTGTTCAGCCAGGTGGGGCTGGCGACGCAGGCGATGCTATACGCCATCGGCGCGCAGTGCGTGCTGCCGCCGGGCTATCTGTGCTGCGGCTATCCCCAAACCGCCGCCGGCGAGGAGGAGGAAGGCAGGCGCATCATCACCGACAACCGGGTGCTGTTTCACCGCGTGGCGAACACCCTCAACTATCTCGACATCAAGACTGTGATCGTTTCCTGCGGCACTTGCATGGACCAGCTGCAGAAATACGAATTCGAAAAGATCTTCCCCGGTTGCCGCCTGCTCGATATCCACGAATACCTGATGGAGCAGGGGGTGAAGCTCGATGGCGTCGCCGGCGTGCGCTACATGTATCACGATCCCTGCCACACGCCGATGAAGACCTACCAGCCGCTCAAGGTCGTCAACCAGCTGATGGGCAGCGAGGTGCAGTTGAACGAGCGCTGCTGCGGCGAGTCGGGCACGCTCGCGATGACCCGGCCTGACATTTCCACCCAGGTGCGATTTCGCAAGGAGGAGGAAATGAGGAAAGGCGCGGCGGCTGTGCGCGCAAGAAACGGCGGCGACGCCGACGGCGAATTCCGCGGCGAGGTAAAGATCCTCACTTCCTGCCCTTCCTGCCTGCAGGGTCTGGCCCGCTACAAGGACGATGCCGGTACCGACGCCGACTACATTGTGGTGGAAATCGCCAAACACGTGCTCGGTCCGGACTGGATGTCCGAGTACGTGGCTAAGGCGAACCATGGCGGGATCGAGCGCGTACTGCTCTAAGCCGTGAATAATCTCACATTCGGCGCCAAGGACCTCGGCTCGACGTGAACAAATTAATGGCAGCCAACTGTGAATTGTGCGATTCTGCCGGAGGCGAGACGCTATGGCAGGACCAACTGTGCCGCGTCGTCCTGGTAGAAGACCGTGACTATGCCGGATTCTGCCGCGTAATACTAAACCGCCACGTGAGCGAAATGACCGATCTCGATGCGGCAACCAGGCAAAGACTGATGTGCGTGGTGTTTGCGGCCGAGCAGGCTTTGCGCGAGTTGATGCAGCCGGCGAAAATCAACCTGGCGAGCCTGGGCAACAGGGTGGCGCATCTGCATTGGCATGTAATCGCGCGCTTTGCCGACGACAGGCATTTTCCCGACTCCATCTGGAGCGAGGCAAGGCGGCCCGGCGCTGCGCGCCGGGTCGACCCCGCCGCCCTGAAACGTGCCTTGCACAAATTGCTGCCCGCGGTGGCAAAATGAGCGGGATGCCGGCCCAATGACGCCCATGCCCGAATTCGAGCTGCCTCCAATCTCCCCCGACGCGCACCCCGAGTTCGCCGACAGCGTCTCCTGCGCCGCGTGGCTTGCCGAGTTGCCGCTGGTCAACGTCGCGCCGTCGCAAATCCGGCTGCTGGCTCAGCTGCAGGAACTGAACCGCTTCGACTTGCCTGCCGCCGAGCGGCTGAAGGTGCTGGAAGCGTTGCGCGAGCCGGTCTATTTCCTGCAGGCGGAGCAGATCAAAAAGCTGGCCAGCAAACCGCTACCGCTGACCCAGGTGGAACGCAGTATTTTCGGCCAGGTGGCAAAGCTGTGGCAGGAACTGCTGATTGGCTATCAGCGCTGCCTGGCCAGCGGGGCGGCGGACAAGCGCGAAAGCCAGACTGCGCTGCTGTGCCAGCGCGGGCTGGACTGCTTGGCGTCGAACATGCTCGACCACTGCCGCGTCTATCACGCCCTCCCCGATGGCTACTGGCTGGCCCTGCACCAGCTCTACCGCAAGGCTCAAGAATCGGGCGAGAGCGCCACGCAGGTCCCGGATCCGGTCAGAAAGACGAATGTCTGCTGCATCGAAGTGTACGTGCATGTACTGTTGTTCATGCTGGCAGACCCCAATGAGCAGCTGCAAAAGCAGCTCGCGCAAATTCAGCGCTGGCTCGAACGCTGGGCCCAGAGTGTTCCCGTACGCAATGCGCCGCCACAGGACCAGAGCCTGCCGCCGCTGCTGCTGGATTTTTCCGCCGCTACGGGCGCTTATCGTGAAGCCGACGCCGGCGGCCGCAGCGCCTCGGCCTGGCTCGATATCGGCGAGCTTGCGCGCATCCTGAAGAAGCGCGTGGTGCTGCTGCGCAAAGGCGAGCCGCCCGCCAGCCTGGGACTGGGCGAGGATTGTGCCATGCCCGGCGTGGAACAAATGTTGGTGCGACTATTCCGCCTCTGGTGCGAGGGCAAAAACGCGCGCGCGCAAACACGCCGCAGCGTCAGCGCAAAGGCCAAGGCATGCAGCACGCTCGTTTCCATGCACTTCCATATTTCGGGCAACAAGACGTTTCGCCAACCCGGACATGCGACCCAACTAACCAGGCGCGAACGCGACGAAATCGCCACCTTCGGTCACACCAGCACGCGACTGGAGGATGCATTTGTCGAGGCCGGCGGCTATGCGACCGAGGACTGGCAGCTGCAGGAGGAGAGTCTGTCGGGCCTGCGCATCGTGCGCCCGGTTGCTTCCGGCAGCGCCCGCTATACACACGCCCAGCTCATCGCGGTGCGGCCGGCAGACGCCAATAATTTTCTGCTGGGGGTAGTACGCTGGATCAAGACCGACGATAACGGCGATGTCCAAATCGGAGTTCGCGTCATTCCGGGGATACCGCGAGCTGTTGCCGTGCGGGCCACCGGGCTCAACGCGCAGAAAGAAAAGTTCGTACCCGCGCTTTATTGCCCCGCTCTGGCCGCGCTGTCCGCGCCAGCCTCGCTGATTCTGCCCCTGGGCTGGTACCGGCCCAAGCGCATACTGGAAGTCTACAGCGACAGTTCCGAGTTGCTGCTGCTCAGCGCCGTGCTCGAGCGCGGCAGCGATTTCGAGCGTGTCGCGATCGAGCCTGCGCGCTAGCAGGGTGACCAAAAAAGGGGGTCGAGACCTTCGGGGCGTCTATTCCCCAATTTTGGGCTGTCGAAATCCGCTTCCCTCTGAAGCATCTCGGTTGGATGCTTGAATTTGCGTCCGGGAAGCGAATTTCAACAGCCTCCTAACTTGTATTTCCCGTCTGCGACGCCAGCGCCGCGGCGTCCGGGGTTTTAACGCGCCGCGCAGGAAACACCGCGGAAAAACAGCTGCCCTTGCCCGGCTCGCTCTCGATCTCCAGCGTCGCCTGATGCCGCGTCAGTATGTGCTTGACTATTGCCAGGCCGAGCCCGGTGCCGCCGGTTTCGCGCGAGCGGCTATGGTCGACACGGTAAAAGCGCTCGGTTAGGCGGGGAATATGGCGTGGCTCTATCCCCGGCCCGGTATCGCCGACACTGAACATCGCCTCTGCGCCGCGCCAACGCCAGCGCAGCCGGATGTCGCCGCCCGCAGGCGTATAGTGCACCGCGTTGCTCACCAGGTTGCCGAATGCGCTGCGCAGCTCCTGCGCATTGGCGAGCAGCGCAACCGGCCCTTCGATGCCGAGTTCGATGCGATGGCGGCCAGCGCTCAGGGCACGCGCTTCGTCGCACACGCCGGCGAGCAGCGCTGCGACATCGACTACCGCCTCGTCGTCCAGACCCCGGCTGGCCTCCAACGTCGAAAGCGTGAGCAAGTCTTCGACCAGCCGCTGCATGCGCCCGGTGTGTACCCGCATCATGTTCAGGTAACCCTGCCGGCGCTCCTCGTCCAGCTTCACTTCACCGTCGGTGATCGTCTCCAGGAATCCGGCCACTACGGTAAGCGGGCTTTTCAGTTCATGCGAGACATTGGCGACGAAATCGCGCCGCATGGTCTCGACTTTTTCGGCCATTGTGATGTCGCTCGCGAGCAGCAGTTTCTGCTCCTTGCCGTAGGGGATGATGGCGATCGACAGCACCCGCCCCTGGCCTCGCTCCAGGCGCAGGGTGAGCGGTTCGGCGTAGTCGCCCTGTTCGAGATAGGCGGCGAAATCCGGGTGCCGCACCAGGTTGGCCAGCGGTCGTCCTACATCACGCTCCTCGTCCAGCCCCAAATACGCGCTCGCGATCGGGTTGCACCACTCGATATGGCCGTTAGTGTCCAGCAGCACCACGCCATCGGGCAGTGCCAGCCCTGCATTGCGGAAGCGCTCCAAGTCGCCGCCGAGCTGTCTTTCGTATTTGATGCGGGCCCGCACGAAATGGTAAAGCCCGGCCAGCACCTCGTCCCAGGCGCCGCTGCCCTGCGGCACCGGCCTGACCAGGGGATCGTGCAGCCAGTCAGCCAACGCGGCCAGATTGGCAGTGTGGCTCAGTAACAGCAGCGCGAGACCGAGGCATACGACGCCAAGCCCCCAAACCGGGTCCAGCAGCGCCCAGGTGAGGAGGCCGGCGGCCGACACCGCGACCAGCGCCAGAGCGCTGCGGATCCAGACGGAATTCAATTGACGAAGGGTAGGCCGACTCTTTTCATGCCGCCAATTATCGCATGCCCGCCCCGCGCCCTTCGCAGGCTGGACGGTTCAGGCCGTTAGTGCGAATCGATAGCCGGTTCCGCGCACGGTTTCGATCAGCGCATCATGGCCGCTCACCTCCAGCGCCTGGCGCAAACGACGGATGTGCACATCCACGGTGCGCTCCTCGACGAACACATGATCGCCCCAGACCTGGTCGAGCAACTGCGCGCGGGTGTGCACGCGCTCCGCATGGGTCATGAAGAAATGCAACAGGCGGAATTCTGTCGGCCCCAGGTCCAGCACCAGGCCGTTGCCGCTGACCCGGTGCGCAGCCGGGTCGAGCCGAAGACCCTGGACCTCGACCGCATCGTCGGTCATCTGCGGCGCGCGCCGGCGCAGCACCGCCTTGATGCGCGCCAGCAGTTCGCGCGGCGAGAATGGCTTGGTCACGTAGTCGTCGGCGCCAGCCTCCAGTCCCATGACCTTGTCCTGTTCGGCCGATTTGGCGGTGAGCATGATGATGGGAATGGCGCGCGTGCGCGCGCTGCCGCGCAAGTGCCGCGCGATCGTGAGGCCCGACTGCCCGGGCAGCATCCAGTCGAGCAGCACCAGATCGGGCAGGGTCTGACGTACGATGGCAAGCGCCGCCTCCGCGTCCGCAGCGCGCAAGGCATGGTGTCCTGCGCCTTCCAGGTTGACGGCAATCAATTCCTGGATGGCGGCTTCGTCCTCGACGATCAGAATATTGAGTGGCATGATCTTGTGGGCGCAATAATATGTCCCTAGCGTGACATTTTGGTTACAGCCGAAACGGTGCCGCTCGCGGTATCATAGATGCCTCTGTCCCCGGCCGCGGTGCGCGGCCCCGGTCCGGGGACCCATACTAGGCAGAAGCTGCGATGAACGGCAAGACCCACTTTGGTTACGAACAGATAGACGAGGCCGATAAGGCGCGCAAGGTAGCGGGCGTATTCGACTCCGTTGCACCCAGCTACGACCTCATGAACGACCTGATGTCGGCCGGGATGCACCGCGCGTGGAAGGCGTTCACCATCGCATTGGCCGGTATCAGGGCGGGCGAGCGTGTGCTCGACGTTGCCTCCGGCAGCGGCGATCTCGCACGCGCGTTCGCCGGGCGTGTCGGCCCCGAAGGCGAAGTCTGGCTCACCGACATCAATCGTGCCATGCTCGCGCGCGGACGCGACCGATTGCTCGACGAGGGGCACGCGCTGCCGCTGGCGCAGTGCGATGCGGAGCGCCTGCCGTTTCCTACCGATTATTTCGACTGCATAAGCGTCGCCTTCGGACTGCGCAACATGACCCACAAGGAGGCGGCGCTCGCCGAGATGCGCCGCGTGCTCAAGCCGGGCGGGCGCTTGCTGGTGCTCGAATTCTCCCGTGTGTGGCGGCCTTTGACGCGTGCCTACGACTGGTATTCGTTCACGGTCCTGCCCTGGCTCGGCTCCAAGTTTGCGGGCGACGCCGGCAGTTATCGCTATCTTGCCGAATCCATACGCATGCACCCCGACCAGGAGCAGTTGAAGACCCTAATGGAACAGGCGGGCCTCGCACGCGTCGAATATTTCAACCTGAGCGCCGGTGTGGTCGCCCTGCATCGCGCTTACAAGCTTTGATGCCATCGGCGCATAATGAACGGCTGGCGCTGCAACGGAACAACATGAAACAGCCGAAATCGGCATTGATCACTGCATTCCTCGCGTCGACGGCCGCGGTCGCCGAGGCCCGGCGCTTGGCGAAACCGGTGTCCGGTGCGACCGGCTGGGTGCCCGCGAACAGACGGCAAATGCAGTAAGCGGGCCCAACATCCGAGGAAGCCGTGTTGCCACAACCTGGAATTTTCGCTCTCAACCACCTACTCGGCGCCGAAGCCTGGGCGCGTGACAAACTCAAGCCCTATGCCGGGGAGTGCGTGGAATTCCGCTCCCCGCCTCTGCCCGCGCTGCGCCTGGACATCCTCGACTCCGGGCTGGTGGGCGGCGCAGCCCAGGACGCGGTGCCCAGCTTGGTTGTCACCATCGGACCAAGCGCGTTGCCGGCGTCGCTGCGCGGTGAAGACGCGTTGATGCGCGAAATCGGCATCGAAGGGAACGCTGACCTAGCCGGCACGGTGCAATACCTGTTCCGGCATTTGCGCTGGGACCTCGCGGAGGATCTGTCCAAGGTGTTCGGCGACGTGTTCGCCCAGCGCATGGTGAGCGAAGGCAGGCGCTTCGCGGCGTGGAACCGCGAGGCCGGCGAAAAGCTGGCGCAAAACTTTGCCGAATACTGGATCGAGGAGCAGCCGCTCTTGGCCCGTCCTGCCGACGTGCGCCAATTCCTGACTGACGCCGACCAGCTGCGCGATGACTTGGCGCGGCTGCAGAAGCGGATCGAAATCTTAACCGGGAAAGCCTGAACCGCGGAGGATGCAGAGGACGCAAACGCATACGCCGCCGTCTTTATCCGGCATCCTTGACGCCCTTAGCAGTTAAAATTCGTTTTCCGATCCCCGCAGGCCGATCAATTGCAGCGTCTTCTTCGCCTCGCCCGTATCATCATCGTCGGCATCCGCTTCGGCCTGGATGAGTTCGTGCTCGCCCACGCGCGCACGCGCCTCCTGCTCTTGGCGGTGCAGCGCGTGCTGTTCTGGCGCAGGCTGACCGAGCCGCGCGCGGTGCGCCTGCGCCTCGCACTGGAAGCGCTCGGGCCGTTGTTCGTCAAGTTCGGCCAGGTACTCTCCACCCGGCGCGACCTGCTGCCCACCGATATCGCGGACGAGCTGGCGCGGCTGCAGGACCAGGTGGCGCCGTTTTCGACTGAACTGGCCCATGCCCAACTGGAACGCGCGTTTGGACGGCCGGTGGCGCAGGTATTCGAACAATTCGAAGCGCGGCCGGTGGCGAGCGCCTCCATCGCACAAGTGCACTTTGCGGTGCTGCCCGGCGGGCGCGAATGCGCGGTCAAGATACTGCGCCCGAACATGCAGCAAGCGATCGAAAAGGATGTGGCCCTACTCGACAGCGCCGCCGGCCTGATCGAGGCGCTGTGGGTCGACGGCCGACGCCTGAAACCACGCAAGGTGGTGGCGGAATTCGCCATGCACCTCAACGACGAACTCGATCTGATGCGCGAAGCGTCGAATGCGAGCCAGCTGCGGCGCAACTTCGCCGCCTCGCCGCTGCTGATGATTCCGGAAATCTATTGGGACTACTGCTCGTCCTCGGTGATGGTGATGCAGCGCATCAGCGGCATTCCGATCAGCCACGTGGAGGAGTTGCGCGCCGCCGGCGTGGACATCCCGCGCATCGCCCGCGCCGGGGTGGAGATCTTCTTCACCCAGGTGTTCCGCGACGGCTTTTTCCACGCCGACATGCACCCGGGCAACATTTTCGTCTCCACCGACCCCGAAATCCGCGGCAAGTATATCGCCGTCGATTTCGGCATCATGGGCACGCTCACCGACGTCGACAAGAATTATCTGGCGCAGAATTTTCTCGCTTTCTTCCAGCGCGATTACAAGCGCGTGGCGCAGGCGCACCTGGAAGCCGGCTGGGTACCGCCCGACACACGCATAGACGAGTTCGAAAACGCAATCCGCGCCGTGTGCGAGCCGGTGTTCGACCGGCCGATTAAGGACATTTCCTTCGGCCGGGTGCTGCTGCGCCTGTTCCAGACTTCGCGCCGCTTCCATGTCGAAATCCAGCCGCAGTTGGTGATGCTGCAAAAGACGCTGCTCAACATAGAGGGCCTGGGGCGGCAGCTCGACCCTGACCTCGATCTGTGGAAAACGGCCAAGCCCTATCTCGAGCGCTGGATGAGCGAGCAGCTGGGCTGGCGCGGCTTCGTACGCAACGTACTGAACGAGGCGCCGCGCTGGGCCAGCATGATGCCGCAGCTGCCGCGCCTGGCACACCGCGCCCTCTACGCCGACCACGTGGCCGGAATCGAGCAGGCGCTGGAGCAGCTCGCAGCCGAGCAAAGGCGGCGCCACCGCAGCACCGTTGTGCTCGGCGTCCTGCTCGCCGTCTTGCTCGCCTGGCATATCTACCTGGTGTTATAGCAGCGACGCAGATTTCGCCGATGCGGGGCCGCAGCATACAAACTCGATCGGCGACGGATCCATTTTGCGCTTGTTCGGTCGGTCATCACAACACGCCGCTGCGCGTGTTCGTTTTTGAGTCTTACGCGCGGTTCCGCCGGCGTCGCCCTTTCGCGGGCACGGTAGAATCCGGTCATGAACGAGAAGCTGATTGCGCTCGAAGCGGACATTACCACTCTGCAGGTAGACGCCATCGTCAACGCGGCCAACAACGCTCTGCTGGGCGGCGGCGGCGTTGACGGCGCGATCCACCGCGCCGCCGGACCCGAGTTGCTCGCCGAGTGCCGCACCTTGAAAGGCTGCCCCACGGGGCGCGCCAAACTCACGCGCGGCTATCGCCTACCGGCGAAATACGTGATCCACACCGTAGGGCCGGTTTGGCAGGGCGGATCGCGGGGCGAGCCCGAACTGCTCGCCTCCTGCTACCGCGAGAGCCTGGCGCTGGGCCTCGCGCACGGCGTCACCAGCATCGCCTTCCCCGCGATCAGCTGCGGCGTCTACGGCTACCCCTTGCAGCAGGCGGCGCGCATTGCGCTGCGCGAATGCGCGGCGGTCGCTGCAGCCGAAGCGCAAATCGCGCGGATCGTGTTCGCCTGCTTCAGCACCGAAATGCTGACGCTCTACCGGGCGGCACTGGCGGGACCGTAGCATGGCGCGCACCGAGCCCGTGGTCGAAGCCAGGCCGTCGCCCCGACCTTCACCTTTGGCGCGCTACCTGCTGCTCGCTTATGTGCTGCTCATTGTTTACGCCAGCCTGTATCCCTTCTCCGGCTGGCGCGATCAGGGCGTAGGGCCGTTCGCCTATCTTTCCGGGCATCTGCCGCGCTACATCACCGCTTTCGACGTGATGACCAATTTGATCGCCTACATGCCCTTGGGATTTCTTGCGCTGCTGGCCTTGCACCCGCTTGTGCGCGGCAAACGCGCGTTCGCCCTGTCCAGCCTGGCTAGCTGCGCGCTGAGTTTCACCATGGAGGCGCTGCAGACCTACCTTCCCAGCCGCATCTCGTCCAGTCTCGATCTCGCCACCAACAGCCTGGGCGCCCTCGTCGGCGCCGGCCTGGCGCTGTACTTCGGCGCCGGCCTGCTCGGCCGCGGAAAAATGCACGAACTGCGCCATCGTTGGGTGCTCGACGGCCACCAGTACGACCTGGGTCTGGTGTTGCTCGGGCTGTGGCTGTTCACCCAACTCAACCCGGCGACCCTGCTGTTCGGCAACGGCGATCTGCGCGGCCTGTTCGCGGAAGTGCCGGCCGTGCTGCATCCGGTCGAAGTGTTCATCCAGATGGAGGCGGCGGTCACGGCCTGCAACATGGTCGCGATCGGCCTGTTCCTGTCATGCCTGGCGCAAGACGAACGGCCGCTGCGCGGCCTGTTGCTGGGGCTGCTCGCGGCCGCGCTGGCGCTGAAGACTGTCGCGGTGGGCGAATTGCTCAAGGCGCAGACCGTGTTCGCCTGGCTCACGCCGGGTGCACTGCTCGGCCTGGTAGCCGGCGCCCTGGCCCTGATGCTGGTGCTGGCGCTGCCGCGCGCGGCACGCATGGCGCTCGCGGGCTTGCTGCTGATGGCCGCGACCGTGCTGGTCAACCTCGCACCCGAGAACCCCTATTTCGTCGACACCCTGCAGTTCTGGCCGCAAGGCTACTTTCTCAACTTCAACGGGGTAACGCATCTGGTCTCGCTCGTCTGGCCGTTCGCCACCTTGTTTTATCTGTTGCTGCTCGCGCCGCGCTCGGCCGGAGCAGGTTCGGGCGGCGCCGACCGGCTATAATTTGCCTTCGTCGGGGGCATTCCGGCCAACTGCCTGCCCCTCAACGACGATTCTCTTGAGCCTATCCTACATGAGCTATTACACCCACCACGTTTTCTTTTGCTGCAACCAGCGTGACGGCGAACGCGTCTGCTGCAACGACAAGGGCGCGAGCAGGCTGCGCGACTACGCCAAGCAGCGCGTGAAGGAACTGGATATCGCCGGCAAAGGCGGGGTGCGCGTCAACCAAGCGGGCTGCCTGGACCGCTGCGAGGAAGGGCCCTGCATCGTCGTCTACCCGGAGGAGACCTGGTACACCTATATCGATGAGCACGATATCGACGAGATCATCGAGGAACACCTGCGCAATGGACGCGTAGTCGAGCGCCTGAAAATATGACGCGGGCGGCGAAAGAGCGCTTGCTGCTCGAAGGCGCGGCGGGCGAGATTGAATGCATTATCGACCTGCCCGCGGGCGGCGAAAGCCGCGACAGGTTTCACGACGCCCCGAGGGGCGTGGCGCTGGTCGCGCACCCGCACCCGCTGTTCGGCGGCAGCCTCGACAACAAAGTGGCGCAGACCCTGGCCAAGACTTTCGTCGAGCTCGGCTATGTCGCGCTGCGGCCCAACTTCCGCGGCGTGGGCGCGAGCGCGGGCGAGCACGACCAGGGGCGCGGCGAAACCGAGGACCTGCTCGCCGTCATCGATTACGCGCGCGCGCGCTTTCACGCGGGGGCGCCGGTGCTGGCGGGCTTCTCCTTCGGCGCCTACGTGCAGACGCTGGTGGCGCGCCGCGTTCAACCCGAGCGCATGGCACTGGTGGGCGTGGCCGCAGGTTTCGTCAGCGGCGGTCGCAGCTACACGTCCGAACCGGTCCCGGCGGATAGCATCATCATTCACGGCGAGCTGGACGAGACGGTGCCGCTCGCCAACGTGCTCGCCTGGGCGCGGCCGCAGGAGTTGCCGGTGGTCGTGGTGCCGGGCGCAGACCATTTTTTTCACCGGCGGCTGCATCTCATAAAGAACATCGTCAAGGGTTCGTGGCAGCGTTGAAGCTGCAAACGCCATGAGCGTCACCGCAAAATCGATACGCAACGCCGCCGCTTTGCTCGCGGGCAATGTGGTCGACACGCCCTGTCTGTACTCGCGCACGCTGTCGGAAATCACCGGCGCCGAGGTGTATCTCAAGTTCGAAAACCTGCAGTTCACCGCTTCGTTCAAGGAACGCGGCGCGCTGGTGAAGCTGCTCTCGCTCGCGAGCGCGGAGCGCGCAGCCGGCGTGCTCGCCGTGTCCGCGGGCAATCACGCGCAGGGCGTGGCCTATCATGCGAAGCGCCTGGGCCTGCACGCCGTGATCGTCATGCCGCGCCACACGCCGCATGTGAAGGTGGAGCATACGCGCGCCTTCGGCGCCGAAGTGATCCTCGCCGGCGACAATTTCGATGAAGCCAAGGCGCAGGGTCTAGCGCTCGTCGACGAACGCGGGCTGACGCTGGTGCACCCCTACGACGACGAGCGCGTTATCAGCGGGCAGGGCACGGTGGCCCTGGAAATGCTCGCGCGCGAGCCGCAACTGGAGATCCTGGTCGTGCCCGTAGGCGGGGGCGGGCTGATCGCCGGCATGGCGGTCGCGGCCAAGGCAGTCAAACCGGAAATCGAGCTATACGGCGTGGAGAGCGAGAACTTTCCGTCCATGCATTGCGCGCTGCGCGGCGAGACGCCCCGCTTCGCCGCCAATACCATCGCCGAAGGGATCGCCGTCAAGCAGCCCGGCGCGCTCACCCTGCCCATCGTGCGCGAACTCGCGCGCGGCGTGCTGCTCGTAGGCGAGGGCGAGATCGAGCATGCCATCGTGCTGCTGCTGGAAATAGAAAAGACGGTGGTCGAGGGCGCCGGCGCGGCCGGTCTTGCCGCCCTGCTCGCCCATCCTGAGCACTTCCACGGCAAACGCACGGGTATTGTGCTCTCCGGCGGCAATATCGACCCGCTAATGCTGTCGGTGATCATCGAACGCGGCATGGTACGCGCCGGCCGTCTCACCCGGCTCACGGTGGAGTTACGCGACCTGCCCGGCGCGCTCGCGACGGTCACCGCCTGTCTCGCGCAGGTCAATGCCAATATCGAGGAAGTACACCACCAGCGCGCTTTCACCAACCTGCCGCTGCAGACGGCCGAGGTCGATTTCGTGCTGCAGACGCGCAGCCGCGAGCACGTGGAGGAGATTATTCGCGCGCTGCGCGCCGCCGGCTTCACCGCGCGCAGCCATGCCGCATGAACACAATCAACACCCAACCCGGAGCACGCACATGAAACCAGCCCTCGTTATCATTGATATCCAGAACGACTACTTTCCCGGCGGCAAGATGGAGTTGGAAGGCAGCCCCGAGGCGAGCCTGCAGGCGGCGAAGCTGCTCGAGAGTTTTCGCGCGAAGGGGCTGCCACTGGTGCACGTCCAGCATGTTTCCAACCGGCCGGGCGCGAGCTTTTTCCTGCCCGACACCGGGGGCGTGAAGATTCACACCAATGTTGCACCGCGCGCCAGCGAAACGGTGATCCAAAAACATTTCCCCAACAGCTTTCGCGCCACTGCGCTCCTGGAACACCTGCGCGCGCTGGATGTCGATCATTTGGTCATCGCCGGCATGATGACTCACATGTGCGTGGACGCGACCACGCGCGCCGCATTCGATCTGGGCTTTTCCTGCAGCCTCGCGCACGACGCCTGCGCCACCCGCGCCTTGGCGTTCGGCGAGCAGCGCGTGCCCGCAGCACAGGTGCACGCGGCTTTTCTTGCGGCGCTCGCTGGCCTCTACGCCAAGGTGCAAAGCGCCGCGGAGCTCGCGGCCTAGCAGAGTATCTAAAAAGGGGCGCTTAGGGTTTTCTGCGCCTGCTTGCGCCCAGAAGCTCCGCCGATTGCGCAAAACGCTCGGCCGCAGTCATTTCCTGCGGCGACGACCGGCGGAGCAATAGCCACAGCATGGCGCCGTTGACCAAAACAAAAATGACCTCAATCCAAAGCATGGCTGCGACAACTACGCGCATTGAATTGTCCCCGAACACAAAATAGAAGCCGTCAAACGTAGGCAGTACCGCCGTGGACGCCGCGTAATGATCCTGGAACGGCGGGAACAGCAGTGCCAACAGCAGGTTCAAGGCCACCCCCATGAGCACCAGGTTCTGCCGGTCCAGGCGGCGGCGTAGACGCGCCCGCGGATGCAGCAACAGCCAGGCGATCGCGGTATTGATCAGCACGATGAATATTTCGATAGAAAAGAAATTATCGTTGAGCACGCGATTGGGGTGGTCAGCAAACGCGAACAGGAAGCCGCCGAAGGTGGGCGCGTTGTACTGGGCGTAGCTATGGTAGTCGTACGGCGGAAACAGGAGCATCAGCAGCAAATTGATTGCGGCAACGATCAGCATGACTGCCTGGTGTTTGTTCATCGGATTTTTTATGCTGGACTTAAGCGCATATTAGCCGCTCCCGGGCCGATCGCACGACGAGATCGTTAAAAATTGCCGAAACGGCCCCCGAATCAGGGGACATAAGGAGAGGGGGGAGCGGGGCACTCTCATGTCGTTAATCTCTTATCAGTCAAGAGTTGACGGAAATGGCAAAGATTTTGATAAATGGCGATGACGCGTGCGCGGGGGGATAAACAAGGGGGGATGCATCCCCCCTTGTTCGTCGGATAAGGGTTTTCCCCCGCCGAGGGCACTTTGCTTAGTTCCGGCTAGTCCGGTTTAGGAAGTTTAAGTGGGTGCCGTTCGCGCTCCTGCTTCCGGGCCCGGCGATGCGCGCGAGCTTCCGGCCATGCCGTACATTCTCTCAGTCGGTTTTATGTTACTTTGGTATTCGAGCTTCGATCGATCATCGCCGATTTCCCATGAGTCCGCCATCCAACGCCAAGCTGTTCACACCCTGTCCGCGCGGACTGGAAAATCCGCTCGCGGCCGAGCTCGTCGGGCTCGGCGCGACTGGGGTGCAGGCGGTCGCAGGCGGTGTCGCCTTTGAAGGCGACGCGCGCGTCGTCTACCGCGTGAATCTGGAGAGCCGCATCGCCACGCGCGTGCTGCTGCGCCTGTTCACCGTACCGTATCGCAGCGAAGAGGACGTCTATCGCGCGGCCTACGAATTCGACTGGCCGCAGCGTTTCGACGTAGCGCGCAGCATCCGCGTCTACCTCACCGCGCAGCGCTGCCCGCTCAAGAGTCTGGACTTTCTCACGCTGCGCATCAAGGATGCGGTATGCGACCGCTTCAGGAGCGTCGTCGGCAGCCGCCCGAACGTCGACACGCGCGCGCCCGAGGTGCGCATCCACGCCTTCCTCGATGCCACGCAATTCACGCTCTACCTCGACACTTCGGGCGAACCGCTGTTCAAGCGCGGCGCGCGCGCCGCCCAAGGCGAGGCGCCGCTGAAGGAAAACCTCGCCGCCGGCATACTCAGTCTGAGCGGATGGCAAGCTGGAACGGCGCTACTCGATCCGATGTGCGGCGGCGGCACTTTCCTCGTCGAAGCGGCGCAAATCGCGCTCGATATCGCGCCGGGCGGTGCGCGCAGCTTTGGCTTCGAAAAGCTGAGAAATTTCGACGCGGCGCTGTGGCAGGCGCTACGCGCCGAATCCGAGGCGCGGCGCAAGCCGCTGACTTCCTTGCCGATCTACGGCAGCGATCTGTACGGCGACACGCTCAAGCTGGCGCAGGCGAACCTGCGCGCGGCGGGGCTGGAGGAGGCAGTGCAGCTGAAACAGGCGAATGTGCTGGAGATTTCTGCGCCGGCCGCGACCGGCGTACTGGTCACCAACCCGCCCTACGGCGAGCGCATGGGCGCCCAACAGGATCTGGCCGAGTTCTACCCAAAATTCGGTGATGCGTTGAAACAGAAATTCGCCGGCTGGAACTGCTACATTTTGAGTGCCGACATGAATCTGCCGAAACTGATCAAGCTGCAGGTGTCCAAACGCACGCCCCTGTTCAACGGCGCGCTGGAATGCCGCCTGTTCGAATACAGGATCGTGGCGGGCAGCATGCGCGGCCCCAAGCCCGTCCAGGGCGACGCCGGCGCACAAGCAGGCGAGCGCTAGTGTCCCGAATCGTTAGTTCGGTGAGCGAATATCCCGCAAGGCGACAAAGGCTGCAATAGAAAAGCGGCGAAATCGGCGCCAGACAAGGCGCAAAGCGCAGCAAGCTTGGACACCTTGCGAGCATTTGCAACGCCGTATGGCGTCGATTCTCGACGTCTTTTCTTCAGCGAATTAGCGATTCGGGACGCTAGCTGCGCTTGCGTGGCTTGGCCGTTTTGGCGGCGGTTTTGGCAGCAGTTTTGACGGCAGTTTTGGCCGTTGCTTTCGCAGCGGTTTTCGCGGCGGGCTTGACGACGCTGGCCTTGGCCTGCTCCGGCTTGGCGTCGGCCGCCGCCGGCTTAGCTGCGCCCGGCTTGGCGGCGCGCGGCGCGAACTCGAAGCCGACCTTGCCGTCGGCGCCGCGCACCAGGAAAGCCGAGAACGGCCGGCCTTTCTTGGAAATAAAGCGATGCAGCAGATCGGTTCTGCCGGTTGCCAGCAGTTTCTGCATCTGCTCGCGCTCGATCGGCCGCTGCAGGATGATGCGGCCGGAACGGAAGTCGCAGCTCTTTTCCGGGCCCAGGCTTTTCTCACACACATAGGCCATCGGCTGTTCGAACACCCGCGCTTTGCACTTGGGACAAGCCCCGAGCGGCTCCAGGCCGGAGAAATCCGGTACCTCTTCGTCGCTGTTGCTCTGCCCGAAATCGAATTCCGCCTTGAATTCGGGCGACAGCCGCACCACCGCAGCGAAGGGTTTGCCCATGCGGCTACGAAAGCCCTGCAGCGGGCCAACGCTGTGCTTGGCGATCAATTCCTCGATCTCCTCGGGCGCGAACTCGCGGCTGGAGACTACTTTCCAGATATTGAAATCGCAGGCCTGGCACTGGAATTTACGGTAGTTCTCCTGCACCGTGCCGCCGCATTTCGGGCATGGTGCTTTGAGCGTTCGGAATGCGGTATCGGGAATGTCGCCGTTCTTGATTGCGGAAACCAGTTCGCGCGTGGACTCGACGATATGGTCCATGAACTCGGCGCGACCAAGCTCGCCGCGCTCCATCTGCTTCAGTTTGAATTCCCAGTCGCCGGTGAGTTCGGGCGAGGTGAGCTCGGTGATGCCGAACTGCCCGAGCGCGAACATGAGCGAAAACGCCTTGGGCGTGGGCACGAGTTCGCGCCCGTTGCGATGCACGTAATCCTCGAAAATGAGGCCCTCGATCACCGCGGCGCGGGTCGCCGGCGTGCCCAGGCCCTTCGCGCTCATCGCTGCGCGCAATTCCTCGTCCTCGACCAGTTTACCGGCACCCTCCATCGCAGAGAGCAGCGTCGCCTCGGAAAAGCGCGCCGGCGGTCTGGTCTGGTTGGCCTTGACCTCTACCTCGGTGGTCTTCACCTTCTCGCCGTCCTCGATCGCAACCATCAGCGCATCGTCTTTTTCAGTGTCACGACCATAGATCGCGAGCCAGCCCGGTTTCACCATCACCCGGCCCTCGCTGCGGAACGGCTCGCCCTCGACGCGCGTGATGCGCGTGGTGACGAGGAATTCGGCTGCGGGGAAGAACACCGCGAGGAAGCGTTTCACCACCAGGTCGTAGAGCTTGGCTTCGGCATCGGACAGATTGCCCGGCGTCTGCAGCGTGGGGATGATGGCGAAATGGTCGGAAATTTTGCTGTTGTCGAAAATTCGCTTGCTCGGCTTGACCCAACCTTCCTTCAGCACCTGGCGCGCAAACGGCGCGTAGGCCGCGACGCCCTCGCTCTTGTCCTTGCCGCGGGCTTTGCCGGCGAGCATCTCCATGGTCGACTTGACAGTGGGCAGATAATCTTCGGGCAGCGCACGCGCATCGGTACGCGGGTAGGTCAGCACCTTGTGCTTCTCATACAGCGCCTGCGCCAGCGACAGCGTAGCGCGCGCGGAAAAGCCAAAGCGCCCGTTGGCTTCGCGTTGCAGGCTGGTCAAGTCGAACAACAGCGGCGATATCTGGCTGGTGGGCTTGGCCTCTTCGGTGGCAATGCCCGGCTTGCCCTCGCATTTCTGGCGCAAAGCCTCTGCCCGCGCCGCATCCCACAAGCGCTCGGGCTTGGCTTCGGCGTCCTCGTCCTTCGCCGCCTTGGCGAACTTCTCGTCGAACCAGCGCCCGCTGTAGGCCCCTGCCGCTGCGGCGAAGCGCGCATGCACTTCCCAGTAGTCGCGCGACTGGAATTTGCGGATGCGGTCCTCGCGCTCGACCAGGATGGCCAGCGTCGGCGTCTGCACCCGGCCCACGGTGGTCTTGTAGAAACCGCCCTCCTTGGAATTGAACGCGGTCATGGCGCGCGTGCCGTTGATGCCGACCAGCCAGTCGGACTCGGAACGGCACACTGCGGCATCGGCCAGCGGCAGCATGGATTTGTCCGTGCGCAGGGCTTCAAAGCCGTCGCGGATCGCACCCTGGGTCATCGATTGCAGCCACAGTCGCTGGATCGGCTTCTTGTTGCCGGCATGCTGCATGATGTAGCGAAAGATCAGTTCGCCCTCGCGCCCGGCGTCACAGGCGTTGATCACGCCGGTGACGTCTTTGCGCTTGAGCAGCTTCAGCAGCAGCTTGAGCCGGTCCTCGGTGCGCTCTATCGGCTTGACGTCGAAATGCGGCGGGATCACCGGCAGATTCGCGAACGACCACTTGCCACGCTTGACCTCCACGCCTTCCGGCGCCACGAGTTCGAGCAGATGGCCGATCGCCGAGGACAGTACGTACTCCTCGCTCTCGAAATAATCGCCGTGCCGGGTGAAGCCGCCCAATGCGCGCGCAACGTCGTTTGCAACAGAGGGTTTCTCGGCAATGATGAGTTTCTTGGTCATGGAATTCGGTCAGCGCCCGAGCGCGTGCTCGTAATTTCGGCCGCGCGCAATGTCGTTCGCAATGGAAGACTGTTCGACAAGGGTGTGTTTTTTGCTCATAGCATAGTATGGTCGGACTTGCGCGCGCAGACGCAATCAACATTGACCCGCGCATTGCGGCAAGCGGCAGCATGATAAGTGCAAACCAGAGCGCGAAGCAAGGAGGGGCGACAATGCGCCGTGACAAAGTTCAGCGAAACAGCGACTTAATCGGCGCCGACAGATCTAATGCATGAGCAATTGCGCGCGATCGGCGAGCAGTTCTTCCAGAATGAGCGAATCGATCGAGTGCTGCTGGCTCCACAGGACCATGAGCACGATCACCTTCAGCTTCTCGATGCTGACGTTGTCCTCCGACAGCGCCATGGCGCGCTCGATGATGATCTCCCGCAACAGCGGCGTGAGTACTTTCGCGCCCTCCAGAAAAGCGATGAAACCGCGACCCTCTACGCCCAGCTTGGTCGCCTCCGCTTCGGCGTAGCCGCGAAACGCGGTGCTTTGCGCAAGCGAAGCGGCAAGCGTCCCTGCCTCTGGTGCGGAAAGCCCTTGCAGCCAGGAAAGCGCGTCGCTGATGTCGTCGTGCTCGAAGCCGGCGGCACTCAATTTGCGCGCCAGCGCATCTTGATCGGGGTGGAGGTCGGACTGGTAATAGTTTTCGAACAGGTAGACGAGTATGTCGAACATTCTTCTGGACGGCCTCTCAGGAAGTTCTCTGGTATAGCCCGCCGGGCAGGCCCGCGACCTTTCCGTCTAGCTCGAGTTGCAACAGCATGGCCGATACCGCGTCCGCCGTCAAGCCGCTTCTCCCGCACAACGTGTCTATGTCACATGCATCATAGCCCAGGTGCGCGAGCAGACCGGCAGCTGGCGCGGCCACGGTGTCAGACCCTGCGACCAGCGCTTCAACGCCCAGTTCCTGCAGCAGGTCCTGCGCGCTTTCCACCAACTTTGCGCCTTGCTTGATCAGCGCGTGGCAACCCTTGGAATGCGGTGAATGGATTGATCCCGGAATCGCGAACACCTCGCGCCCCTGCTCTGCGGCCAGGCGCGCGGTGATAAGCGAGCCCGAAGCGAGCGCCGCTTCCACCACCAGGCAGCCGCGCGCCAAGCCCGAGATCACGCGGTTGCGGCGCGGAAAATTACTGCCGTGTGGTGGCGTGCCCAGCGGGAACTCGCTGACAATCAGTCCCTCGCGCGCGACGCGTTCGCCCAACGCGCGATTGCGTTGCGGATAGAGGATGTCGGCGCCGGTGCCGAGCACGGCAATGGTCGCGCCCGCCCCGTCCAGACCGCCGCGGTGGGCTGCGGCGTCTATACCCAGCGCCAGGCCGCTGACGATGGTGAGGCCGGCGCGACTGAAAGCGCGCGCAAACTGCTCTGCGTTGCTTACCCCCTGCGGCGTGGCATTGCGGCTGCCGACCACGGCTAAGCCCGGTTGTCCGAGCAGCTCGCGCCGGCCGCGCAAATACAGCAGTGCCGGCGGATCAGGGGTCTCAAGCAGCGACTGCGGATAATCGCTGTCGGCAAGTGTGAGAACGGCATGGCCCTCGACTGCCGCCCACTCAAGGGCCGCGTCGACAGCAGCCGAATCCAGGTCGGACAGAATGCGAGCGGCGATTTCTGCGGAAACGATGCCGGCGAGCGCACTTCGGCCTGCGGCCAACACCTGCTGCGGCAGGCCGAAGCTACTCAGCAGTTTCCTCAGGCTTTGGCCGCCCAGCCCGGGCGTCAGGCTGAGCTTGACCCACGCAGCGAGTTCAGCGTCGCGCTGCATCGT
Source organism: uncultured Enterobacteriaceae bacterium (assembly GCA_964601155.1). Taxonomy (GTDB): domain Bacteria; phylum Pseudomonadota; class Gammaproteobacteria; order Burkholderiales; family SG8-39; genus 2-12-FULL-64-23. The sequence goes on from CAZRMO010000002.1 coordinate 60,296, forward strand.
ATTGCGGGTGGGCTGCAGATGCTGGAGCCGCTCCACACCTATTCCGCCGCAACGCCAAATTTCTTGGTTTCTTATCAATCACGGGCTGACAGACATAGCGTGCATGCATCCGCAGGGGGATTTACAAGGGGGGGTGCACCCCCCCTTGTTCGTGAGATAAGGGCTTTTCCTCCGCCGGAGGCACTTTGCGTGGTTCCACCTTTTCCGCTTCAGGGCGTGGTCACCACGTCGTCGACCTGCACCGGCCGGCTCGCCGACATCACCAGTGCGAAGGAAACCCGGTCGAAGGTGCGGAATACGAAAACCAGGCCGTAGCGCTCGTCCGGCAGCTTGGTGGTCTCGACCTTGTCGGCGCGGAACCATTTGCGGCTGGGCGTTCTGTCCTCGACGGTGCGCCCCAAGCGCAGCAGGGCGAGCACATCGCCGAGTTCGAGTCCATCGCGCCTGCCCTTGTTGATTGTGATCACGTTCTGCGGACCGGTTTCGCCCAGGCCGCCACTGTCGGCGATGATGCGGCCTCGAATCAGCATGGTCGGCGCATGCGGCACGTAGCTTTTGAACGTGATCGGCCCGGCTGCAACCAGCCGGTCGCCCTTGCCGATTTCCTGCCGCGCGCCGGAAATCAGTATGGTTGCAGGGTCGCCCGTCCTGGTCACCCTGCCGTCGCCGAGGTACACCGCTTCGTAGCCCAGCGTCTTCCCGCTCTCGGGATCGATTAGCGGTTTGCCCGGATGATAGATATGCCACCGGCTGTCAAGCTTTGCGTCCTTGATGCCGCTGACATAGGCTACATCGTTCGAGCCCAGATAAACACGGTCCGCCTGCGCGGCAATGATTCGCGGCGCATTGTCGAGACCGTCGGCCTCAATCACCAGCGGCCGCGTCAGGAAAGGTTCGATGACCTTGGGCGGTATGCTCGGAATAGGCTGCTTGCCGAGGTCCTCCGAGCGTATGCGCGGCGACAACTTCACCGTGCGGCCCATTTCGATTTTGAGTTCCGGTTGCGGCCCGGAGCGGTCGAGCACGATGACGTCTCCCGGATAGATCAAGTGGGGGTTCTTGATCTGCTCCCGGTTCATTCTCCACACCTCCGGCCAGCGCCACGGATCCTTGAGAAACTTTGCGGCAATAGACCATAAAGTGTCGCCTTTAACGACGACATAGCGAGCCGGCGCATGGTCCTGCAACACGGCGCGCGTTTGCTGTTTCGCCATTAGGGGGGTAGCCGTCAACGCCGCGGCGAATAGTGCGAATATGATAGACTTGCGCATAGAGGCCTCGAACCTATCTAGTAGAGGGCTGAATCATATAAAGTCTAGCACGCTTTTTATAGACTTCATTAAATTTAGCACCTAATCCGTTCAATTAGCAAGTTATTATGTCTCGCCTACATATCCTGCGTTACCCCGATCCGCGTTTGCACAAGACCGCAGCGCCGGTAGCGGAGGTAAATGAGGGCATCCGCAGTCTGGTCGCCGACATGGCCGAAACCATGTACGCCGCGCCCGGCGTCGGCCTGGCGGCCACCCAGGTGGACGTGCACAAGCAGGTAATCGTCATTGACGCGTCGGAAACCCGCGATCGGCTACTGGTGCTGATCAATCCCGAGATCCTTGCCGCCACCGGCGAATCCGATTGCGAGGAGGGTTGTCTGTCGGTACCGGGCATCTACGAAAAGGTCGCGCGCGCCGACCATATCGTCGTGCGCGCGCTCGGACTCGACGGCCAGAGTTTCACCATGGAGGCCGACGGCCTGCTTGCGGTATGCATCCAGCACGAGATGGACCACCTGAAGGGCCGGGTGTTCGTCGAATACCTGTCGCGCCTGAAACAAACCCGCATCCGGGCGAAGATGCAAAAACAACTGCGCCAGAGCGCCTGATCGCCCCGCACCAGCGGATGCGCCTCATCTTCGCCGGTACCCCCGCGTTCGCCGCGCGCGCCCTGTCGGCGCTGCACGACGCCGGACACGAAATCGTTCTGGTCCTCGCTCAACCCGACCGACCGGCAGGCCGCGGGCTTAAGCTCGCAACCGGTGCGGTCAAGGCGCTGGCCGAGGAGCGCGGCCTCGAGGTTTATCAGCCCGCGGGCTTGAAGGACGCGCAGGCACAACAGCGTCTGCGCGCGCTGGGCGCAGACCTCATGGTGGTCGCCGCCTATGGCCTGATCCTGCCCGAACCGGTGCTCGCCACAGCGCGCCTCGGCGCTGTCAATATCCACGCTTCGCTGTTGCCGCGCTGGCGCGGCGCCGCACCGATCCAGCGCGCCATCCTCGCCGGCGACGCGCGCACCGGAATCTCCATTATGCAGATGGATCGGGGGCTGGATACCGGCCCGATACTTGCCGCCGAGGCCATCCCGATTGCGGGCGACGACACCAGCGCCACCCTGCATGACAAGCTGGCCGAACTCGGCGCGCGTCTGATCGTGAGTGTTCTCGCGGGCCTCGAGCGCGGCGAATTCCGCGCCCGGCCGCAGGAGGATGCGCGCGCGAGCTATGCAGCCAAGATTACCAAATCGGAAGCCGAGATCGACTGGCGCGAAACCGCGCAGACGATTGAACGCAAGATACGCGCGTTCAATCCGCAGCCTGGAGCGTCCACAACGACAAGAAACACCGTGTTCAAAATCTGGCGCGCCGGCACTAGCGCGGCGCAAGGCGCGCCGGGGACCATACTGGAAGCCGGCCCGGAAGGCATCATCGTCGCCTGCGGCAGCGGCGCGCTGCGGATCCAGGAGCTGCAGCGCGCCGGCGGCAAACGGCTGGCCGCGGCGCAGTTCCTCGCCGGTTTCCCGCTCGCGATGGGAGAGCGGCTTGAGTTTTCCGCGAAAACCCCCATCTAATTCAACGTTGCAAGAACAATTTGCGATAGCCGCCGCAGGCACGGGAGCGAGCGACCTTATTTGCCCGTTCTGCGCCGCCCGCAAGCCGCGAAACAACCGTTAAAGGTAGCCGAAAAATGTTCGGAAACTGGCTAAAGACCTCCATCCTGATGGCCGGCATCGTAGCGCTGTTCGGCCTGGTCGGCGCCGCGTTCGGTGGTGTCAATGGGATGCTCCTGGCGCTCGCGCTCGGCGGCGCGATGAACGTCTTCGCCTATTGGTTCTCCGACGCCATGGTGCTGCGCATGTACAAGGCGCGGGAGATCGACGCGGCGAGCGCGCCGCAGTTCTACGGCCTGGTGCAGGAACTGGCGCAGAGCGCCGGGCTGCCGATGCCGCGCGTCTATCTGATAGACGAAGCCCAGCCCAATGCTTTCGCCACCGGCCGCGACCCCGAGCACGCGGCGGTGGCTGCGACCACCGGTATCCTACAGCTGCTGTCGGCGCGCGAGTTGCGCGGCGTGATGGCACACGAGCTCGCGCACGTAAAGCACCGCGACATCCTCACTTCCACCATTGCCGCCACCGTAGCCGGAGCGATCGCCGCTGTCGCCCAGTTCGGCTTCCTGTTCGGCGGACGCGGCGGCGGCGAACGCTCCAACCCGTTCGTGGGGCTGATCGTGATGATCCTCGCGCCGATTGCGGCGATGCTGATCCAGATGGCGATCTCGCGCGCGCGCGAATTCGAAGCCGACCGCGGCGGTGCCGAAACCTCGGGCGACCCCGGCGCGCTCGCCGATGCGCTGGAGAAAATGGAGCGCTACAAGGGCCTGCCGTTGAAGGCGGCCGAAGAGCATCCGGCGACGGCGCAGATGATGATCATCAACCCGCTCTCAGGCTCAGGCATGCAAAGCCTGTTCAGCACCCACCCTGCAACCGAGAAGCGCATCGCTCGCTTGCGAGCGATGGCGTAATGGAGCTTGCTCGCTTGCGCGCGCGATGACCTGAATCGCAAAACCTGTTCTCTGCGCCCCGTTCCCGGTGTAGCATGCTGGACTCGTCTATCACCACTGCGCCACCGCAATCCCGACGACTGCGGCGGCGCCTGCCTCCTTGTCCAGATCAGCCAACCTAGAGCTAGCACTGCACGCCGCCGCAGAAGCGATTGCACAGGTACGCGCCGGTCGCAGTCTGCCCGAGGCGCTGTCCGGGCTGGAGGCAGGCTCGAGCCTGGGCGCTGCCGTGCAGGACCTGGCCTACGGCGCCTTGCGCAACCTCGGCCTTCTGGACGCCCTCCTGGCTGAGTTGCTGCGCAAGCCGGTCAAACCGGCCGTACACGCTGTCCTGCTCGCCGCGCTTTACCAGTTGCGCGCGCGGCCGCGGACCAGCCATACCACCGTGGATCAGGCGGTGCGCGCGGTATCGCGCATCGAGCCCGCGGCCAAAGGCTTGGCCAACGCCGTGCTGCGCAACTATCTGCGTGAGGCGGACGCGCTGGTCGCACGCTGCAACTCCGAAACCGCGCATTATTCCTACCCGCAGTGGTGGATAGACCGCGTGCGCACCGCCTGGCCGCAGCAGTGGGAGTCGATTCTGAACGCCGGCAACCTGCACCCGCCGATGAGCTTGCGCGTCAACCGGCGCCGCCTCACGGCCGAGCAGTATCTGGCCAGGCTGGGCGAGCGCGGCCTCGTCGGCGAGCGCCTCGGCGCGCACGCGATCCTGCTTGAACGCCCGCTGCGGATCGAGTCGATTCCGGGTTTCGCTGCCGGAGAGGTGTCGGTACAGGACGCCGGCGCCCAACTCGCCGCGCCGCTGCTCGACGTACGACCCGGCATGCGCGTGCTCGACGCCTGCGCCGCGCCTGGCGGCAAAGCGGGCCACATCCTGGAACTTGCCGATTGCAGTCTCACCGCACTGGACAGCGACCCGACGCGCGTGCCGCGCATCAGCGACAACCTGGCACGCCTCGGCTTTTCGGCGCGGGTCGTCTGCGGCGACTGCGCCTCCCCCGCCGGCTGGTCCGACGGCGGACTGTTCGAACGCATCCTGCTCGACGCCCCCTGCACCGCATCCGGCGTGGTCAAGCGCCACCCCGACATCAAATGGCTGCGCCGCGACGGCGACATCCAGCGGCTCGCGGCAACCCAGGGCCGAATGCTGGACGCACTGTGGCAACTCCTGGCGCCGGGTGGTAAATTGTTGTATGCGACGTGCTCGGTGTTCCCGCAGGAAAACGCACAGACGGTCGCGTCCTTCCTGGCGCGCTGCGGCGACGCCCGCCACCTGCCGCTGGCGGAACCGGAGGACGGACAACTCCTGCCCGATGCGCGGCACGACGGTTTTTTCTATGCCCTGCTGGAAAAAATTTAGACGTCCGTCAGTAAATATCGGGAGATCTTCCCTCGTGTTCCTCTGGATCAGCCCGCGGCAAAATACATTTTGCCGTGGGTTCTAGAATATGAGCCTGCGGCTGCTCGTGTCGCTGCTGCTGGCGCTGGTGCTAGGCTGGTCCGCACCGGCACGCGCCCAGAACATTGAAATCACCCATATTTCTCTCGAAGGCAACGACGCAGGCTACGCTCTCGATGCCGACTTTGAAATTAGCCTGACCCCGCGGCTCGAGGACGCCATCAACAACGGCGTCCCAGTGTATTTCGAGGTTGATTTCGAACTCACGCGCAAACGCTGGTACTGGTTCGACGAACGTTCCGTCAGCCGGCAGTTGATGTTGCGCCTGTCCTACCACGCGCTCACGCGCCAATACCGCGTTTCGAGCGGCGCCCTGTACCAGGCCTTTTCCACTCTGCCGGAGGCGCTGCGCGTGCTGTCCCGGGTGCGTTCCTGGGAGGTGCTGAAGCGCGCTGAACTGAACGCCGGCACCGAATACCAGGCTGGGCTGCGCATGCGCCTGGACGTGACGCAGCTGCCCAAGCCGTTCCAGCTGGATGCGCTCACCAACCGAGAATGGAATTTGACCTCCGAATGGCAGCACTGGCCGTTCCGGGTCAAGGCGCCGGTGACGGAGAAGACGCCGCAATGAAATATGTGCTCATCTTCAGCGTGGCGCTGGGCGCGATTCTGCTGTTCCTGCTGGCGGCGGCGAGCGGCAACACCGAGTTGTTCTCGCACAATTATGCGCTGTTGCTCGGCCTGAACGTGGCGCTGGCCGCCGCGCTGCTGGCGTTGATCGGCTATCAATTGTGGGTGCTCACGAGCAAGCTGCGCAAGCGCGTGTTCGGCTCGCGATTGACGCTGCGCTTTGTGCTCATGTTTCTACCTATGGTCATCGTGCCCGGCGGTCTCGTCTATGTGGTATCGGTGCAGTTCATGGCAAAAAGCATCGAATCCTGGTTCGACGTGCGCGTCGATAACGCGCTCGAGGGCGGGCTCAACCTCGGCCGCACCGCGCTCGATATGCTGCTGACGGAACTGCACGACAAGGCAGAGCGCATGGCGCTCGCGCTGTCCGACAAGACCGCGGCGCAGCAGGTGGTGCTGCTGGACCAGCTGCGCGAACAGGCGGGCGTCGACAATGCGCTGCTGTTGTCCTCAGGCGGCGACGTCATCGCCAGCGCCAGCAAAGGCGTGGGCAATCTCCTGCCGTACATGCCCAGCGCCATCATCCAGCGCCAGGCGCGGCAGGCGCGCAGTTATTCCGCGATCGAGAGCGAGCCCGACAAGAGCTTGAGCCTGCGCGTGCTGGTTCCGGTGGCCGCCCTCAGCATCGCCGAGGACGAGCGTCTGCTGCAGCTGGTGCAACCGGTGCCGCCGGCGCTGGCGCACGACGCGGAGGCGGTGCAAGAGGTATACCGCGACTACAAGGAGCTGTCGCTGTCGCGCCAGGGCCTGAAGGAAATCTATATTCTCACGCTCACCCTGACGCTGTTGCTGACGCTGTTCTCCGCCACCGCGCTCGCCTTCCTGCTCTCGTCGCGCCTGTCGGAACCCCTGGCGCTGCTTGCCGCGGGCACCCAGGCGGTGGCGCGCGGCGACTACAGCCGTCGCGCGCAAGTCACCAGCAGCGACGAGCTGGGCATCCTCACCCAATCGTTCAACAGCATGACCGAGCAGTTGGACGATGCGCGCACGGCCGCCGAATCGCACCGCGCCGAGCTGGAAACCGCCAAGGCTTATCTGGAAAACATCCTGGCCAATCTTTCTGCCGGCGTGCTGGTATTGGATGAACAGTTGCGCCTGGGCACCGTCAATCACGGTGCCGGCGCCATTCTGCAGGAGACATTCGAAGACCTCAAAGGCCGGTCGCTCGCCGATTGGCCGCGGCTGCAACCGCTCGCGCACGCCATCGTCGAAGGTTTCAAACGGCACGGCGCCGATACCTGGCAACAGCAGCTGGAGCTGGCCGAGCGCACGCTGCTGGTGCGCGGCTCGGTTCTGCCGCGAGCGAGCGGCGGCGGCTACGTGATCGTGTTCGACGACGTCACTAAGCTGATCGAGGCGCAGCGCGCAACCGCCTGGGGCGAAGTGGCGCGGCGTCTGGCACACGAGATCAAGAATCCGCTCACGCCGATTCAACTCTCGGCCGAGCGTCTGCTGGCGAAGCTCGAGAACAAGCTCGCGCCCGAGGACGCGGCCACGCTCAACCGGGCCGCGGCGACCATCGTCAACCAGGTTGCGGCAATGAAGGGGATGGTGGACGACTTCGGCGAGTATGCGCGCACGCCCGCGCCCCAGCTGCAAGCGCTGGACCTGAACGCGCTGGTAGCCGAAGTGCTCGGCCTGTACGAGCATACGGGCGCGCTGGTGCAGACCGTATTGCAGGCGGGGCTGCCGCAGGTTAGGGGCGACCCGACGCAATTGCGCCAAGTGATACACAATCTGCTGCAAAACGCCCAGGACGCACTCGCCGGGAGCGCCGGCCCGCGCATCGAGGTCGTGACCGAGCGCGCCGGCAACCGCGCCTGCCTCAGAATCAGCGACAATGGCTGCGGCTTTCCCGCGGCCATCATGGCGCGCGTGTTCGATCCCTATGTCACCACCAAACCCCGGGGAACCGGACTGGGCCTGGCGATCGTGAAGAAGATCATCGAAGAGCACAATGGCGCAGTCAGCGTGGAAAACCTGCCCAGGCACGGCGCCAGCGTCAGCATCACGCTGCCGCTGCAAGCCGATTCGACAAGGACAAGTTAGTGCCCCAAATTCTGGTCGTCGACGACGAAATCGGCATCCGCGAACTGCTGTCGGAGATCCTCGCCGACGAGGGTCACACGGTGCAGCTGGCGCAAAACGCAGCGCGTGCGCGTGCGCTGCGCGCCGCGGAGCGCCCGGATCTGGTACTGCTCGACATCTGGATGCCCGATACAGACGGCATTACCCTGCTCAAGGAATGGGCGGCGAACGGCCAGCTAACCATGCCGGTAGTTATGATGTCCGGGCACGGCACCATCGAAACCGCGGTAGAGGCCACACGCATCGGCGCCATCGATTTTCTGGAAAAGCCGATTGCATTGCAAAAGCTGCTGGCCACGGTGAAGCGCGCACTGCGACACGCAGACGGCCAGCCGCAGGCTGGTCTCACGCTGCTCAGCCTGGGCCGCTCGCCCGTGCTGGCCGAACTGCGCAAGCGCCTCGCGCAGGTGGCGACCATGTCGATGCCGGTGCTGCTGCGCGGGGAACCGGGCGTCATGCCGGAGCTGTTCGCGCGCTACCTGCACCAGCCTAATACACCCTGGGTGGTGGCGGGCGCAGCGCTGGCCGACGCGCCGCAGGACTTGCTGACGCAGGCCGCCAGTGGCCTGCTTTTCGTCGAAGAGCTGGCGGCGCTCACCCGGGCGCAGCAAAAGAATCTGGCCTTGATCCTGGGCAAACAGGAAAAAACCAAAACGCGCATCGTCTCCTTCACCGTCGAGGAGCCGGCGCGCCTCGTCGCAGAGCTCGGATTCGACGCTGGCCTGCTCACGCGCCTGTCCGAGCTGTCGCTGCCGCTGCCGGCGCTGCGCGAGCACGCCGAGGACATTCCCGACATTGCCGGCATTTTGCTGGCGCAGTTGGTCGAGGCCAAGAGTTGCCCTCCCCGTCATTTTTCCACCGCCGCGCTCAATGCCCTGCGCCAGTTCCACTGGCCGCACAACCTGCAAGACCTGCAGGGCGCGGTGAAGAACCTGGCGCTCACCGCGCTGGAGGAGGAAATCGGCGCGGCCGACGTGGAGCGGGTGGCGGCGCAGTTTCATCCGGCTGCAGACGCACAAGTCGCTCTACCGCTGGCGCTGCCGCTGCGCGAGGCGCGCGAAGCATTTGAGCGCGCTTATTTCGAACAGCTGTTGGCGCGCGAGGCCGGGTCGATCGCGCGCGTGGCCGAGAAGAGCGGCCTGGAACGCACTCATCTTTACCGCAAGCTCAAGGCACTTGGAATCGCGCCCGGCAAAAAGGAAGAATAGGCTACTGCTTTGCGCGGCGGCAAAAAAGCATAAAATGCTGTCGGTCAGCCATCAAGTTTCCGCCTCGGCGTAGCGCAGCAGAAATCACCGCTGACAGTATTCAGGGGAGCAACATTGAAAATTATCATCCTCGGCGCGGGTCAGGTCGGTACCAGCGTCGCAGAAAGTCTGGTTTCCGAGGCGAATGACATCACCGTCGTGGATGTCGACGGTGCGCGCCTGCGCCTGTTGCAGGACCGGCTGGACCTGCGCACGGTCATCGGCAGCGCGGCGCATCCGCCGGTTCTGAAAGAGGCCGGCATCGACGACGCCGACATGCTGATCGCGGTAACTCAAAGCGACGAGACCAACCTTGTTGCCTGCAAAATCGCTGCGCACCTGTATAACGTTCCCACCCGCATCGCGCGCATCCGCGCCCCGCAGTACCTCGCCAACGCGCAGCTGTTCGCAGCGGACTGCTTTGCCGTCGATTACGCTATTTGCCCGGAGCAACTGATCACGGAATACCTGGTCAAGCTGGTGCAATTTCCAGAGGCGTTGCAGGTGCTCGAATTTGCCGATGGCCGCGTGAGCCTGGTGGCCGTGCGCGCGTTTCCGGGCGGAACACTGGTGGGTCACCAGCTGCAGGACATCCGCACGCACATACCCGGCGTGGATGTGCGCGTCGCCGCGATTTTCCGCGGCGACCGCCCGATCGTACCCGAGGGCACGACGGTGGTCGAGGCCGGCGACGAAGTGTTCTGCCTCGCCGCCAGCCAGAATATCCGCAAGGTGATGCAGGAACTGCGCCGCCAGGACAAGCCCGTGCGCCGGGTCATGATCGCCGGCGGCGGCAACATCGGCCTGAGGCTGGCACGCGCGCTCGAGCGCGATTACACGGTAAAGGTCGTCGAGCACGACAAGCGCCGCTGCGAAGAGTTGTCGACGCGGCTCGATACGACGCTGGTGCTGCAGGGCGACGTCACCGATGAATTGCTGCTCGAAGCCGAGAACGTCGAGGAGATGGATCTGTTCGTCGCCGTTACCAATGACGACGAAAACAACATCATGAGCTGCCTGCTCGCCAAGCGCATGGGCGCGCGCCGGGTCGTCGCCCTGATCAACCGGCGCTCGTACGTGGACCTGCTGCAATCGGGGCAGATCGACATCGCCATCTCCCCGGCTCAGGCGACCATAGGCTCGCTGCTGGCGCGGGTGCGCCGCGGCGACATCACCGAGGTGCACTCGCTGCGCCGCGGCGCGGCGGAGGCCCTCGAAGCGGTGGTGCACGGCGATGCGACGTCGTGCCGCGTGGTTGGCCGCCAAATAGACCAAATCGAATTGCCCAAGGGCACGACCATCGCCGCGGTGGTACGCGGCGACGAGGTGCTGATGGCGCACCACGATACCGTGATCCAGACCGAGGACCACGCCATCGTCTTCGTCACCAACAAGAAAATGGTGCCCAAGGTGGAAAAGCTATTCCAGGTCAGCGCAGGCTTTCTCTGAGTTAAGAACGCCTCCCATGGTTCGGATTCTTGCCGTTCTCAACGTGCTGAGCGTAGTCATCATGATTTTCGCTCTGTGCCTGTTTTTCCCGCTCGCCTGGTCGTTCATTCTCGGCGATGCTGCGCGCGCCGCCTACGACGAAGCAATTTTGCTGACCGCGTCTTCCGGTGCGCTGCTGTGGGCGATGACGCGCAAGAAACGGCGCGAACTGCAGCCGCGCGACGGTTTTCTCCTGGTGGTGTTGGTGTGGACCGTACTGCCCGCCTTCGCCACGCTGCCGCTGCTGCTCTACCTGCCACATCTTTCTTTCACCCATGCCTACTTCGAGACGGTTTCCGGCCTCACCACGACCGGGGCGACGGTACTCTCCGGCCTGGACGCGCTGCCGCCGTCGATCAACATCTGGCGCACCTTTCTCGTCTGGATCGGCGGCATGGGTGTAATCGTGCTGGCGGTGGCCATCCTGCCCTTGCTGGGCGTGGGCGGCAGCCAGATCTACAAGGCCGAGACGCCCGGGCCGATGAAAGACACGAAGCTGACACCGCGCATTGCCGAAACCGCGAAGGGCCTGTGGCTGGTGTATTTCATGATCACCGTTGCCTGCCTCCTGTGCTACCGGATCGCCGGCATGAACTGGCTCGACGCCATGATGCATGCCTTCAGCACGATGGGCCTGGGTGCCTTCTCCTCGCACGACGCGAGCTTTGCCTACTGGAACTCGCCGGCAATCGAAATGGTCTCCATCTATTTCATGCTGCTCGCGGGCATGAACTTCGGCACCCACTTTCTCGCCTGGCGGCGCTGGAGCTTCGGTCCGTACGTGCGCGATCCGGAGGCCTGGTTATACCTGCTGGTGGTCTCCGGCAGCGTGTTCGGCATTGCATATTACCTGCTCGCCAACCACACCTACCCCAATTTCTGGACGGCGCTGCGCTATTCCGCCTTCAACGTGGTTTCCATCGCTACCACCACCGGTTATTCGAATACCAACTTCAACATGTGGCCGATCTTCGCGCCGATTTGGATGCTGTTTCTGTGCAGCTTCGCCACCTGCTCCGGCTCGACCGGGGGCGGCATCAAGATGATCCGCGCCGAACTGATGGCGCGCCAGGCGGTGCGCGAATTGACGCGCATCATCCATCCACGTGCCGTGGTGCCGGTAAAACTGGGAGGCGTTCCGGTGGAGAACAACATCATCTTCGCCGTGCTTGCCTTCATGCTGGTATACATCGGCGCAGTGATCGTCATGACCATGCTGCTCGCGGCTTCCGGCCTGGACATCATCACCGCGTTTTCCGCCGTGATCGCGTGCATCAACAACACCGGACCGGGTCTGGGCGGGGTAGGGCCGGCAACGACCTACGCCGGGCTGAACGGTTTCCAGATATGGATCTGCACCGCCGCCATGCTGCTCGGGCGGCTGGAGCTGTTCACCCTGCTGGTAGTGTTCACCCCCGGCTTCTGGCGCAAATGATCAGCGCAGCAACTTGAACGAGGTAAGGAACATGTCGATGTCGGCCATGGCCACAGCGCCGCGTGCGCCGACATAGGCGATCTCGTACAGACGATTGCCGGCCACGACAAAACGCGCTTTCAGCAGCGCACTGCGCGTGCCGGTCCTGCCTTCAGCGTAGATTTGCCGCCCCGGCAATCCGCCGATCAAGACTGGCTCCTCGGAATGCGAACTGGCGCCGATATTGCGCAACAGCGCATCGCGCTCCGCATCCAGCTGCGCGCGTCCGTGATCTCCGGCAAGCGCCCCTGCGGGATAGCCGGCGTAGGCGACGGCCATGGTTCCGCGCTTAAGGCTGACGGCGTACATGGTCATCGTGACTGCGCCCGCCGTCGTGTCGAGCGTGCGCACCTCGCGGCTCGCTCTGCCCGGAAGCAGCACCGCAAAACCTCCTTGAGGTACGGACAACTCGCGCCAGTCGAGTTCCGGCGCGCAGGCCGCGAGCGCGAGCACTGCGCAGGTGAGCAAAAAGCACATCAGCCGTTTCGGAGTTTCCGAAACGGCCACCGGCCCGGTGAAACGTGAAAGGCAGTAACCGCTCACTTTGTGATAAGCGCTCGGCGCGCAGGCTCGCAGCCTCAAGTGTTATCTTACTTCGCCGCGATCACCGCAATCTCGACCAGTATGTCGGCGGCGGCGAGCTTGGCTTCGACGCACGCGCGCGCCGGCAGGCTGGCGGGGTCGACCCAGGCGAGCCAGGCCTGGTTCATTTCCTCGCGCGTGCGGATGTCGGCCAGCCAGATCTGCGCCGAGACGATCTTGGATTTATGGCTGCCCGCCCGCGCCAGCAGCGCATCTATCCTGTCGAGGATCTCCTCGGTCTGTGCCTTGACCGTAGCCGGCCGCTTGTCGGCAACGGTGCCGCCGACATAAACCATACCGTTCGCTTCGACGGCGCCGGAAAGAATTTTTGCGCTCTGGTGGCGGACGATGCTCATGCTGTGCTCCTTGAGTGGTGGGTCAAATCGGTTCGTAATTCAGCGCCGGCGCGAGCCATTTTTCAGTCTCGGACAATGCTAAGCCCTTGCGCCGCGCGTAATCCTCGACCTGGTCGCGGCCGATTTTTCCGACCGCGAAGTACTGCGACTCCGGGTGCGAGAAATAAAACCCGCTCACCGCCGCCGCCGGCCACATGGCATAGCTTTCGGTCAGTGTGATGCCGATCTGCGGCGCGCCCAGCAGGCGGAACAAATCGCCTTTCTCGGTATGGTCGGGACAGGCAGGATAACCCGGCGCCGGCCGGATGCCGCGGTACTCTTCGCGGATCAGGGCCTCGTTGTCGAGCGCTTCGTCCGCGGCGTAACCCCAGAGTTCGCGCCGCACGCGCTGGTGCAGGTGCTCGGCGAAGGCCTCGGCGAGACGGTCGGCCAGGGCCTTCAGCATGATCGCGCTGTAATCGTCATGCCTGGACTCGAATTCCTTTACCCGCGCCTCGATGCCGATGCCGCTGGTCACGGCAAAAGCGCCGATGTAATCCTTCATCCCCGAGCTCTTTGGTGCGACGAAATCCGCCAGGCAGTAATTCGGCTTGCCCGAAGGCCTTTGCGCCTGCTGGCGCAAATTGTGAAAATGCATTGCCACCTGGCCGCGCGATTCGTCCGTGTAAATCTCGATGTCATCGCCCACGCTGTTTGCCGGAAACAATCCGACTACCGCGTTTGCGGTCAGCCATTTTTCCGCGATGATCTTCTGCAGCATCGCCTGTCCCTCGGCGAGCACGTTGCGCGCCGCTTCCCCGACCTGCGGGTCCTGCAGAATCTTGGGATAGGAGCCGGACAACTCCCAGGTCTGGAAAAAAGGCGACCAGTCGATGTGCTCGGCGATCGCGGCAAGATCGCAATCGCGAAACTCCCTCACCCCGGCGGATTTCGGCGCCGGCGGCACGTAAGCCGGCCAGTCGGTGACGAAGGCATTGGCGCGCGCTTGCTCGATCGAGAGCAATGGCGCGCGCGGCTTTTTGGCGAGGTGCTGGCTGCGGATCTTGTCGTAGTCGGCGCGCACCGTGTGCGCATAGCCTTCGCGCGAGTCATCCGACAGCAGGCTGGAACACACGCCTACCGCGCGCGAGGCATCCGGCACATATACGGTGGTGCCGCTGTAATTGGGCGCAATCTTCACCGCCGTGTGCACGCGCGAGGTGGTTGCGCCGCCGATCAGCAGCGGAATGCTGAAACCTTCGCGCTCCATCTCGTGCGCCACGTGCGCCATCTCTTCGAGCGAAGGCGTGATCAGCCCAGACAGGCCAATGATGTCGCATTTCTCTTCTCGCGCCACCTGCAGGATCTTGCTTGCCGGCACCATGACACCGAGGTTAACGACCTCGTAGTTGTTGCACTGGAGCACCACGGCGACGATATTCTTGCCGATATCGTGCACGTCGCCCTTCACCGTTGCGACCACGATCTTGCCCTTGGGCTTGGCCGCTTCCCCGGATTCCAGCGCGAGCTTCTCCTTTTCCGCCTCGATGTAGGGCACCAGATGCGCCACCGCCTGCTTCATCACCCGCGCCGATTTCACCACCTGCGGCAGAAACATTTTGCCGGCGCCGAACAAGTCGCCGACCACGTTCATCCCGTCCATGAGCGGGCCTTCGATCACGTGGATCGGGCGCCCACCCTCGCGGTCGGCCTGTTGCCGCGCCTCTTCCGTGTCCTCGACGACCCAATCGGTGATCCCTTTTACCAAGGCGTGCGACAGGCGCGCCTCCACGCTCTGCTTGCGCCACGCCAGATCCTCGACCTGCACCTTGCCGCCGCCTTTGATCGTCTCGGCGAACGCGACCAGGCGCTCGGCCGCGTCCGGCCTGCGGTTGAGAATGATGTCTTCGACGTGTTCGAGTAGCTCTTTTGGAATTTCCTCGTACACGCCGAGCTGGCCGGCGTTGACGATGCCCATGGACATGCCCGCCTTAATCGCATGGTAGAGAAAGGCGGTGTGGATCGCCTCGCGCACGGCGTCGTTGCCGCGGAAGGAGAAAGAAACATTGGACACGCCGCCCGATACTCTGGCGTAGGGAAGGTTGGCGCGGACCCAGCGCGTCGCCTCGATGTAATCGAGCGCATAGTTGCTGTGTTCCTCGATCCCGGTGGCGATGGCGAAGATGTTCGGATCGAAAATGATGTCCTCGGCCGGAAAGTGGACTTCGCCGATCAGGATGTCGTAGCAGCGCCGGCAAATGATCTTGCGCCGCTCCAGGCTGTCGGCCTGACCCTGTTCGTCGAACGCCATGACGATAACCGCCGCGCCGTAGCGGCGCGCCAGCCTCGCCTGGCGCACGAATTCGTCCTTGCCTTCCTTGAGCGAGATCGAGTTCACTACCGCCTTGCCCTGCACGCATTTCAGCCCGGCCTCGATCACCGACCACTTGGAAGAATCGAGCATCAGCGGCACGCGCGAGATGTCGGGCTCGGACGCGACGAGGTTGAGGAAAGTGACCATGGCCTTATGCGAATCGAGCATCGCCTCGTCCATGTTCACGTCGACCATTTGCGCGCCGCTCTCGACCTGCTGGCGCGCCACCGCTAGGGCCGCCGTGTAATCGCCGGCGAGGATCAGGCGCGCGAACGCCTTGGAACCGGTGACGTTGGTGCGCTCGCCGACGTTGACGAACAGCGAGTCGTCGCCGATGTTGAGCGGCTCCAGGCCCGACAGGCGCAGCTTCGTTTCGATCTGCGGTAGCTGCCGCGGCGGCAGGCCTTTGACCGCGCGCGCGATTGCCCGGATGTGAGCGGGCGTGGTGCCACAGCAGCCGCCTACGATATTGAGGAAACCACTCTGGGCGAATTCCTGTAGCTGTCCAGAGGTATAGTCCGGCGTCTCGTCGTAGCCGGTTTCCGACAGGGGATTGGGCAGCCCGGCGTTGGGATAACAGCTGAGGTAGGTGTCGGCGACACCGGACAGTTCCTCGATATAGGGCCGCATCAGCTTTGCGCCCAGGGCGCAATTCAGCCCCACTGCCAGCGGGCGCGCGTGGCGCACCGAGTTCCAGAACGCTTCCGGCGTCTGTCCGGTGAGCGTGCGACCAGAGGCGTCGGTGATGGTGCCGGAGATGATAATAGGCCAGCGCCGGCCGCGCTCTTCGAACGCACAGTCGATCGCGAACAGCGCGGCTTTGGCGTTGAGCGTATCGAAAATGGTTTCGACCAGAATCAGGTCGGCGCCACCGTCGAGCAGCCCGCGTAGCGATTCAGCGTAGGCTGCGACCAGGGTATCAAAGTCGATGTTGCGAAAACCGGGATCGTTGACGTCGGGCGAAATCGAAGCCGTCTTGGTCGTGGGGCCGAGCACGCCGGCGACAAAACGCGGCTGGTCCGGCGTGCTGTGCACGCAGGCATCGGCGGCGGCGCGCGCCAGGCGCGCCGCCTCGCGGTTGAGTTCGTACACCAGGTCCTGCAGGCCGTAGTCGGCCATCGACGGCGCGTTCGCGTTGAAAGTGTTGGTGGAGACGATGTCCGCGCCGGCATTCAGGTAGGCGTCGTGAATCTCCCGAATGATGCCCGGCTGGGTTAGCGACAAGAGGTCGTTGTTGCCCCTGAGGTCGCGGTCGAATGCGGCGAAACGCTCACCCCGATAGTCCGGCTCGGCGAGCTTGTAGCCCTGGATCATGGTGCCCATAGCGCCGTCCAGAACCAGAATGCGTTCGCCGAGCAGGCGTTCCAATTGTGCAGCTTTGTTCATTTAGTGCCTATTGCGAAATGCAGGGATGTTCACCCCGTGCTTTTTCGAATTGAAGGCATTTCGGAAATTCTGAAATGCGCTGAAGTTGAGGTGAGGTCGGCAAATAAAAAACCCGCCCTGCCTGCCAGGTACGGGTTCCCTCGCTTTAGCAGTATTTGTTTTTCGTCCGGCGGGGACCGGCGGCGCCCGCAATCGGACATCAAATCGGCGCGATGCCCAATTTTAGCGCGGGCGCGCGCCCCTTGTCCACCCGCGCGGGGCTGCATTCGCGTACAGCGCGCCGACGCCTTATACTATGCGCTTTACCGCCGACGCCGGAAATCATGCAGCATTTGACGCCAAAGGAAGCCTACGAATTCCTGCACCAGCATCCGACTGCGATATTCATCGATTGCCGCAGCGAAATGGAGTTCCTGTTCGTCGGCCACCCGTCCGGTGCGATCATGATTCCCTGGAACGATGGCCCCGACTGGGAGGTGAATCCGCATTTCGTCGGACACGTGAAGAAGGCTGCAAGTGTGGACCGCCCGCTGGTGCTGATCTGTCGCAGCGGCAATCGCTCGCTCGACGCCGGCGCGGCGCTGGAGAAAGCCGGCTTCACCCAAGTCTACAATGTGCTGCACGGCTTCGAGGGTGAATTGAACGACCAGCACCGGCGCAACTCCGTCACCGGCTGGCGCCACGACGGACTACCGTGGGAACAATGCTGACAAGCGCGGATCGGGAATGATCCGGCCGCGCGCCGGATACGGTCCGAGTTCCGCATAAGTACCCGCCGTGACGTCACGTGAGCGCGTCTATCCGCCGCTGCGCCTTGGCTTTGCCACGTGGGGCTTGGGCGCCGCTTTTTATCTGATCGGCTTCTACCAGCGCGTCGCACCGGCGGTTATCACGCGCGAACTGATGAGCGAGTTCACGCTCGGCGCCGCCGCATTGGGCAATCTCGCCGCGCTCTACTACTACAGTTATGTAGCGATTCAGATACCGGCGGGCCTGCTCGCCGATCGCTGGGGCCCGCGGCGCGTGCTCACCGCCGGAGCCGCGATCGCCGCGGCAGGCACACTGCTGTTTGCGCTCGCGCCGGATTATGCCCTGGCGGGCCTGGGCCGGCTGCTGATCGGGGGCTCGGTCGGCGTCGCCTTCGTCTCCATGCTCAAGCTCGCGGGCCACTGGTTCGCGCCTACGCGCTTTGCCATGATCGCCGGCCTCGCGCTGGCCTGCGGCGTCCTAGGTGCGGTCTCCGCCGGCGTGCCCCTGCGCCTGCTGGTGGATGCCTTCGGCTGGCGCAATGTCATGAGCGCCGCCGCCGCCGTAACCGTGCTGCTCGCGGTGGCGATCTGGCTGGCGGTGCGCGACGACCCCGCCGAGCGCGGTTACGCCAGCTACGCGCCGGTCGCGCCCACGCAGCATGCGCCGATACTGGCAAGCATCGGGCGGGCGCTGGCCACGCGCAATGTCTGGCTGGTGTTCCTGATCTCGGGCGCGGTTTCGGGCCCGGCGCTCACCTTTGGCGGCTTGTGGGGCGTGCCCTTCCTGAGCACGCAATACGGAATCAGCATTTCGCAGGCTTCCATGATCACCTCGCTGGTCCTAGTTTGCTGGGCGGTGACCGGGCCGTTCGTGGGGGCGCTCTCGGACCGCTTGCGCCGGCGCAAGCCCCTGTATGTCCTAGGTGCCGTGGTCGCCGCCGCGGGCTGGTGCTGCGCCCTGCTGCTGCCGAACCTGCCGCTCACCTTGGTGATCGTCCTCCTCGCAATCACCGGCTGCGCTTCGTCCGCAGTGATGGTGGGCTTCGCCATCGCCAAGGAATCGGCGCCGGCGGCCCTGGCCGGAACCGCGGGCGGCATTGCCAATATGGGCAATATGCTGGGCGGCATGATCATGCAGCCGGCGGTCGGATGGGTGCTGGACCGGCGCTGGGCCGGGACGCTGGCCAACGGCGCGCGCGTCTACGATTTCAACGCCTACCGCGCCGGCTTTGCGCTGATGCTTGCTTGGCTCGCAGCCGCGCTCTTACTGCTCGTGTTCGTGCGCGAAACCCATTGCCGCCAGACGCAGTAGTCTGGCGGGCGCGAGAACGACGTTGCGGCGTACCTGCCATTGATGTAGATTCCGCAGCAGTTGGTCAGAAATACCGCGCAAGCACCCAGTCCAATATAGAGGTGTGGAGCGCGGTCGAATCAGAACCGAATTCCGGTCAGCCAATCAACAAGGGGGAGTAAGTCATCATGATAAAGAAACCGACGCGAATTGCATTGACCGGCGCCATCCTGGGCCTAGCCATGGCTCTATCCGGGCTTGTGCAAGCCGCACCCAAATATATATTCAAGCTGCACCACTTTCTGAGCGCAAAGTCGCCGGCCCAAACCAAGATGCTCGAGCCGTGGGTGGCTCAGGTGGAGAAGAATTCCGGCGGGCGCGTCAGAATCGACATCTATCCGTCCATGACCCTAGGCGGCAGCCCGCCGCAGCTGATTAACCAGGTCCGCGACGGCGTCGTCGATCTAGTCTGGACCGTCAACGGCTACACGCCGGGATTGTTCCCGCGTACGGAGGTGTTCGAACTGCCGTTCATCCACACCAACAATCCCGGTGCGACTTCGCGCGCGATGTACGACATGTTCAAGGAAGATCTCGCTCCGGAGTACAAGGGCGTGGAGGTCATGTTCCTGCACGTGCATGCCGGTCAGGCTTTCCAGATGGTCGACAAGCCAGTGCGCAAGCCTTCGGACCTCGCGGGTCTGAAGATACGCATCCCGAGCCGAACAGGCGCGTGGGTCATCGAGGCGCTCGGCGCGACGCCGGTCGGCATGCCGGTGCCACAGCTGCCGCAGGCGCTGTCGAAGAAGATCGTAGACGGTGCGCTGATCCCATGGGAGATCATCCCGCCGCTCAAGCTACAGAATCAAACCGAGTACGACATCGAAGGTCCGAACAAGACCCGTTTCGGCACCACCACGTTCCAGGTGTCGATGAACAAGGCGCGCTGGGACAGCCTACCCGCCGATATCAAGAAGGCCTTCAGGGATGCATCCGGTCCAGACTGGTGGCGGAAAGTCGGCGATATCTGGGCCGCCGATGACGATGAAGGCATCGCGGTCGCGGTAAAATCCGGCAACAAGCACATCATGCTTACCGACGCCGAGATGGCGGCTTTCCGCACCAAGCTTAATCCGGTTGTCGATCGCTGGATCGCCGAAGTCAATAGCAAGGGTATCGACGGCGCGGCGCTGGTAGCGAAGGCGCGCAGACTGATCGCCAAGTACTCCAAGCAGTAGAGTAAATTGGTCGCGGAAACGCCTGAAGCATCGCGGTGGGCGAAATTCGATAAACTCGCCCGCCGCCTTATCGAGGGATGGGCGCTGCTCGGCGGGGTGCTGCTGCTAACCATCGCGCTGATGAACACCTGGTCGGTGATCTCCTTGGCCGTTCTTGGTTTCCCGGTGCCCGGAGACTTCGAGATGGTAAAGATGGGCGTCGCCATCGCCGCGTTCAGCTTTCTGCCCTACTGCCAGCTGAAGGGCGCCAACGTCACTGCCGATATTTTCACCGCATGGGCGTCACGCAAAACGGTGGCGGCATTCGAACTGTTGGCGGCAATCGTGGCGGCGCTTTTCTCCGTTCTCCTGCTCTGGAGGATGTCGTACGGGATGGTCAGTTACCTGCGCTACGACGAGGTTACGACCATCCTGAACATTCCGCAGTGGACCGCCTTCCCGCCTATCCTGGCCTCGCTTGCATTGCTCGTTCTCGCCGCAGCGCTCACCCTGCACGAGGCGATCATCGAGATGCGCTCCGGAAATCCCGCATAAGCCGAGCTGGACGACGTGGAATATCAACTTCTGACTGGTATCGTCGGGCTGCTCGCGCTGGTCGCGCTGATCGCCATCCGCATGCCCATCGCCTATGCCATGATCCTAGTCGGGGGCGTCGGCGTGACCATCCTCAACGGGCCGGATATCTTCCTGGCGCAACTCAAGAACCTGGCCTATTCCCAGTTCTCGATCTACGATCTGTCTGTGGTGCCGATGTTTGTCCTGATGGGCTCCATTGCGACCCAGGCAGGGCTGTCGCGCGATCTCTTCGCCGCCGCCAATGCCTGGCTCGGATGGTTGCGCGGCGGAGTCGCAATGTCGGCCATTGCCGCCTGCGCCGGATTCGGTGCGGTCTGCGGTTCGTCGCTCGCGACCGCTTCCACCATGGGGCAGGTTGCGTTTCCAGAGCTGCGCCGCTATCACTACAAGGACGCGCTGGCCACCGGAACCCTGGCTGCCGGCGGGGTTCTAGGCATCCTGATCCCGCCGTCGGTGGTGCTGGTCATCTATGCCATCATCGTCGAGGCCAACATCATAACCATGTTCATGGCCGCGATGCTGCCCGGCATCCTCGCGGTCGTCATGTTTATGGTGACCATCGCCCTCTACGTCGCCTTCTTTCCGGAATCCGGGCCCAAAGGTCGCGCCGCTGGTCGCGCCGAGTTCATCGTGGCAACAGTCCGCGTCCTGCCGGTGCTGGTGATCTTCGGGATAGTCATTGGCGGCATCTATGCAGGCCTGTTTGACCCGACCCCGGCGGCAGCCGTAGGCGTCGTCCTGGTAGCGATCTACGGCATCGCCCGCGGATCGGTGAAACTGCCTCAGTTGAAGCTTTCGCTGCTCGAGACCGCGCGCACCACCGGCATGATCTACCTGATACTGCTCGGCGCCGAAATGCTCAAGATATTCATGGCGCGCGGCGGCGTACCGCAGGCGATGGCGACGTGGATGCTCGGCTCAGGACTGTCGGCGATGTCGATATTGATCATCCTGCTGATCGCGCTGATTCTCCTGGGCTGCCTGATGGACAGCCTGTCGATGATCCTGCTGGCGATTCCGTTCTTCTGGCCGGTGCTGGTCGCCATCAACGGCGGCGACCACGTCAGCGCCGCCAACGCCGCCTTCGGCATGACGGCTGAAGACCTGAAGATCTGGTTCGGCATCCTCGCGCTGGTCGTGGTCGAACTGGGGCTGATTACGCCGCCGGTGGGAATGAACGTCTTCGTCATATCGGCGATGGTTCCGGATGTGCCGATGGGCAAAATCTTCCTCGGCGTGGTACCGTTTTTCGTCTCGGAGATGATCCGCGTAACCTTGCTGGTCATGTTCCCAGCCATCACCCTCTGGTTGCCGAGGATACTTAGCGGCTGATTCGCGGCGCGCCGATCATTGCGGACCGACGACAGATCGGTATCAGCTACCGGTCGGCGCAGTCCTCTGCCCTCGCCCAATGTCCGGCCGTTCTCTGCGTATCGCCGCTCACTGGCGCCATACCGCCAGATTTGCGTTGCCGCTGCCTGAAGACTGGGCGTAGCCGCCAAACTGCTCACCAGCGAGCCGCGCACCATCTTCCTTCAACGCCTGCAAGGCGCCGAGCATGACAGCCAGGGGCTTGCCGTTCATTTCCGCCACCGCCGCGCGGCTGTATTCAGGAAACCCGGCAATCGCTTCTGCCAGCGCCCCTTGCTTCAGCTGATTGATGAAGCGCTGGTCCAGCGCTTCGCGCTCAGGCGTGGGCTTCAAGTGACGGCCGCGCACCAGATCGTGGCTAAAGGCAGAACTCGCGAGGAACACGACGCGCCTACCCAGGCGCTTCGCCGTCGCATGCACGGCACGTCCCGCCTGCATGCACTCGGCATGATCGGCGAGAATTACCGTAGGCATCTGCACCACCGGCACCTCCGCATCGGGGTCCAGGTGCAGCAGCGGCACCAGGCTGCCGTAGTCCCAAGCGTAGTGCGGCGTTTCATTGCGGCCGCCGGGAAGTCCCTGCGCCTGCCATTCTTCGACCATGGCAGAGGCGAACTCGCTGTCGCCCTTGCGCCGATAGGGTATGCCCGGAATCAAATCGGGTGCCTCGTCCGCAACGCACATGCCTTCGTGCACGCTCTGGCAGGTCGCATACCAGCCAAAGGTGCAGATCCAGTGCGCCGAGTTGACCACAAACAGGTCCGGTTTCAGATCGCGCAAGGCGCGGCCCAGCGCGCGCTCGCCCTCGACCAGGGTAAGCTGGAAGTCGGGGGTGTTCTGCGCCAGGCCCAGCGTTGGCACATGGGGCACGACAGCAGCGGAGATAACGCCCGGTTCCATGGAATGTCCTCGCTATACAGCCTTGGTTTCGGCTTCGCGCTTGGCTAGGTTGGCGAGGATTTCCGCGCCGCGGTTGGCCGCAGGCAGGCCGCGGAAAAGAAAACAAAGATTGATCACCCCCTGCAACTCCTCCCAGCTCGCGCCCGCGCGCCGCGCCGCGATCGCGTGCAGCGGGGCCGCGTCGCTCAGATCCATCAGCAGCATGCCGAACAGCATCATTTGGGCGGTTTTCACGTCGAAGCACTTGGGGTACATGCCGTGCTCGCGGATGCGCTCCTGCAAATCCAGCATCTGCGGGTCGAGCGCGCCGGTCACATTGAGCCGCGCCTCAATGCGCGGCGGGACGAAGCCGATCAACTCCTGATAGATCGCGGCGCGCTGCGCCATCGTCTCTTTATCGTCGGCGTATTCGCCCATCGCAGCCTGTACGGCCTTGATGTCTATGCGTGGTGGCAGCATGAGCCTCCCGGTAATGATTTGTCAGAACGAATACGCGCAGGCGCAGCTGTGCCGCTTAGCGCTCCCGTCGCGTACAAGAATATTGTTCGACTCATTTCTCTACCGCTCCCGTGAGATACAAGTCTTTCAGTTTGCGCCGCTGCAGCTTGCCGGTAGCTGTGAGCGGCAGCTCGCTTACCCATTTCACCAGACGCGGCCGCTTAAGCTTAGGCAATGCGGCGATGCCCGTGGCCAAACGCTCGCGCGCTTGCGTCTCCTGCCCGCTCGCGGCCACGGCGAATAAGGCGATTGAAACCAGGCCTTCGGCGTTTTCAAAGCCCACCGCCGCCAAGCCATCGACGCAGCCCGCGCTCGCCGCGAGCAGCGCTTGCTCCACGTCCAGGATGCTTACCCACTGCCCGGAAATCTTCACCATATCGTCGTTGCGCCCGCACAACTCCATGGACCCGTCTTCGTGCCGCCGGAACAAGTCCCCAGGTGAAAACCAGCCGTCGTCGAAGCTGTCGCGTACGGCGTCTGGGCGGCGCCAGTAGCCGAGCGCGACCGAGGGATGGCGCAGCCACAAGCGCTGCGGCGCCGCGGCGTCACTCGCATCGCGCATACGATATTCGAGCCGCGGCGACGGCTTGAGCAGCGCGCTGTCATCATCGCAGTAGAACATCAGAGCCACGGTTTCCGAGGCGCCATAGCCCGAGACCGGCGCCACGCCGCTTGCCTCGCGCCATTCGCGCCGCACCGCCTGCGGCAGGGCTTCGCCCGCCGAGCCGTAGTGGCGCACCCCCGCCGCGCGCAACCGCCCCGCCACGCCTGCCTGCAGCATCTTCAGGTAAAGCGTGGGTACCGAAAACAACGCCGTCGGCCGATGCTTTTCGGCCACCTCGGCCACCCGCTCGGCTGTAGGCCACTCGGTGTCGAGAATCACCGTAGCACCCAAGCGCAAGCCGGCGCAAAAGCTGTTGCCGAGCGCGTAGGCGAAAAACATTTTTGACGAAGCGTAGATGCGGTCTTGCGCGCCGAGGCCGAGGATTTGTTGCGCGAAATCGGCGCTGGCGATGACGGTGCGTTGGGCGTGTATAACGGCTTTGGGAACGCCGGTAGTGCCGGAAGTATAGATCCACATCGCTGGGGCGTCGTCAGGCAATTCCGCCGCCGCTATGGGTGCGACAGACGCCAGCCCTGCGCTCCACTCGGCATCGATCACCAGCCGCGGCGGGTTGGCGATGTTCGCGAGCAGCCGCTCCAGCAGTGCGCGCGAGCTTTCCTTGCACCAGATGAAACGCGCCTCGGATTCCGACAGCACCACCGTCAGCTCGCGCTCGAACAGGCGCGAGTTCAAACCCACGGCGACGCCCCCCGCCCAGATCGCACCCAGATAGGCGATCGCCCAGTCGATGCCGTCCGGTGCGAACACCAACACGCGATCGCCCTGTGCAAGACCACGCGCGCGCCAGGCAGCGGCGGCGCGCCCCACTAGTTCGCGCAGTTCGCTATAACTCAGGCGCTCCTCTCCGCATTCCAGCGCGATCGCGCCGGCTTCACCGGTAGCGAGCAGATATGCAGCGGCGTTCATGGGCGGCGGTGGCTTGGTCTAGAGCGGCGCGACAATGTTCACGCGCAACTCGCCCAGGCCGTCTATGCCAGCCAGCAATTCGTCACCGACCTTGGCCGCGCCTACCCCTGCCGGGGTCCCGGTGAATATGGCGTCGCCGGCCTCGAGCGTGTAATACTGCGTCAGGAACGCGATCTGCTCGGGCACGCTCCAGATCATCTGGTCGATATCCGATTGCTGCCGAAACTCGCCATTCACCTTGAGCCAGAGCTTGCCCGTGGACGGATGTCCCACCTTGCTCGCCGGCGTAGCCGGCCCGCAAGGCGCGGCTTGGTCGAAATCCTTGCCGAAGCTCCACGGGCGACCTTTGTCCTTGCCGACCTGCTGCAGGTCGCGCCGGGTCATGTCCAGGCCGATGGCGTAGCCCCAGACGTGATCATTGGCGCGCTCGGCGGCGATCTTGTAGCCACCCTTGCCGATCAGCGCAACCATCTCGGTTTCCCAGTGATAGTTGTTGCTCATCGGCGGGTAGTGAATGTTGCCTTTCTCGCCTGCTTCGACCGCGACCAGATCATGCGGCGCTTTACAGAAAAAGAATGGCTGCTCGCGGCCGTCGCCGCCCATCTCCTTCTGGTGTTCGACATAATTGCGGCCGACGCAGAATATGCGCCGCACCGGAAAGCGGTCTTTGGAACCAGCCACAGGCAGCGAAGGCAGCTGCCACATTTCGACGACATAATTCACTTCTGACTCCCTTACGTGAAGCCCGGCACTTGCCGGGGTGCAACCCAGAAAAAATCCAATCCGCCGTACTTACCGCAGCCGGAATCGATGTCGCATCGCGGTTCCGATCGGCTGTTCAAAAACGACTTAGCTCGCTGCGACAGGAACCGCATGGGCCGGGGCGTGCCCGCGTGATCCGCATGAACCCTCCTCCTGACACCGTTGCGGCGCTCGACGCGCTCTGCAGCCGGCTGCTCGTTCGACACACTATGATGATTTGTGTCTATCGTGTCAATTCATCGCTTACCCGCATGATGCGACTGTTAGCTGCGCCGCAGCGACAGCGCAGCAACGCTCGAACGACGTATTGCAACTGCCATGATGCCGTCGGCGCCCTGGGTATGCTGTCGCGCCCAATGCCTTGTCGTCGGCGCCGCTTTGCTTCTTGCCTTTTTACCATAATTCATGTTACTTTTGCGCAACTGAATGAATATTCATTCATCCGGATTCTAGCCGATTCATGCGCAGGCGGAAAGGGGTTGGTGCGTTCCGTCAGGCCGGGTCGATCCGGGTTCGGGGCGAACACGGCGAACGCGCGGCGCGGCGCGGCAATGGCCGTGCAACGAAAATTTTAAGATTTTCCTTAATTTGCGGAGCGAAAAATGCGACTGGACGGCAAGACGGCTGTGGTTACCGGAGCGGCATCGGGTATCGGGCGGGCGACCGCGGAAACACTGGCTCAGGCGGGGGCGCACGTGCTGCTCGGCGACATTGCCGAGCAGTCGGGCGAGGACGCCGCCGCGGCGATCCGCGCCAAGGGCCTGGGAGCGGATTTTTTCCGCCTGGATGTAACCGATCTCGAATCGATCGAGGCGTTCAAACGCGCCGCCTACGCGAAGCGCGGGCACGTGGACATAATCGTGAACGTAGCCGGCTGGGGCAAGATAGAACCGTTCGTCAAGAACACGCCCGACTTCTGGCGCAAGGTCATCGATCTCAACCTGTTCGGGCCGATCGCGGTAACGCGCGCGTTCCTCGACGACATGATAGAGCGCAAGACAGGCAAGGTCGTCACTGTTTCCAGCGATGCGGGCCGCGTCGGCAGCCTGGGAGAGTCGGTTTATTCCGGTGCGAAAGGCGGCGCGATCGCGTTCACCAAATCGCTGGCGCGGGAAATGGCGCGCTTCAACATTAACGTGAACTGCGTCTGCCCCGGTCCGACGGACACGCCGCTGCTCGCGGTGGTGCCGGAGAAGCACCGGGAGGCGTTTGTGCGCGTTACCCCGATGGGGCGCCTGGCCAAGCCTTCCGAGATCGCCGATGCCGTGCTGTTCTTCGCCAGCGGCCGCGCGGACTTCGTCACCGGTCAGACCTTGAGCGTGAGCGGCGGCCTGACCCTCGCCGGTTGATTCCGCGAATTTTCATTACCCACTATCAGCAACCTGGAGAATCGCATGTACAAACTCAAAGCCGCCGAGTGGCGTCCGCAGCATTTCAAATGGGAAGTCAAGGATCGCGTCGGCACCGTCACGCTGAATCGTCCCGAACGCAAGAACCCGCTGACGCTGGAGAGCTACGCCGAACTGCGCGACACGTTCCACAAGCTGCAGTACGCCGAGGACGTGCGCGCCGTGGTATTCACCGGTGAGGGCGGCAATTTCTGCTCCGGCGGTGACGTGCACGAAATCATCGGCCCGCTGACCAAGATGGACATGACCGGACTGATCAACTTTACCCGCATGACCGGAAACCTGGTGAAGGAAATGCGCACCTGCCCGCAGCCGATCATCTCGGCGGTCGACGGAATATGCGCCGGAGCGGGGGCGATCATTTCAATGGCGAGCGACCTGCGCTACGGCACCCCGGAATGCAAGACCGCGTTCTTGTTCGTGCGCGTCGGCCTGGCTGGCTGCGACATGGGCGCTTGCGCGATACTGCCGCGCATCATCGGGCAGGGCCGGGCGTCGGAGTTGTTTTACACCGGGCGCGCGATGTCGGCCCAGGAAGGGCAGGCATGGGGCTACTACAATGAAATCGTACCCAAGGACAAGCTGGTCGAGCGTGCGCATGCAATGGCGCAGGAAATCGCCGACGGCCCGTATTTCGCCCATTCGATGACCAAGAAGTGCCTGCACCAGGAATGGAACCAGACCATCGAGCAGGCGCTGGAGACGGAGGCGGAGGCACAGGCGATCTGCATGCAGACCAAAGACTTCACGCGCGCCTACAACGCGTTCGTGGCCAAGCAAAAACCGGCCTTCGAGGGTAATTGAGGCGCCGCCGCCCGGCTGCTGCAGCGCCCACCGATTCTAAGGGGCGCTGCGGGGACGCGGCCCACCGATCTGCAGCGGGTGTAAGATGAAATCGCCGGGACATGTGGCAAGTCTGGTCACCGACACCAAACTGGTGGAAGAGCGCCGGGGACAAATTCTGCGCGCGGCGGTGAAGCTTTTTTCGGACAAGGGTTACTACACTACTACCATCTCACAGATCGCCCGCGAAGCGGGCGTGAGCACCGGCCTGATCTACCAATATTTCGGCGACAAGGACGACGTCCTGCTGCTTTCGCTCAAGCTGGTGCTGGAGACTTATGAAAAGGAAATTCCGCCTCGCCTCGAGGGCATCAAGCACCCGGTCGAGCGGCTGTGCATGGCATTGTGGGCGTACTGCACCATAGTGGACGGCTTGCGCGAGGCGACCATCCTCGCCTACCGCTCGACCAAATCGCTGCGCGCAGACCGCAGGGCCTTGATCAAGCAGGATGAGATCCGGACCAACCGGCTGCTGCAGGACTGCTTGCGCGCCTGCATCGCCGGAGGCTACATGCGCCAAGTGAACGAGTATCTTCTGGTCTATCAGTATGTGCATTTCTGTCATGCCTGGGCGCTGAAACATTGGGCTTGGCGCGCCCGGTTCAGCCTGGGCAAATACGTATCCGAAGGCATAGGGCTTCTGGTCGAGCCTTTTCTAACGTCCAAGGGACACAAGGCGCTCGCAACGATGCGGCGGCGCACCGCCGATTTCACGCGCGAGGCGAAACCGACGCCGCGCTCAGGACGCGGACCCAGGCACCTGAGCGCGCGCTGACACGCCGGCGCCTAAAAAAACGGGCACCCGAAGGTGCCCGTTTTGCTACCAGCCCTTGCGGACTCGGTACGCGTTCTGCGCAAGCGCCCAAGCTTGCGCCGGCGGCGCGGCTAGATCATTCGACTTTTTCGCCGTGCAGGGCGAGGTCGAGACCTTCACGCTCTTCATCCGCGGTGACGCGCAGGCCGATGGTCATGTCGAGCACCTTGAGAATGATGAAGCTCATGATGCCGCTGTAGAGCAGAGTAGTCATCACACCGTAGAACTGGGTGAGCAGGCTGCCGTCGGCGCCACTGATCTCCTTGACGTTGAGCACACCGGTAAGCAGCGCACCGACAATGCCGCCGACGCAGTGCACACCGAAGGCGTCCAGAGAGTCGTCATAGCCGAAGGCCTTCTTAACCGACGTCGAGGCGAAGAAGCAGATTACGCCGGCGGCGATACCGATGATCAGGGCACCGCTCGGTCCGACGAAGCCCGAAGCCGGCGTAATCGCGACCAGTCCGGCAACGGCGCCAGAAGCGATACCCAGGACCGAGGGCTTGCCCTTGGTCATCCACTCGGTGAACATCCATGTCAACGCTGCCGCCGCCGTAGCAAACTGGGTCACGAGCATGGCCATGCCGTCGCGGCCATCGGCGGCCAATCCGGAACCAGCGTTGAAACCGAACCAGCCCACCCACAGCAAGGACGCTCCGATCACGGTCAGCACCACGTTGTGCGGCGCCATCGCCTCTTTGCCGTAGCCCAGGCGCTTGCCCAGCATCAGGGCACACACCAGCGCCGCGATACCGGCGTTGATATGCACGACCGTGCCGCCGGCGAAGTCGAGGATGCCCATCTTGGCGAACGTACCGGTCGGTTCCCACATCATGTGCGCGATCGGCGAATACACGATCAGCGACCACAGGCCCATGAACCACATCATCGCCGAGAACTTCATGCGGTCGGCGAAG
>CAZRMO010000003.1:0-19119 GCA_964601155.1 uncultured Enterobacteriaceae bacterium
GCAGGAAATGCCCGCCGATGGAGTCGTCATCGGTTTCGACCTCGATGCGCCGTCCGTTTTGACTGTAGTGGAACCAGTAGAGCAGCATCGAGCCTAGGGACGCCATCAGCCGGTCGGCGATGTCGCGCGCGCCGGGATGATTGTGGTCGTCCTTTTCCGGCAGTACGGCGCCCAGCACTGACACGCCGGTGCGCAGCACGTCCATCGGGTGGGCTGAGGCCGGCACCCATTCGAGCGCCGCCTTGACGTTGGCCGGCAATCCGCGCAGGGACTTGAGCTTCAGCTTGTAACCGTCGAGTTCGGCTTGCGTGGGGAGCTTGCCGTGCACCAGCAGATAGGCGATCTCCTCGAACTCGCAAGCGTCGGCGACGTCGAGGATGTCGTAGCCGCGATAGTGCAGGTCGTTGCCGGTGCGCCCGACGGTGCACAGGGCGGTGTTGCCGGCCGTTATACCGGAGAGCGCGACCGACTTTTTCGGCTTGGGCGTGACCGGGGTGGCATCTGCCGTTTTGGCTTCGTTCATGACTTCTCCTTTGCAAACAGTTGGTCCAGTTTGGTTTCGTACGCGTGATAGTCGAGATAATCGTACAGCTCGTTGCGGGTCTGCATGCTATCGACCACGTTTTTCTGCGTGCCGTCGCGGCGCACCGCCTGGTAGACCTCGAGCGCGGCCTTGTTCATGGCGCGGAACGCCGACAGCGGATAGAGCGCGATTGCGACATCCGCCGAGCGCAACTCCTCGACCGTGAATAGCGGTGTGGCCCCGAACTCGGTGATATTGGCGAGGACTGGAACGCCAACCGCTGCGGCGAATTGGCGGTACATCGCGAGTTCGGTCATCGCCTCGGGGAAGATCGCGTCGGCGCCGGCTTCGGCGCAGGCCACGGCGCGCTCGATCGCGCGCTCCAGCCCCTCGACCGCGAGTGCATCGGTGCGCGCCATGATGAAGAAATTGGGGTCGGTCCTGGCGTCGACCGCAGCCTTGATGCGGTCGACCATTTCCTCCTTGGAGACCAGTTCCTTGCCTGGGCGGTGGCCGCAGCGCTTGGCGCCGACCTGGTCCTCGATGTGCATGGCGGCTGCGCCGTATTTGATCAGCGATTTCACCGTGCGCGCCACGTTGAAGGCGCTGGCGCCGAAGCCGGTGTCGACATCGACCAGCAGCGGGGTATCCACCACATCGGTGATGCGGCGCACGTCGGTGAGCACGTCGTCCAAGTTACTGATGCCCAGGTCGGGCAGGCCGAGAGAGCCCGCCGCCACGCCGCCGCCGGAGAGGTAGAGCGCCTTGTAGCCGCTGCGCGTGGCCAGGCGCGCGTGGTAGGCGTTGATCGCGCCGATCACTTGCAGCGGTTTTTCTTCCTTCATTGCGGCGCGGAACCTCGCTCCTGCCGACATATTGTGCTTGGTCATATCTGCCTTTCAAAAGGGGTGACCGAATCAAACCCGACAGCGTACGGGGATCGTCTGGCGGATACTTTAACCCAAGTCAAATGTTAGGGCCTTATCCCGGACAGCTACTGTCGCCGGGGCGACATAAGCCCACCGCGCTAGCCGAAAAACGTCCACTCCATCTAGGCCGCAATCATGGCGCCGACAAGCCTCGGCTATGCAGCACTTCTGTGCAATGGCGATCAGTGGCCGGTCGTGCCATTCGCCGGCGAGCTGGAGCTGGCCACAGCCGGTCTTTTGCGTGGTGTGCAACATGATGCCGTCGGGCGCGCCGTGGCATTCAGAAACGCAGTTCAAAATCCAGAACGCGAACCAGAGCGTTCAGGCGCGAATGTGTGAATGCAGAGCAGTCCGACCCGGAAACGAACCACGCGATTTCCGGATCGTGTTTTAGCTGTCGATTCGGTCTTAGCCCAGCAGGTGCTTCACGCCGTCGCGCTCTTCATGCAGTTCCTTGAGCGTGGCGTCCATGCGTTTGCGGGCGAAATCGCTGATTTCAATGCCCTTGACGATGGTGAATTCGCCATTCTTGCAAGTCACCGGGTGGCCGTAGATTACGCCCTCGGCAATGCCGTAGCTGCCATCCGAGGGGATGCCCATGGAAATCCAGTCGCCGTCGGGGGTTCCCATGACCCAGTCGCGCATGTGGTCGATGGCCGCACTCGCCGCGCTCGCGGCTGAAGACAGACCGCGCGCCGCGATGATGGCCGCGCCGCGCTTTTGCACCGTCGGAATCAAATTGGTTTCCAGCCAGGCCTGGTCGTTGATCATCGGCCACACTTTCTTGCCGTCTGCCTCCATCTGGAACAGGTCAGGGTACTGGGTGGCGGAATGGTTGCCCCAGACCGCTGCCTTGCGCAGGCTGGTGACCGGCTTCGCGATCTTCGCGCTGATTTGCGACAGCAAACGGTTGTGGTCGAGGCGCATCATGCCGGTGAATTGCCTGGGCGACAGGCTGGGCGCATTTTTTAGCGCGATCAGCGCGTTGGTGTTGGCCGGGTTGCCGACGACCAGCACCTTCACCTTGCGGCTCGCCACTGCATCGAGCGCCTTGCCCTGCGGCACGAATATCGCGCCGTTGGCCTCGAGCAGGTCCTTGCGCTCCATGCCCGCGGTACGCGGGCGCGCACCGACCAGGATCGCGTAATCGGCGTCCTTGAACGCGACCATGGGATCGGAGGCGGCGGTCATGCCCGCGAGCAGCGGAAACGCACAGTCGTTGAGTTCCATCATCACGCCGGCAAGCGCTTTTTGCGCCTTCTCGTCAGGAATTTCCAGCATTTGCAGAATGACCGGCTGATCCGGACCGAGCATGTCGCCTGCGGCAATGCGAAACAGAATACTGTAGCCGATCTGGCCGGCGGCGCCGGTGACTGCGACTCGTACGGGTGACTTGGACATGGTAAAACTCCCGAAAAAAATGGTTAGCGGAAAGTGGCGGGTAGAGAGTGGAGTGGAAAGTGGTCGGTATCGAGGCGGATAGGATCTCCGGTCAGGCTCAGGCTGCGTTGCGCGAATGCCGCAAAATGCCCCCGCCGGGTGCGCTGGATTTTAGGATTAAGGGCAGCATGTGTCAATTTTCAACAGCGGCTTGGGTCAGTTGAGAGCATCTGCACGCAGCCGCGGGATCCCGGATAATAGCGTTTCGAAATTCAGCGCGTGACCACGTCTGCCGCGACCAATACCGTCTGGCCGAACAGACTCTGTGCGGGGGACAATGCTCGCCTCGCGTACAGCCTTGCGCCGCAACCCACATGATGGCGCAACAATCACCGCCGACATTGATACAAATCAATGTTGCCGCGCCGACATTGGCGAAAATCGCTCATGGCTGACTTATACAGACAGCGAGTTATGGGATTTGATCCGCGCGCACACCGAGTGTCGCGATGCGCGGCTCGCGGAGGTGGTGCAGTGGATGCGTAACTGCAGGGACCGCACGGGTTCTCAAGGTTCCACCAAAAGCGAAATGGATGGTGTTGGAGTTCGCTCGTGATTCGTACAGATTCTCCGGAATAGCCGCGTCTGGGTCGCGGGTGCCCGGTGTCACTTCTCGATGTAGAAGACCCGGCGATCGGCCAAGCGCGAAAACTCCCGGATTTGCCTAGGGGTCATTCAATTTAAACTCAGCAAGCAATAGGAGATCATGCACATGGCACAAGTACTAGACAAGTTGTCGGAAAAGACTCAATCGCAAGGTTCAGGACAATCGGAGGCCAGTCATATGACGCAGCTAAAAGCCAAGTTGGCGGAAAAGATTCAAGCGCATCGTCCGCGCACCGCCAAACTCACCAAGGAATTCGCGGACGTTGTCATCGACAAGGTTGATATCGGGCAGTGCATGGGCGGAGCCCGTGGCATCAGGTGCCTGGTGACCGATATCTCCTACCTGGATCCGCAGGAAGGGATTCGTTTCAGGGGTAAAACCATCCCCGAAACCTTCGCGGCTTTGCCGAAAGCGCCTGGTTCACCTTATCCGACGGTCGAGTCCTTCTGGTATTTCCTCCTGACCGGCGACGTTCCCACGCAAGCCCAGGCGGACGAAGTTATTGCGCAGTGGAAAACGCGCCAGGAAGTTCCCAAGTACGTGTTCGACGTGCTTCGCGCCTTGCCGCGGGACAGCCATCCGATGGTGATGCTCTCCAGTGCGATCCTGTCCTTGCAGCGGGATTCCAAGTTTGCCGCTTACTACAACTCGGGCAAGTTCAACAAGATGAACGCCTGGGAAGCCGTATACGAGGATGCCAGCGATCTCGTCGCGCGTATCCCTGTGATCGCTGCGTTCATTCACAACCTCAAGTACAAAGACGACAAGCAGATCGCCATCGATCCCAAACTGGACATGGGCGCCAATTTTGCCCATATGATCGGCCAGAGCGAAGATTATAAGGACGTGGCCCGGATGTACTTCATCCTGCACTCCGACCACGAGTCCGGCAACGTTTCTGCGCACACCACTCACTTGGTGCATTCGGCATTGTCCGATCCCTACTATTCGTATTCTGCCGGGCTGAACGGCCTCGCGGGTCCGCTGCACGGCCTCGCCAACCAGGAGGTCCTGGGGTGGACCATCAAGTTCCAGGAGAAATACTGCAAAGGCGTCGAACCCACGAAGGAACTGATCACCAAAGCGCTCTGGGATACGCTCAATTCCGGCCAGGTCATTCCCGGCTACGGCCACGCGGTACTGCGCAAGACCGATCCGCGCTATATGTCGCAGCGCGAGTTCTGCCTCAGGACCCCGGGCCTCAAAGACGATCCGCTGTTCAAGCTGGTCTCCATGATCTTCGAAGTCGCTCCTGGGGTGCTTGGCGAGCATGGGCATACCAAGAATCCCTGGCCGAACGTCGACGCGCAGTCGGGTGTTATCCAGTGGTACTATGGTCTCAAGAACTGGGATTTCTATACCGTTCTGTTCGGCGTGGGCCGCGCGCTTGGCTGCATGGCCAACATCACCTGGGACCGTGCGTTAGGGTATGCGCTGGAACGACCAAAGTCCGTTACCACCGATATGCTCGAGAAGTGGGCAGCGGAGGGCGGAAGGAAGTAGACGCGGCTCGGCGTGTTCGGGCAGTTTTTGGGGCTTGTCTATTGAGTTGAGCCCCCTACGGTTACGGCTGTTTACGGCGCCGCCGCCGGCTCCTTCGCGGAGCACGGCGGGCGGCGCGGTGGACAAGCGGACCCGCATCGCGCCGCCCGATTGATCAGTGGTTTCTTCGACGTAGGAGATAGGGGCTGAACGGTGACGACGGGTCGAAATGGCGTTTCCTCCCAGGACGAGCCGGACTACAGGGAAGGAATCAAGAAGGAAGTCGCCGAGATAAAGTTCCTCATCCACGACCTTCGTGTCGAGGGCTTTTTCAATGAGATCCTTCATTACCAGGTAACCCTGAATACCGACCTCGAGATCTACAATATCGAGCAGGCGCAGGTTCTGCACGCGGCGGACGTTCAGGAACTCAAATCGAAGCTTGGCGCCCTGCGCAGAGCATTCCAGGACTACTCGAATGCGGTGAAGAGCTTTTCGCCGGACCGAACCATCCTGCTCCTCGGTCGGCGCTACGTCGACACCATCCACGAGACCTGCCATCTCATTCTCAGCCCCCTGTGGGGGCGGTCGGATCAAGTGCTGGCCTTCCTGCCCAAAGAGGCCCGCTCCGTACGCTCGCGGCGCCACTACCGCAACTGCATCAGCTGGCTTTACGGTGTGCACCTGCGCATTGCGGCCTTCCGCGAGGAATTGAACGGCACCGGCGTTCGCGAAGAGTTCGATGTCGCCGATGAAATCCGCGATTTCACCCAGGACGTCGTCCGCGGCTATGTAGTGGAGAAATCCGAGGCCCGTGTGGAACTGCAACTCGACCGGATGGACCGGGCAGTCATTGTCGGCCGGCGCCCGCGTTTCCGTCGTATGTACTTCAACTTGGTGATGAATGCAGTCGACGCCATGAGCGGGCGCCATGCGGGCGTGCTCCGCGTGAGTACCGTCATTGAGGGCGACCGCGTGGCGCTGCACATGCACGACGACGGCGTAGGCATGTCCGCCGAGAAAATCCAACAGCTCCTGACCGACCGCCAGACCCTGGACGGCGAGATCCATTCGCTCGGGTTCGTGTTCGTGCGCCAGACGGTCGCTGAACTTGGCGGCGATCTGGCCATCGAGAGTACCGTGGGCAAGGGTACGACCATGACGGTGCGCCTGCCTTACTTGAAGGACAAGACCGCAGAACCACCGGACCCATCGCGCCGGAACAAGTATCGCCTGCCGGAACAGTACCGGTCCTTCCCGGTGGAGCCGGTTTCTGCGAAAGCGCCGGCAGAAAGTTCGACGATAAGCACTGCAGCCGCGGCGCCACTGGAGGCGCAGGCGAGGGGGGCGCCGGAGAGCGGCAACAAAGACCGGGAGCGTGCGTGCGGCAGACTCGTCTTCGAGGCCTACCAAAAATCCAAGGCGCAATTTCCGGGGAGCATTTTCGGCATCGCCGTCACCGAGGAGGACCGGGTCGAAATGTTCACGTGCAAGCACTACGAGCGCGACTGGAACATCTCACACGAGGACCTTTCGCCCGTGCACTTTCAGGCGACGTTTCGTGGGCGCATCGAGGAGGACGAGCTGAAGAAGCCCATCATGATCCTCAAGCCTCCCCAGAACATCGGCGAGTATTTCGATTTCAAGGAGGTGCCCGAGAATGAGCGTGGCCCCGAGCGCTTCAAGCGCATGGTGCGCGACGAGTGCATTCGGATCGCGCGCAAGCTCATCGCGACGGGACTCGATCCGCAAATCTCGGTTCTCCTTTCGAGCTCATCCCGGTTCTTCGCCGCTCCCCCCGAGTTGATTGGGACCGAACCGTTCCCGCTCGATCTGCTGGCGCATCAGAGGCTGACCGCGGAAACTGTGAGCTGATGCCGGTGCGCTTTATCGAGAGGCGCGGCAAGCACCTGTAAGACGGGCATCCGGTCTCGTTCAAACACCTTTTTGCATTATACTAACGCCGACTAGCCGGACTTCATCCGGCTAGCTTGCCGCATGCCGCGCTCAGCGGCTCGCCGAGGTGGTAGCTTGCTCGCGCAATGCCTGAACTGCACCGGTTTCGATTGTTCGATTTATGAGATGCAAAGGAGATGATGATGGAGGCTACTGGTAAAGCCACGCTCAATTACGGTGCTGGCAAGTCGATCGATTTTCCCGTATACAGCGGCAGTATCGGCCCC
Source organism: uncultured Enterobacteriaceae bacterium (assembly GCA_964601155.1). GTDB lineage: Bacteria > Pseudomonadota > Gammaproteobacteria > Burkholderiales > SG8-39 > 2-12-FULL-64-23. The sequence continues at coordinate 7,165 of CAZRMO010000003.1, forward strand.
GATGTCATCGATATCAGGACGCTCTACGCCAAGACCGGCATGTTCACCTACGACACGGGGTTTATGTCGACGGGAGCGTGCAATTCGAAAATCACCTACATCGACGGCGACAAGGGCGAACTGATGTATCGCGGGTATCCGATCGAGCAGATCGCGGGGCACTGTGACTTTCTCGAAACCTGTTACCTGCTGCTATACGGCGAGCTGCCTAACAAGCATCAAAAGGACGGTTTCGACGATCTGGTGACGCGTCACACCATGGTGAACGAGCAGATGCAGTTCTTCATGCGCGGCTTCCGCCGCGATGCGCATCCGATGGCGGTGCTGACCGGTCTGGTGGGCGGCATGTCGGCGTTCTACCACGACTCGCTCGACATCAGCAATCCGAAGGACCGCGACATTTCGGCCATACGGCTGATCGCGAAAATGCCCACCCTGGTCGCGATGTCGTACAAGTACTCCAACGGGCAGCCCTACATTTATCCGCGCAACGACCTGTCTTACACGGCCAATTTCCTGCGCATGATGTTCGGCACGCCGTGTGAAGAATACAAGCCCAACGATGTCGTGGTGCGCGCGCTGGACCGCATTTTCATTCTGCACGCCGATCACGAGCAGAATGCATCGACGTCCACCGTGCGGCTGTGCGGTTCTTCCGGAACCAATCCATTCGCCGCAATCGCGGCCGGCGTCGCCTGCCTGTGGGGCCCGGCGCACGGCGGCGCGAATGAAGCCTGCCTGAACATGCTGCATCAAATCCAGGCGCAGGGCGGCGAGGCCAAGCTCGGTGAATTTGTCGCCAAGGCGAAGGATCCGAATTCCGGGACCCGCCTCATGGGCTTCGGGCACCGGGTCTACAAGAACTACGATCCGCGCGCCAAGCTCATGCGCGAAACCTGCTACGAGGTGCTGGGCGAATTGGGCCTGGAAAACGATCCCCTGTTCAAGCTCTCCATGGCGCTGGAAAAGGTGGCGCTCGAAGATGAATATTTCGTCAAGCGCAAACTCTATCCGAACGTCGACTACTATTCTGGCATCGTACAAAAGGCGCTCGGCATCCCGGTGTCCATGTTCACGGGCATATTCTCGCTTGCGCGGACGGTGGGCTGGATCGCGCAGTGGCAGGAAATGATCACCGATCCGGAGTACAAGATCGGCCGTCCGCGCCAGCTCTACAGCGGCCCTACCAAGCGCGACGTCAAACCTATCGACAAACGCTGAAAAGGCTGACAACATAAAGCGGTACCCGAACGGTACGCAGGGAGCGCCGGAGCTGCTCCGGGGTTTCCGCGTAGTCTTCGCGTTTTTTGTGGGTCCGCTTTTCACCATCTTTCACGCGAGCTGCCCGTATGCTTAAGCAATTCCTGAGCAATTCCTACCTGTTCGGCGGAAACGCGCCGTATATCGAGGATCTGTACGAATCCTACCTCGATAATCCGGGTTCGGTGCCGGAGCAGTGGCGGGACTATTTTGACCAGATGCAGCTCGTGACCGGCGCGGGCAAGAGCGCCGAGGACCGTGACGTGGCGCATGCACCCATAGTCGAAGCCTTCGCGCAGCGCGCCAAGCAGGGCACGCTACGCCCGTCGGCGACGCAGACCGATCTGACTGTCGCGCGCAAGCAGGTCTACGTGCAGCAGTTGATAGCTGCCTACCGGAATCTGGGTTCGCGCTGGGCGCAACTCGACCCGCTCAAACGCCAGGAGCGGCCGCAGATTCCGGAACTGGAGCCTGCGTTCTACGATTTGAACGAAACCGACATGGACGTGCAATTCGACGCCGCGAGCGTGTATTTCGGCCAAGAGCGCCTGACCTTGCGCGAGATCATCAAGGGCCTGCGCGAGACTTATTGCGGCACCATCGGCATCGAGTACATGTACATCACCGACCCGGCGCAGAAGCGCTGGGTGCAGCAGCGCTTCGAGTCGATCCGTTCCATGCCCACGTTTTCGGCCGAGACCAAGAAGCACATCCTCGACCGGCTCACCGCTGCCGAGACCCTGGAGAAGTACCTGCATACCCGCTACGTCGGGCAAAAGCGTTTTTCGCTCGAAGGCGGGGAGAGCCTCATACCCTGCGTCGACGAGCTGGTCCAACGCTGCGGCAGCCAGGGGGTGCAGGAGATCGTCATCGGCATGGCGCACCGCGGGCGCCTGAACGTCCTTGTCAACGTGCTCGGCAAGATGCCCAAGGACCTGTTCGACGAGTTCGAAGGCGTTCATGTGGACGACCTGCATTCGGGCGACGTCAAATACCACAAGGGTTTTTCATCGGACGTATCCACGCCCGGCGGCCCGGTGCACCTGTCGCTCGCGTTCAACCCTTCGCATCTGGAGATCGCCAATCCGGTGGTGGAAGGCTCGGTGCGCGCGCGCCAGCGCCGCCGCGGCGACAAGGATGGGAACCAGGTCATTTCCATCCTGCTGCACGGTGACGCCGCCTTCGCCGGGCAGGGGGTGGTGATGGAAACGCTCAATCTGTCTAATACCCGCGGCTACGGAACCGGCGGCACGGTGCACGTAGTGATCAACAACCAGATCGGCTTTACCACTTCCGACCCGCGCGATTCGCGCTCGACGCTGTATTGCACAGACGTCGCCAAGATGGTCGAGGCGCCGATCTTCCACGTCAACGGCGACGACCCGGACGCGGTGGTGCTGGTGACCCAGCTTGCTCTGGATTTCCGCATGGAGTTTCATCGCGACGTCGTGGTTGATATCGTCTGCTTTCGCAAGCTGGGGCACAACGAGCAGGACACGCCGTCGGTGACGCAGCCGCTGATGTACAAGCGGATCGCGGCGCATGCCGGCACGCGCAAGCTCTACGCCGACAAGCTGCTGGCGCAGGGTGTGATTGCGGAGACGGATCCCGAGGAGTTGATCAGGAGCATGCGCACCGCGCTGGATGCGGGACAGCACACCGCCGATCCGGTGATCTCCAATTTCAAGAGCCAGTACGCGGCTGACTGGATGCCGTTCCTGGACCGCAAATGGACCGACGCTGCGGATACGGCGGTGCCGCTGGCCGAGCTGCAGCGCATGGCGCAGCGCATTACCGACATTCCAGCCCATTTCAAGCTGCACCCGCTAGTGGAGAAGGTGCTTGCCGACCGCAAGGCCATGGGCGAGGGGCGGCTGGCCGTCGATTGGGGCATGGCCGAGCACCTCGCCTATGCGAGCCTGGTGACGAGCGGCTATGCGGTACGCCTTTCGGGCCAGGATTCCGCCCGCGGCACGTTCGTCCACCGCCACTCCGTGCTGCACGATCAGAACCGGGAAAAATGGGATTCCGGCACCTACGTGCCACTGCAGCACATCAGCGACAAACAGGCGCCGTTCACCGTGATTGACTCGGTCTTGTCGGAGGAGGCGGTGCTGGGCTTCGAGTACGGCTATTCCACCGCCGAGCCCATGGAACTGGTCATCTGGGAGGCGCAGTTCGGCGACTTCGCCAACGGCGCCCAGGTGGTGATCGACCAGTTCATTTCCTCGGGCGAGGCCAAATGGAATCGCAGCTGCGGTCTGGTGATGATGCTCCCGCACGGATACGAGGGACAGGGGCCGGAGCATTCCTCGGCGCGCCTGGAGCGCTACCTGCAGCTATGTGCCGAGCACAACATGCAGGTTGTGGTGCCTTCGAACTCGGCGCAAATGTTTCACCTGCTGCGGCGGCAGATGATCAGGCCGTTCCGGAAACCGCTGATCATCATGACGCCCAAGTCGCTGCTGCGCAACAAGGAGGCGATGTCGCCGCTGTCCGAATTTGCCAGCGGGCAGTTCCACCCCGTCCTCGGCGAGGTCGAGCACATCGATCCGGAATCGGTGAAGCGCATCATCTGCTGCAGCGGCAAAGTCTATTTCGATTTGGTGGCGGCGCGGCGCGAGCGCGATATCAAGGACGTCGCGATTATCCGCGTGGCGCAGCTCTATCCCTTCCCGCACAAGGCGTTCGCGGCGGAAATGAAGCGCTACCCGAATGCGACGCAGGTGGTGTGGTGCCAGGAAGAGCCGCAGAACCAGGGCGCTTGGTACCAGACGCGGCATTATTTCATCGAGAACATGCGCGATAACCAGAAGCTGCTGTACGCCGGCCGGCCGTCTTCGGCTGCGCCCGCGGTGGGCTATTACGCCAAGCATCAGGAGCAGCAGAAGGCGCTGATCGCTGCGGCGTTCGGAAAGTTCAAATCGGCGGGGTCGTCGAAATAGCGGCGCCGGCCGGAGCGGCAGCGGGTTTTATGTAGTATCTTGGGCTTGGGCGCAGACGCTTGCGCGATGCAGCAAGGGCAATGACCGGGCGCGATGCGCGCACTTGTTTTTGCGGTACGCCGCCGAAGGGATACCCAAGGGCGGCGAGAAAACTGAACGGAGCCACAATGTTAGTCGAAGTGAAAGTACCGCAGCTATCGGAGTCGGTGGCCGAGGCCACGTTGCTCAGCTGGCACAAGAAAGTGGGCGATGCGGTCGCCCGCGACGAAAACCTCATAGACGTCGAGACCGACAAAGTGGTGCTGGAGCTTCCGGCGCCCGCGGCCGGCGTCATCAAGCAGATCGTCAAGGCGGACGGCGGCACTGTAGTCTCGGGCGAAGTCATTGCCGTGATCGACACCGCTGCGGACTCTGCCGCAGCGGTGGCCAAAGCGGCGGAGCGGCCTGCGCCTCCTGTGGAACAGGCGGCAAAGCAGCTCACGGAACAAAGCAACCTGATGCCGGCCGCGCGCAAGATGGTCGAGGACCACAAGCTCGATCCCAAGGCCATTGCCGGCAGCGGCCGCGACGGCCGCGTGACGAAGGCCGACGTCGTCGCACACATGGAAGGGGGCGCGGCGGGGCGGCCTGCACCTGCAGCGCCGGCTGCGCCTGCAGCACCGGCTGCGGCGCCACGGCCTTCATTGCCCGGTGTGCCGGCGCCGGTCAACGTGGACAAGCTGTTGGCCGACCGGCCCGAGCAGCGCGTGCCGATGTCGCGCTTGCGCGCGCGCGTGGCCGAACGCCTGCTGCAGTCCCAGGCCAACGCCGCGATCCTGACCACGTTCAATGAAGTCAACATGCAGCCGGTGCTGGACCTGCGCGCGAAGCATAAGGACAGGTTCGAGAAGGAACACGGCGTCAAGCTCGGCTTCATGTCCTTTTTCGTCAAAGCCGCGGTGTACTCGCTGAAGAAATACCCGCTAGTGAACGCCTCGGTCGACGGCAACGAAATCGTCTACCACGGCTATTTCGATATCGGCGTCGCCGTGGGCAGCCCGCGCGGGCTGGTGGTGCCGGTGCTGCGCGACGCAGACCAGATGAGTTTCGCCCAGATTGAAAAGACCATTGCCGATCTGGGCAAGCGTGCCGGTGAAGGCAAACTCTCGATGGAGGAACTCACCGGCGGAACATTTTCCATTTCGAACGGCGGGGTGTTCGGCTCGATGCTGTCGACGCCCATCATCAATCCGCCGCAATCGGCCATCCTCGGCATCCACGCCACCAAGGAGCGCGCGGTGGTCGAGAACGGACAGATCGTGATCCGGCCGATGAACTATTTCGCCCTGTCCTACGATCACCGCATCATCGACGGGCGCGAGGCGGTGCTGTCGTTGGTGGCGATGAAGGAGGCGCTGGAAGATCCGGTGCGGCTATTGCTGGAACTTTGATTCGCGCCGCTGAGCTCGCGTGGCGTGCGGGCGATAAGCAAACCATCCGCCTCACGTTCACGGTGTTTAAGCGAAGGTTTTAATCATGCTCAAGTCATACGAAGTAGTCGTCATCGGTGCCGGTCCGGCGGGCTATGTCGCGGCAATCCGCTGCGCGCAGCTAGGCTTTTCCACCGCGGTCGTCGACGAGTGGAAGAATGAAAAGGGCGAGGCCAAGCTCGGCGGCACCTGCCTCAACGTAGGCTGCATCCCGTCCAAGGCGCTGCTTGAATCCTCGGAGAACTACGAGCGGGTGGCATACAAATTCGGCAATCACGGCATATCCGTGACCGGCGCGAAAATAGACGTAGCGAAAATGCAGGCGCGCAAGGACAAGATCGTGTCCCAGCTTACCGGCGGCATCGAGATGCTGTTCAAGAAGAACAAGATCACCTGGCTCAAAGGGCACGGCAAGTTTTCCGGCAGCGGCGAGAAGTACATGATCGAAGTCAGCGATGGCGCTTCCCCCGAGATCGTGGAGGCGAACCACGTCATTGTCGCGACGGGTTCCAGCGCGCGCCATTTGCCCGGGCTGGCGGTGGACAACGAGACCATATGCGACAACGTAGGCGCGCTTGCGCTCAACGCAGTCCCGGAAAAGCTCGGCGTCATCGGCGCCGGCGTGATCGGGCTGGAGCTGGGCAGCGTGTGGCGGCGCCTGGGTGCCAAGGTCACCATTCTGGAAGCCCTGCCCAATTTTCTTGGCGCAGCGGACGATGCCGTGGCCAAGGAAGCATGGAAGGTGTTCGTCAAGGAACAGGGACTCGAGATCAAGCTGGGCGTAAAAATCGGCAAGGTCAGCCGCGGCAAACGCGGGGTCACGGTCGAGTATGAAACCGCCGAAGGCAAACAGGCGCTGGACTGCAACAAGCTCGTCGTGTCGGTCGGGCGCGTTCCGAACACGCACGACCTAGGCGCCGCGACCGTCGGGCTGAAAATCGACGAGCGCGGCTTCATCGAAGTGGACGAACATTGCCGCACCAGCCTGCCCAATGTGTACGCGGTCGGCGACGTTGTGCGTGGTCCGATGCTTGCGCACAAGGGCATGGACGAGGGGGTGATGGTGGCGGAGCGTATCTCCGGCCAGGCGGGTTACGTCAATCTGGACACGATTCCCTGGGTTATCTATACGGCGCCCGAAATTGCCTGGGTGGGCAAGTCCGAGCAGCAGTTGAAAGCCGAAGGCGTGGCCTACCGCGCGGGCCAGGTGTCGTTCGCGCACAACGGCCGCGCCCTGGGACAGGACGAGACCGCCGGTTTCGTGAAGATTCTCGCCGACGCCAAGACCGATCGCGTCCTCGGGATCCACATCATAGGTTCGCATGCTTCGGAGATGATCGCAGAAGCGGTGATGGCGCTGGAATTCGGTGCCAGCTCCGAAGATATCGCGCGCATCTGCCACGCGCATCCTTCCTTGTCGGAGGTGACGCACGAAGCGGCCCTGGCGGTGGATAAGCGAGCCATCCATTCATAGATACCAGTTTTTTGATCAGAGGACCGGACATGGAAAAATTCAAGGCCTATCGCATCAACGAGGTGGACAAGAAAACTGTCGCCGGATTCGTGGACATGACCCAAAACGAACTCGATCCCGGCGAGGTGGTGATCCGGGTCGCCTATTCTGGGGTCAATTACAAGGACGCGCTGGCGGCCACCGGCGCGGGCAAGGTCATCCGCCGCTACCCCTGCGTCGGCGGCATCGACCTGTCGGGCACGGTGGTCGAGTCGAGCGACGCGCGCTTCAACAAAGGCGACGCGGTGATCGCGACCAGCTACGACATCGGCGTGGCGCACCACGGCGGTTACGCGGAATATGCACGCGTTCCGGCCGACTGGGTAGTACCCATGCCCAAAGGGCTGAACCTGTTCGAATCCATGGCCTTGGGTACCGCGGGCTATACCGCTGCGCTGGGCGTGGTGCGCATGGAGGCGAACGGACTCGCGCCGGCCAACGGGCCGGTGATCGTCTCCGGTGCGAGCGGCGGCGTAGGCTCGATCGCTGTGGACCTGCTTGCCGGACTCGGCTATCACGTGGTGGCACTTACCGGCAAGGAAAGCGAAACCGAATACCTCAAGGGCCTGGGCGCGAAGGAAGTGAAGCTGCGCCAGAGCCTCGATCTGGCCAAAATCCGGCCGCTGGACAAGGCCTTGTGGGCGGGCGCCGTGGACAACCTTGGCGGCGACGTGCTCGCCTGGATCGCGAGCACCATGGCTCAAGGAGGCACCATCGCCAGCATCGGCCTCGCAGCGAGCCCCACGCTCAATACCACCGTGCTGCCGTTCATCCTGCGCGGCGCCTGCCTGCTTGGCATCGATTCGGGTTACACGCCCATGCCACTGCGCCAGCAGGTATGGCAGCGCCTCGCCACCGACATGAAGCCCAGACACCTTGCCGGCATGACGCGCACCATCGCCTTCGACAGGCTGCCCGGGGTATTCGACGACTTCATCAAAGGCAAAGCCAAGGGACGCATCGTGGTCGATCTGGCGGCGTAGCTGTTACTCTCCTGCAGAGGGGAGATATCCCATCGTATTGTTGCGGAATACAAGGAGCAGGCGATGAGCACCTACAAGGCGTTCCACCGGCGTTCAATCAGCGATCCAGAGGGGTTCTGGGGAGAACAGGCCGGTCTGATCGACTGGCACAAACCGCATGCCAAGGTGCTCGATTACAGCCGGCCACCGTTTGCCAAATGGTTCGTCGGCGGCGAGACCAATCTTTGCTACAACGCGGTCGACCGTCATCTCAAGGACCGGCCGGACCAGAATGCGCTGATTTTCGTCTCCACCGAAACCGATGTGGAGAAGACGTACAGCTTTCGCGAGCTGCACGCCGAGGTCAACCGCTGCGCCGCGGCGATGCAAAGCCTGGGCGTGGGCAAGGGCGACCGCGTGCTGATCTACATGCCGATGATCGCCGAGGCCTGCTTTGCGATGCTCGCCTGCGCGCGCATCGGCGCGATTCACTCGGTCGTCTTCGGCGGCTTCGCTGCGCACAGCCTGGCGAGCCGCATCGACGACGCCACACCCAAGCTCGTCATCAGCGCCGATGCGGGTTCGCGCGCGGGCAAGATCGTGCCGTACAAGCCTTTGCTCGACGAGGCCATACGCCTGTCCCAATTTCCGCCGCAGAAAGTGATCATGGTCAATCGCGGGCTCGATCCGGGCATGGCGCGCGTCGCGGGGCGCGACCTGGACTGGGCCGAGTTGCGCGCGCAGCACATGAACGCGCAAGTTCCCTGCGTCTGGCTGGAATCGAACGAACCCTCCTATATCCTCTACACCTCGGGCACGACCGGCAAGCCCAAGGGGGTGCAACGCGACGTCGGCGGGCATGCCGTCGCGCTCGCGGCCTCGATGAAACACATTTACTGCGGCAACGCCGGCGAGACCTATTTCTCGACTTCGGACATCGGCTGGGTGGTCGGACATTCCTACATCATTTACGCGCCGCTGATCGCCGGCATGGCGACCATCATGTACGAGGGTACGCCGGTGCGCCCGGACGCCGGCATTTTGTGGAAGATCGTGGAGAAGTACCAGGTCACGGTCATGTTCAGCGCGCCCACCGCCATACGCGTGCTGAAGAAGCAGGATCAGGCTTTCCTGAAGAAGTACGATCTGTCTTCGCTGCGCTATCTGTTCCTGGCGGGAGAACCTCTCGATGAGCCCAGCCACCGCTGGATAGCGGAAGGGCTGGGGCGGCCGGTGATCGACCATTATTGGCAGACCGAGACGGGCTGGCCGATATTGACCTCGGTGCCGGGCGTGGAACAGACGCCGGTCAAGTTCGGCAGTCCCTCGTTTCCGGCATATGGTTATGACCTGAAGCTGCTGCACGAGTCCACGGGCGAGGAAGTCGGCAGCGGGGAAAAGGGCGTGGTCGCCATCGTGCCGCCGCTGCCGCCGGGCTGCATGAGCACGGTTTGGGGCGACGACGAGCGCTTCGTCAAGACCTATTTCGAGACCATTCCGGGCAAGCTGGTTTATTCGACTTTCGACTGGGGCATATGCGACCAGGACGGCTATTATTTCATCCTCGGCCGCACCGACGACGTGATCAATGTCGCCGGGCATCGCCTGGGCACGCGCGAGATCGAGGAGGCGATCAGTTCGCATCCGGCAGTCGCCGAAGTCGCCGTGATTGGCGTGGCCGACAAATTGAAAGGGCAGCTGCCGGTGGCGTTCGCCGTGCTCAAAGAACCCGGCCAGATCGCAAGCAGCCAGGGGCGGATGCAGCTCGAAGGCGACGTGATGAAGACGGTGGACCGGCAGCTCGGCGCCATCGGCCGGCCGGCGCGGGTGCATTTCGTGACGCTGCTGCCGAAGACGCGCTCCGGCAAGGTCTTGCGCCGTTCCATCCAGGCGATCTGCGAAGGGCGCGACCCGGGCGACCTCACCACCATCGAAGACCCGGGAGCACTGCAGCAGGTACGCGATGCAGTAAGCGGAAAGGCATGAGCGGCAAGCCGCTGTCCTGCCACGCCGGGGGCGTCCCCGACCGGAATGCCTCCTTACGTTTTAAGAACCTGAGCACAGTCCCATTTAGGATTCCATGAAAACCAAACCCTGTCTCACCCTGGACGATTGCAAGATAATGATAGCGGCCTGCGAGGCCGAGGCACGGCGCAACAAGTGGAATGTGGTCATCGCCATACTCGATGACGGCGGCCACCTGCTGATGCTGGAGCGCATGGACGGCGCCACCCCGGCGAATGCAGAGATCGCCATGCGCAAAGGACGCAGTGCCGCCATCTCGCGCCGTTCGACCAGGCAATGGGAAGACCGCATCAAGGATGGACGCATGGCGATACTGAAGATGCCGGTGCTGCCGGTACAAGGCGGGATTCCGCTCATGCATCAGGGTGAATGCGTCGGCGGTATCGGCGTCTCCGGCGTGCAATCGCACGAGGACGAACAGATTGCCCAAGCGGGCGCGGATGCGCTCGCTTCGTAACATCGGTCGGGCGCGGATGCGCTCGCTTCGTAACATCGGTCGGGCGCGAACGCCCTCGCCGGATAGCGGCGGCAGGGAGGATGCTTTGTCGCCGCAACAGATACAAGCCATCGCGCGTGAACTGCTCGATGCCTACGACCACGCGAAGCTGATTGCGTCGATCGCCGCGCGCGCGCCGAACTTCGATCTGGATGCGGCTTATCAAGTGGCGGCCGAACTGATGCGCGAGCGGCGCCGTCGCGGCAGCCGGCCGGTGGGACGCAAGACCGGCTTCACCAATCGCGCGATCTGGGCGCTGTACGGCGTCGGCGCGCCCATGTGGGCGCATGTCTATGACGATACGGTGAGCTATGCTCAGGGCGGAAAAGCCGAGGTATCGCTCGCCGGCACGGTGTCGCCGCGCATGGAACCGGAGATCCTGTTCAAGCTGCGCGCACCCATACCCGTGAGCTGCACAGACCCTGAGCAACTCCTCGCCTCGGTCGAATGGTATGCGCACAGCGTCGAGATCGTAGACAGCCATTTCGACTGGAAATTCAAACTGGCAGATGCCACCGCCGACTGGGCCTGCCATGCACGCCTGGTCATCGGCGAACCGCAGGCGATGCGCCGCGGGGACATTGCGGCGCTGGCGCGCGCACTGCCGGAAATCAAGGCGGCGCTGTGGACGGGCGGGGTCAAGCAGATCGAGGGCGTCGGCGCCAATGTGCTGGGCAGTCCGGCCTACGCACTCGGTTTTCTTGCCGATCTGGTGGCGAAACAGCCGTTCATGGAACCGATTGCGGCGGGCGAAATCATCAGTACCGGGACAATCAGCGATGCGCTGCCGATCAAGCCTGGGGAAACATGGACCACCGAGATCAGCGGCCTGCCGGCGCAGAATCTGACACTCTCCTATACGGACTGATTGCCCGATGATCGGGCTGCTGCAGCGCGTTTCGCAAGCCAGAGTGGAGGTCGACGGAGCCCGCGTCGGCGCAATCGGGCCCGGCCTGATGGTGCTCGTCTGCGCCGAGCGCAGCGACGGCGAGGCCGAAGCCGATCGCCTGCTCGAGCGCCTGTTGGGTTACCGTGTATTTGGCGACGCAGAGGGCAAGATGAACCTGAGTCTGCGCGACGTGCGCGGCGGCCTGCTGCTGGTGCCGCAGTTCACGCTTGCCGCGGACACGCATAAGGGCATGCGCCCCAGTTTCACCCCGGCCGCGCCGCCCGAGGAAGGCGAGCGCCTGTTCGATTACTTCGCGGCGAAGGCGCGGGCCGCGCATCCCAATGTCGAAACCGGGCGTTTCGGCGCGCACATGCAAGTGAGCCTTACCAACGACGG
>CAZRMO010000003.1:19219-86002 GCA_964601155.1 uncultured Enterobacteriaceae bacterium
CTGTGGGGCGCGCAGACGCAGCGCTCGCTCGCGCATTTCCGCATTTCGGGGGAGCGCATGCCGCGCGAGCTGATCCTGGCACTGGCGCTGGTCAAGCGCGCCTGCGCGACAGTGAATGTGGAGCTCGGCACGCTGGATGCGGGCAAAGCCGATGCGATCATCGCCGCGGCGGACGAGGTGCTCGCCGGCAAGTGGGAGGACGAGTTTCCTCTGGTCGTGTGGCAGACCGGCTCGGGAACGCAGACCAACATGAATCTGAACGAGGTGCTCGCGAACCGTGCCTCCGAGCTGATGGGCGGCGAGCGCGGCGAAGCGAGACTGGTCCACCCGAATGACGACGTGAATCGGGGGCAATCCTCGAACGACGTTTTCCCGACTGCCATGAACGTAGCGGCGGTGCAGGCGATAAGCGGCGCGCTGCTGCCGGCATTGCGCCGCCTGCGCGATACGCTGGCGGCGAAGTCGGCGGCGTTCGCGGGCATCGGCAAGATCGGGCGCACCCACTTGCAGGATGCGACGCCGCTGACGCTGGGGCAGGAATTCTCCGGCTACGTCGCACAGCTGGACCAGGGCATCGCGCACATGCAGGCGGCGCAGGCGCATCTGTGCGAACTCGCGCTGGGCGGCACGGCGGTGGGCACCGGGCTCAATGCGCATCCGGAATTCGGCCGGCGCGTCGCGGTGGAGCTCGCACGCCGCAGCGGCTTGCCGTTCGTGACGGCGCGCAACAAGTTCGAGGCAATGGCCGCGCACGATGCGCTGGTGCACGCGCACGGCGCGTTCAAGACCGTCGCCGCGTCGCTCACCAAGATCGCCAACGACGTCCGTTGGCTCGCTTCGGGACCACGCTGTGGCATTGGCGAGATTGCAATCCCGGAGAACGAGCCGGGCAGCTCGATCATGCCGGGCAAGGTCAATCCGACCCAGGCAGAAGCGCTGACGATGCTTTGCGCCCAGGTGATGGGCAATGACGTCGCGATCAACATCGGCGGGGCATCGGGGAACTTCGAGCTGAACGTGTATAAGCCGCTGATCATCTACAATTTCCTGCAAAGCGCGCGCTTGCTGGCCGACGGCGCCACCAGCTTCGACGAGCATTGCGCGTCCGGCATCGAGCCCAGGCGCGAGCGCATTGCGGCCTTGCTGGCGAATTCGCTCATGCTGGTGACCGCGCTCAACCCGCATATCGGCTACGACAAGGCTGCAGAGATCGCCAAGCGGGCGCACCGGAATGGCGAAACGCTGCGCGACGCGGCGTTGGCGCTGGGATATGTCACGGCGGAGCAATTCGATGCCTGGGTGCGGCCGGAAGCGATGACCGGGGTAAAATAGGAGACCCACTTGGTACAAGGCAAAACTATGATTCATACCCCTGCCGGCAGCAAGCCGGAACCCGGACCGGAATACCTCCAGAGCACGCGCTTTATCGATGCCGACAGCGACGCCGTGCGCCGCTTCGCACAGCAGGCTGCGGGCGCCGAGACGAACGACATCGACCGCGCGGTGAAGCTGTTCTACGCCGTGCGCGACGGTATTCGCTACGATCCGTTTTCGATGCGCCTCGATCCCAGCATCTACGTCGCCAGCCACGTGCTCGCGGCGAAATCGGCATATTGCATTCCCAAAGCCATTTTGCTCGCCGCCGCCGCGCGCGCGCTGGGCCTGCGTTGCGCCATCGGTTTGTCCGACGTGGTCAACCACCTGACGACGGAAAAGCTCAAGGCGCTCATGGGCGGCACTACTTACTTCATGCACCACGGTTATGCCGTGCTGTATCTGGACGGGAAGTGGGTCAAGGCGGCTCCAGCGTTCAACATCGAACTGTGTGAGCGTTTCGGCGTGCTGCCGACCGAATTCGACGGCCGCTCGGATGCGATCTTCCAGCCCTATGACGCGAAGCAGCGCCGCCACATGGAATACGTCAAGGACCACGGTTGCTGGTCGGATTTTCCCTATGACAGGGTTGAAGCCGATTTCCGCGCCTTCTACCCAGCGAACGCCTTTGTCGAAAACAGTTCGGACGAAAAATTCGAAGACGGCGTTCGCGTAAGCTAGCCGTAGACTGCGCCAGGTGCGCCGCTTCTAATCCTCTTCGCGCGCCGCCTTGTATTGCGACGTCAGCTGCTGCTGCAGCTGCGCGGGTACTTGCGCATAGTGGCTGAATTCGACCGAGTACGAACCTTGGCCGCCGGTGATCGAGCGCAGGCGGTTCTGGAAGTCGGTCAACTCGGCCTGCGGCACCTGGCCGGTGGTGCTGATGCCGCCGCCCGGGTGCGGCTGCGTGCCGGTGATCTGGCCGCGCTTGGATGCGATTTCAGCGGTCATATCGCCGACATAGGTTTCCGGCGCATCGATGTCGATGTTGACGATGGGCTCGAGCATGATGGGTGCCGCCTTGGAGAACGCGTCAATCACCGCCTTGCGGCCCGCGGAAACGAAGGCGATCTCTTTGGAGTCGACCGCATGACTCTTGCCGTCGTAGACGATGACGCGCAGATCCTCCACCGGGTAGCCCGCGATCACGCCGGTGTCGAGTGCCATGCGTACGCCTTTTTCCACCGCCGGGATGAAAACGGTAGGTATCACCCCGCCTTTTACCTGATCGACGAATTCGTAGCCGGCGCCGCGCGGCAGCGGCTCGATCCTGAGAAACACCTCGCCGAACTGGCCGGCGCCGCCGGTCTGCTTCTTGTGCCGGCAGTGGCCTTCCGCCTTGCGGCTGATGGTCTCGCGATACGGAATGCGCGGAGGCCGGGTATCCAGTTCGAGCTTGTACTGCTGCGTCAGTTTTTCCAGCTTGGTGCGCAGGTGCAGCTCGCCCAGCGCGCGGATCACCGTCTCGTTGGTGGCGGGGTGGCGTTCCATGCGGAAACACGGGTCCTCCAGTTCCAGCTTGTGCAGGACTTCGAACAGGCGCTGCTCGTCGCCTTTCTTTTTCGTCTCCACCGCGAGCCCGTGCATGGGAGCGGGAAACTCCAGCGGGCGCAGATGAATATGGTCCTCTTCGTGGGAATCGTGCAGCACCGCGTCGAATTCGATTTCATCCACTTTCGACACGGCGCCGATGTCGCCCGGAACGAGGGCGTCGGTCTCGACGTAATCCTTGCCCTGCAGCAGGTACAGGTGCGCCACCCGGAACGGCCGGCTGCTATTGCCGATAAAGAGTTGAGCGTCGCGCCGCACCGTACCCTGATGCACGCGGAATACGCCGAGCTTGCCAACGTACGGATCCATGACGACCTTGAATACATGCGCAAGCACATGTTTGGCCGGATCGGGCTCGGCATGGAATTCAATCGCATCCGCGCCTTCGCCTTTGAGAAAGGGCGGCGGGTTGCCCTCGGTCGGGTTGGGCGCGAGCGTGGCAAGTATGTCGAGCAGCTCGCCGATACCGACGTCGTTCTTGGCCGAGACGAAGCATACCGGGATCAGGTGCCCTTCGCGCAATGCCTTCTCGAACGGCGCATGCAGCTGCTCGGGATTGATCTCGCCCTGCTCCAGATACAGCGCCATCAGCGCCTCGTCGACCTCCACCACCTGGTCGACCAAGGCCGCGTGCGCCGCCTTGACCGAAGAGAAGTCGGATTCACCGTCCGGGGTGAAGAAGCAGTCGACGATGTCCTTCCCGGCATGCGCCGGCAAATTGATCGGCAGGCACTCCTTGCCGAAGGTCTCCTGAATATTCGCAAGCAGGGCGGGCAGGTCGACGTTTTCCGCGTCGATCTTGTTGATCACGATCATGCGGCACAGCTTGCGTGCTTGTGCCCACTTCATCATGCGCCGCGTGGCAAGCTCGATCCCGGTCTGCGCATTCACCACGATCAAGGCGGTCTCCACCGCGGCGAGCGCACCTATCGCTTGGCCGGAGAAATCCGGATAGCCGGGCGTATCGATCAGGTGAACGTGGGTATCGCGCCATGCGAAATTGAGCAGCGCGGCGTTGAGCGAGTGGCCATGGGTCTTTTCCAGCGCATCGTAGTCGCAGACGGTATTGCCTCGCTCTACGCTGCCAGGCGTCTTGATCGCGCCGGCACGCGCAAGCAGCGCCTCCGCCAGGGTGGTTTTTCCGGTTGCGCCATGGCCCACTAGCGCAACGGTGCGGATGGCTTCGGTGGTGTAGTTCGGCATGATTCTCCTCTTTGCCGGCGGCGACGATAGCCGCGCGATCGCCCTTTTTGAGGTTCAATTCTAGCATCGCCGGCAGGCGCCTGGGTCTGGCGCCGTACGCTCTTCAACCGCTATTCGGTATCGTCCAGCGCCTGGCCCAAGTGAGCGATGTCGCCCCAGCTGCGCAATTCCCAGGCGCCGCGCCGATGGAGGAAACGGTTGACGCCGGTGTTGTGCAGGGGAAAGTCGCGCGGCGCATCCAGCGCCATTCCGCTCGTGTGGCGATACAGCATGGCGAGCACGCCGCCGTGCGTGACCGCAGCGAAAGTCAGTCCGGCATGGCGCTCGGCAAGCACGCTGAAACAGTCGACGCTGCGCTCGAACAACTGGCGCAGGCTTTCCCCTTCCGGGATGACGTAATCGGGGTCATGGCTCCTGAAGCGGGCGTATTCCTCGGGATAGCGCAGCTGCACTTCGGTCGGGGTCAGCCCCTGAAAAATTCCCATGCGCCGTTCGCGCAGGCGCGGCTCGACCACGATCTCGTGTCCGGTTCGCATGGCGATGGCCTGTGCCGTCTGCAGCGCGCGGCCGAGATCGCTCGACAGCAGCAGGTCGAAGCGCTCGGCGGCCAGGTGCTCGCCCAGCGCTTCGGCCTGCGTCAGGCCTTCCTGGTTGAGGGTGCTGTTCAAATGGCCCTGAAAGCGACCCTGCCTGTTCCATTCGGTCTCGCCGTGGCGGATGGCGATCAGATGCGTGTCGGCCGGGGAGCGCATGCCGTCAGCGCCTCCCAGTACCGAGCGCGATCACCGCGCCGACTACGATCAGCGCGCCCACGATCTGTCGCGGCGCAACGCTCTGGCCGAGGATGGGCCAGGCGAGAAACAGCACCGCGATCGGTTCGAAATTGAGAGCCGCCGAGTTGTTCATTACGTCCAGTCGCGGCAGCAGCACGAACATGGTCGTAAACGCGGTGCCGTAAAACAGCATGAGCAGGCCGAGGCCGAGCCAGCCGCCCGGGTTGGACGGAAATGCGAGATCGCCTGCAACCGCGCCGGCTGCAAGCATCAGCAGCGCCACCGTGCTCATGGTCAGCAGCGTGCGCAGCCTGCCATCCACGTCATGGAGCCAGCGCGCAGTCAGGTGCAAGGCGACGGAGAAGCTCACCGCCGCCCCCAAGGCAAAGCCGACGCCGACACCGATCTCGTCCCAACGCGCGGAGATGCCGCCGCTCACTCCGGACACATCGAGAGCCAGGGCCAGACCGAACAGCGCCACCGGCATCGCGATCAGCGCGCGCCGTGCCGGCCGTTCGCTGCCGGTAGCCCAGGAAATGAGCGAGAACATCATCGGGTAGGTGTTGAAGGCGAGCAGGGCGAGCGCCACCGGGATGCGCGCCACCGCCGAGTAGAGACAGTAGCTTTGCACCGATATAAGCACGCCCACTGCGACGGCGCGCCAGCGCGTCGCAGCCGGGAGCGCCAGCGGCACGCGGCCGGCGATGACCAGCGCACCCACGAACAGCACCGCGGCGAGCGAGCGGGCGACGATCGCCGTGGTGACGTTGACGCCGTGATCGAAGGCGATGCGGGCGGCGATGTGATTGCTGCCGAAGATCGTGGCGATCGTAAGCAGGATCGCGATGCTGACCCAGCGGGGAAAGGGTTTGCCGTGCAAAAGTGCTCCCTGGCGCTTTTTATGACGCCGCACTTTACCATCATTCCTTGCCGTGACCGATTGCGGCGCCGGCGCGCGTTCCTTTCGCCGTCGCGGCGCTGCGCGGGCAGGGCGCCCCCGTACGGCGGCATCCCGGGTCGCTGCGGGTGTGGGGATGCCCGGGCGCGAAGCGGTTCTCCAGTGCGGCGAGGGCTGCGCGGCCGGCGGCAAGGCACGGATTTCCGGCGCGGCTCAGCGATCCGGAGCCGACCTGCTGCGATTACTGCGGTCTTAGCGGCTCTACGCTACTGCCACCGGGATCTTGAATTCCTTGATGCGCTTTTCCCACTCCGCCGGGCCGGTGGCGTGCACGGCCGCGCCGCTGGAGTCCACGGCTACGGTGACCGGCATGTCCTTCACATCGAACTCGTAAATGGCCTCCATGCCGAGGTCGGCGAATGCGAGCACACGCGATTTCTTGATGGCCTTGGCCACGAGGTAGGCGGCGCCGCCGACGGCCATGAGGTATGCGGCCTTGTGCTTCCTGATCGCCTCGATCGCCACCGGGCCGCGCTCGGCCTTGCCCACCATTCCGATCAGGCCGGTCTTTGCCAGCATCATCTCGGTGAACTTGTCCATGCGTGTCGAGGTGGTCGGGCCGGCTGGTCCGACGACTTCGCCCTTGATCGGATCGACCGGGCCGACGTAGTAAATCACGCGATTGGTGAAGTCCACCGGCAGCTTCTCGCCCTTATCCAGCATTTCCTTGATGCGCAGATGCGCGGCGTCACGGCCGGTGAGCATCTTGCCCGAGAGCAGCAGGATGTCGCCCTGCTTCCACGACGCGACTTCTGCCGGGGTAAGGCTGTCGAGGTTGACGCGTTTGGCGGCGGAGGTGGGTGCCCAGGTGACTTTGGGCCAGTCATCGAGCGAGGGCGGATCGAGTGCGACCGCGCCCGAGCCGTCGAGCACGAAATGCGCGTGGCGCGTCGCGGCGCAGTTGGGGATCATCGCGATCGGCTTGTTGGCGGCGTGCGTTGGGTAGTCTGCGATCTTGACGTCGAGCACCGTCGACAGTCCGCCCAGGCCCTGCGCGCCTATCCCGAGCGCGTTGATCTTGGTATAGAGCTCGATGCGCAGTTCCTCGATCTTCGATTTCGGCCCGCGCGCGAGCAGCTCGTGCATATCCAGCGGCTGCATCAGCACTTCCTTGGCCATCATCATCGCCTTCTCGGAGGTGCCGCCGACGCCGATGCCGAGCAGGCCGGGCGGACACCAGCCCGCGCCCATGGTAGGCACGGTTTTCAGTACCCAGTCGACGATGGAATCGGAGGGATTGAGCATGGCGAATTTCGATTTCGCCTCGGAGCCGCCGCCCTTGGCTGCGACCGTTACGTCGAGCTTGTTTCCGGGGACCACTTCCACATGCAGCACCGCGGGTGTGTTGTCCTTGGTGTTCTTGCGCGTGAATATCGGGTCGGCGAGCACTGAGCTGCGCAGCGGGTTATCAGGGTTGGTGTAGGCGCGACGCACGCCTTCGTTCACCGCATCGGCGAGCGAGCCCTTGAAGCCTTCCCAGCGCAGGTCCATGCCAATTTTGAGGTAGACGTTGACGATGCCGGTGTCCTGGCAAATTGGCCGGTGGCCCTCGGCGCACATGCGCGAGTTGGTCAGAATCTGCGCGATCGCATCCTTCGCCGCAGGCGCCTGCTCGCGCTCGTAGGCGCGGGCGAGGTGGGCGAGGTAGTCCTTCGGATGGTAATAACTGATGAACTGCAGCGCGTCTGCAATGCTCTGGATCAGGTCTTCCTGCTTAATGGCGGTCATGTCGGTCTCGCTGGATTGAAATGGCGGTTTGGATCGCGGTGGCAATGTGTGGATCGCGCGGCTGCGGATCGCCCGATCTGCAACCGTAAAATCTTACCACCTTTGCCGCGCCGGATTCGACGGGCGGCAGCTCCTGTTTGCGCTAGATCAAACCGGCGGAGCGCAGCGCGACGATTTCCGATTCGCCGTAGCCGAGCCATGCGAGCACGGCGTCGGTATGCGCGCCCAGAGCGGGAATGTCGCCCATTGCATGAGCGTAGGCATCGGTGAGCGGCGGCGGCCGCAGTGCCGGCAGCGGCCCCGCGGGGGAGGCGATCTTGGCCCAGCGATCGCGCGCGCGCAGTTGCGGGTGCTCGCGCAAGCCCTCGACGGTATTGACCGAGGCGTTGGCGATGCTGGCGGCGTCGAGCAGCGCGATCAGCTCGGCCGCGCTCAATTGCGCCAGCCGCTGGTGCAGAATCGGCGCGAGCTGCTGGCGGTTAGCGCTGCGCGCGGCGTTGCTGTCGAAGCGCGGGTCGAGCGCCAGCTCCGGCGCGCCCAGCACCTTTTCGCAGAACAGCGCCCATTCGCGCTCGTTCTGAATCGCGATCATCACCGTCTTGCCATCGCCCGCCTGAAACGGCCCATAGGGATAGATGGTCGCGTGCATGGCGCCGGCGCGCGCCGGTTGCGCCGCGCCGTCCCACGCATAGTAGAGCGGATAGCCCATCCATTCGGCCAGACAGTCGAGCAGCGACACTTCGATGTTGCTGCCCTTGCCGGTGCGGCCGCGCAGCAGCAGCGCATTCAGGATGCCGCTGTAGGCGTACATGCCGCCCGCGATGTCGGCGATGGATACGCCCGACTTGGCCATCTCGCCTTCGCTGCCGGTGATCGAGAGGAATCCCGCTTCGGCCTGGATCAGGAGGTCGTAGGCCTTCTTGTCGCGATAGGGGCCGCTCTCGCCGTAGCCGGACACGCCGCAGACGATGACGCGCGGATTGATGCGGTGTATGGCTGCAGCATCCAAACCCAGGCGGGCCGCAGCGCCTGGGGCCAGGTTCTGCACGAACACGTCGGCGCGCGCGAGCAGACGCTGCAGCACCGGCAGCGCCTGTGCATGCTTCAGATCCAGCGTCACGCTTTCCTTGCCGCGGTTGGTCCAGACGAAATGCGAGGCCAGGCCACGCACGCGCTGGTCGTAGGCGCGCGCGAAGTCGCCGCTTCCGGGGCGCTCTATTTTGATCACACGCGCGCCGTTGTCGGCAAGATGCCGCGTGGCGAGCGGAGCGGCGACTGCATGTTCCAGCGCGACGACGACAATGCCGTCCAGTGGTCGTGTCATTTACGGCTCATTGCAAGAAATTCTGTGGGGAGCCCGACCTCGGGCCGACCGGCGCTTGCGATCGCACATCCCTGTCGCGCCGCCGCCGCAAACTACCATTATTCGGCGCGACGGGTCAACGCGACTCGCCGCAATTCAATCCTTGCGTATCAGTAGGGTCCGGCGGCACCGGACCAGCCCAGACAAGCGGGTTTACAGTCGATTTGCGCCGCGACCGCCAGCCGGTTTATCCTTGCCTCGCAAAGGCTTATCGCGTAAGCTGCGCACCTTCCCGAAATTCAGCAGGAGAGGTGGCCGAGCGGTCGAAGGCGCACGCCTGGAAAGCGTGTATACGGGTCAAACCGTATCGCGGGTTCGAATCCCGCTCTCTCCGCCAAGATTACATTTCAAGGCGTCCAGGAACCTCCAAGTCAGCGAAACCGGTTTAGTTGGTAAGCTGTAAACTAACAAGATGTTAACCAGTTAAGTTTGCAGCGAAGGAGAATTCATGTCAGCGCAGAGAATGATTAACATGGGATTCACCGAGGAGGCGTTCGCTGCGGGAACTCACATGTGTTACATCTATGCGGACGACGACGAGCGTAGCGAAATCGTCCCCAGGTTCGTCGAGAGCGGGCTGCATCAGGGGGAGGTCGTAAGCTACTTCGCCGATCTGCCGCGCGCGGAAGATCTCCCGGCGCATCTTTCGCGCCTCGGGATACGCATTTCTCCGGAGTCGTCGGCGGGCCGCTTCGAGGCCGAGTTGGCGCATCGGGCCTACTGTCCCGACGGGACTTTCGTCCCGCAACGCATGCTCGACCGGGTGCGGGAGCTTTACCTGGAGAGCGTTCGCACAGGCTATTCAGGGGCTCGGATAAGCGGCGAGATGACCTGGGCCCTCAAGGGACTGCCGGGCTCCGATCGCATAATAGAGTATGAGTCCGGCCTGAACGGGGTGGTGCGAGAATGTCCGGCAACGCTCGTTTGTCAATACGACGCGCGACACTTCAGCGGCGCCACGCTTTATGATGTCCTGTGCGTTCATCCGTATATGATCGTGCGCGGGCAAATCGTGCGCAATCCCTATTACCGTTCCAGCGAGTAGCCCGCAATACACGCCTGTCTGGTCCGGTAGGAGCTGGTATGACGAGTAGCACGGCGCAAACTGAGGTGCTCGGAAGGCTGCAAATCGCCCAGCAAACGCTGGATGCGCTTCCGGATGAGCGCGTGATTGCCGAGTTCACTGCGCGTGCCTTGCTGGAGGTCCCAGGCGTATCGAAGGCGCATCTGTGCCTGCGTCCGGCTCCGGCCTCGTCGCGGGCCGATTTCGAATCTGTTTGTCGGAGCTGCGCCGTCCACCTTGGCGACACTTCCGCCGCGCGGACTCCGGAATGCGCGCTCGCGCCGAGGGCCGGGTATCGCGTGTTCTGGCTGAGCACCGCACGTGGAATTTATGGACTCCTTGCCGTCCAAATTGGTGACCGGCGCCGATTCCTCGAATACGAACCCCAGATCGAAAACCTCGCCAATGCGGTCGCGCGCGCGATCGAGTCCGCGCGCTATGTCGCACAACTGAAGCAAGCCAACGACGAGCTGGCGCAAGCGCGCGAGTCGCTGGAACGCACGGTGGCCGAGCGCAATGCGGAACTGAAGGAGAGCGAGGCGCGCTTTCGCAGCCTGACCGAAATGTCCTCCGACTTCTACTGGGAGAGCGACGCCGAGCACCGGCTTAGCGCGCGCGGTTCGGCGGTAAAGAAACAGAGCACGGTCTCGGTATTCCAGCGCGGCGCACAGATCGGGCAAAGGCGCTGGGAGATTTCGTATCTTTCACCAGACGAAGACGGCTGGCAGGCGCACCGGATGGCGCTCGACGCGCATCAGCCGTTTCGCGGCTTCGAGTTCTCGCGCTTGGGCACCGATGGCGCGGAGCGCTTTCTTTCGATCAGCGGTGACCCGGTGTTCGATGCCTCCGGCGCCTTCACCGGCTATCGCGGCGTCGGCAGCGATATCACCGAGCGCAAAGAGGCCGAAAGGAAGATTCATCGGCTGACCCAACTTTACGCCGCGTCGAGCCAATGTAGCGAGGCCATCGTGCGCTGCGCCAGCGAGGAAGAGTTGTTCCTGCAGGTCTGCCGCGTTGCGGTGCAGTTCGGCGGCATGAAGATGGCATGGATCGGCATGATCGACCCGGATACGCGGATGGTCCGGCCTGTGGCAAGCTTCGGCGATCGAGCCGATGAGTATCTGCGAGGCGCTGAAATCTCGGCGGACGCCGACAGCCCGTTCGGACGTGGTTATAGCGGTACCGCCATACGCGAGGACCGACCAGTATGGTGTCAGGACTTCCGGAAGGAGCCAAGTACCGCCGCCTGGCATGAGCGCCGCGCGCGCTTCGACTTTGGTGCGTCGGCCTCGCTGCCGCTGCATCGAAGCGGCGTACCGGTTGGCATACTTGATCTGTATGCGGGCGAAGTCGGCGCCTTCGACGAAGCCGCGCGCAAGCTGCTGGTCGAAATGGCGACTGACATGGACTTTGCGCTCGATAACTTCGCACGCGAGGCGGCGCGCCAGCAAGCGGAGGAAAATCTGCGCGCGGCGGCAGAGCAATTTCGCGGACTGGTCGAGCAGTCGGTTGCCGGCGTCTACATCGTTCAGGACGGGAAGCTTGCCTACGCGAATCCGCGAGCGGCCGAGATCATCGATCAGGGCAGGGCGGAGGGACTGATCGGCACCGATCCTTTGCAATGGGTCGCGGAGCCCGACCGCGACAGGGTTGCCGAGAGCTTGCGCCGGCTGCTCGACGGTGAAGCGCAGAGCGTGGCATTGGATTTTGGCATTCTGCGCGGGGACGGCGTCGCGATCCAGGTCGGAGCGCATGCAGCTCGCGCGACGCACCAGGGCCGGCCCGCGGTCATCGGCCTGTTGCAGGACATCTCCGAGAAAAAGCGCGCGGAGCAGCAGATCCAGCGTTATCTCAAGCAGCTTCAAACCGCGTTCATGAGCACTGTCGAGGTCGCGACCACCCTGAGCGAAATGCGTGACCCGTATACCGCCGGCCACGAGCGGCGGGTGGGCAAGATCGCCGCAGCGATCGGCACTGAGCTCGGCCTGGATGAGTCGCGCGTCGAGGGCCTGCGGGTGGCAGGCTTCCTGCATGACATCGGCAAGATCACCATCCCGGCGGAGATCCTGTCCAAGCCCGGGAAACTTACCTCGATCGAATATAAGTTGATTCAGGGCCATCCGCAGTCGGGTTACGACGTTCTGAAGGACGTCGAGTTCCCCTGGCCGCTGGCCGAAGTCGCGCTGCAGCACCACGAGCGCATGGACGGAAGCGGCTATCCGCAGGGCCTCAAGGGCGAGGCGATCCTGCTCGAGGCGCGCATCATGGCGGTGGCCGACGTCATGGAAGCGATGTCTTCGCACCGGCCCTACCGTCCTGGCTTGGGTATTGACAAGGCGCTGGCCGAAATCGAACGCGGGCGCGGCAGCGCATACGACCCGGCTGTCGCAGATGCCTGCCTGCGCCTGTTCCGGGAGCGCGGCGACCCATTGCCGGCATGAACAGCCTCCGGGTTCTGCCCTCAGATCACGATTCAAGGCGTTTAAGAGCGTCCAGGCAATCCCCGCTTCTCCCGAGGCTTCTTCTGGTTTGACTGGCGCGGTATAGAATATTTGAAGACGTATTAAGAAAGGTAGACCATCCCATGACCTACGCTATTGGCTCAGTGGTACGCCGCCAAACCATCGCTGATGCGCTACATCGAACGGCGCAGCGCTTGCCGATGAAGACCGGCATCATTTGTGGCAGTACACAGTGGACCTATGCGCAATTTGACACTTTGGTCAGCCGTCTGGCTGCGGGCTTGGCGAGCATAGGCGTAGAGGAAGGCGACCGCGTGGCTGTGCTGGCGCGTAATTCGCATGGCTTTGCTGCGCTGCGCTTTGCGCTGGCGCGCCGCGGAGCAGTCATGGTGCCGATCAACTTCATGCTCAAAGCCGAAGAAGCGGCATACATCTTGCGCCACGCCGGGGCCAAGACTTTAGCCACCGACGCCGGATTGGCCGAGCTGGCGCGCGCAGCTGCTGCTCTGGACACGCAAGTAGCCCGGTTTATCTGGTTGCCGTCCGAGGACCCGAGCGAACCGGTCGCCGGTATGCACAGCTTTGACACACTTGCCGAGTGTAGTGACGATTTGCCGGAAGTCGGCTTGGGCAGCCAGGATTTGGCGCAAATTGTGTACACCAGCGGCACCGAGTCCAGCCCCAAGGGCGCCATGCTGACGCATGATGCCGTGCTGTGGCAGTACGTGAGCTGCGTGGTGAACGCTGAAATTGCCGAAGCCGACTTGACTCTGCATGCGCTGCCGCTATATCACTGTGCGCAACTCGATGTCTTCTTCGGTCCAGCGATTTATATTGGCGGCACTAACGTCATCACCGCCAAACCGGTGCCGGACAACATATTGGCTCTGATCGAGAAATTCCAGGTGACCAGCTTTTTCGCCCCGCCTACAGTGTGGATCGCTTTATTGCGCTCACCGCTGTTCGATCCTGCCAAACTAGCCAGCTTGGCAAAGGGCTATTACGGCGCATCCATCATGCCGGTGGAAGTGCTCAAAGAGTTGGCCGGGCACCTGCCCAAGGTGCGTTTATGGAATTTGTATGGCCAAACCGAAATTGCTCCCCTGGCGACGATGCTCGGCCCGCAAGACCAGTTACGCAAACCGGGTTCGTGCGGTCGGCCGGTGCTTAACGTGGAAACGCGTGTTGTCAATCTCGAGATGAAAGACGTGGCACCGGGAGAGGTGGGGGAAATCGTGCACCGTTCGCCCCACCTGATGTTGGGCTATTTTCACGACGCTGAGCGCACGCGATCCGCGTTTGAAGGCGACTGGTTCCACAGCGGTGATTTGGCCACCGTCGACAGCGAGGGCTTCATTACCGTGGTCGATCGCAAGAAGGACATGATCAAGACCGGCGGCGAAAATGTCGCCAGCCGCGAGGTGGAGGAGACGATCTACCGCTTGCCTGAGGTCAGCGAGGTCGCCGTGATCGGTTTGCCCGATGCGCGCTGGGTCGAGGCGGTAACTGCGGTCATTGTGGTCAAAGCCGGCCAAACCTTGTCGGCCGAACAGGTATTGGCGCACTGCAATGCACACTTGGCCAGCTTTAAGTGTCCAAAGCGCCTTGAGTTCACCGATAGCCTGCCCAAGAACCCTAGTGGAAAGTTGCTCAAACGCGAATTGCGGCAGCGTTACGGCGAGACACCTTGAGCATTCGGATGCGGGTGATCTCCCAATGGAATTGGACGCGTTGCCCAATAACGGACGCTCCAGGCGTGCCCTGCATTGCGATAGATTGAGTGCAAGCGTAGCGACTGCGTACGGAACCGTACAGACAGCCTAGTAAGACCAGCCTAGATTACCGTATGAACTCAGCATATGAACACGACGTGCTTCAATTGCAGGACGAGCGTCAATTGCAGAACGTGCAGCACCCGGCCAAAGGCGAATTCGCAGTAGGTCGGCAATTTACGTGGCCTCGCTACGAAGCGAAACCTCTTCAAGACCTACGCTGCCCAGTCTGCGGAACCTTCGGATGCTACGGCTGCTGATGCTTCATAGACTCTAGCTCGCTTGGCGCTTACACGTGGCGAGGTCATCACGGTCGTATCTGCCAGATGGCTTAGGTCAACTGCGAGAACGGTTATTTTCCTGGCTGATTGCGGCTGTTCGAATCGGCCGATCAAACAATTGGCGCGTCTCTCCTGTAAGGACATCGACGGTTCTACACAGAGGATGCCTTGTGTGACGCTCTTTATCCTGGCGTGACCTGGCAGGCATGATCAAGCCGCCGCGGCGGCGATGTTTTGCGGTCGCCACGCACGCGATAAAGGATGGCAAATGGCGCTTACGTGACTGGAAAAAAATCCTCGGAGCGCCGCTTGAGCATGTGTCTGTCGATCTCCCGCCAACAAGGCTGTTTACCGATATGATTCATAGCGTTAAGACAGTCGCAAGCTCCGTAATCGCGTCGTAGATACCCTCATTATTCCCGCACGCTATCCAAACCCGCCTGCCGACCTCCTCTGATACCGCCACCGGCGGTGCGCCAACTATTCCTGCCGGACTTGTAACCGATTTTCGTTTGCGGGCGAACTACCTGTCAGACCGCGCTAAATGCATCGATTCCGGTGCGAACTGCGCGGTCTTGTATCCGGCAGCGCGCCGCTGCTGATATTCGCACCTTCAACCTTCGAGGAGATGACTATGTCAGTTCGAAACAACCTGATCCAATCCGCCGTTGCCAGCATGTTGGCGTTCGGCATTGTCGCCGCCAGCGGCAGCGCCATGGCTGCCGACAAAAACATGGAAAAATGCTTTGGCATCGCCAAGGCGGGCAAGAACGATTGCGCGAGCAACAAGAGCGCGCATGCCTGTGCGGGCCAGGCTACCAAAAACAACGACCCCAAGGATTTCGTCGCCGTGCCCAAGGGCACTTGCGACAAGATCGCGGGCGGCAGTCTGGCTGCAATGTAATGAGCAAGCCCGCAACACATGCCTTGCCGTGCACCGCGAGCATAGGGTTGCGGGCGCCTCATTACCGTGAGGTCTTGGAAGCTCTGCCCAGGCTCGCTTGGGTGGAAGTGCACAGCGAAAACTTTTTTGGCGGTGGCGCGCCCCTGCATACCCTGCTCAAGGTGCGCGAACACTATTCCGTCAGTCTGCACGGCGTCGGCATGGGGCTGGCTTCGACCGCGCCGCCCGACCAGATGCATCTGTCCGCCTTACAGCGCTTGTGCGAGGCGGTGCAGCCCGCGGCGGTGTCCGAACACCTGTGCTGGAACGCTGCGCCTGGCATGGTCATCAACGATTTGTTGCCGTTCCCCTATACGCAGGAAGCCCTGACCCATGTGTCGAACCGCGTGCAACAACTGCAGGAAAAGCTCGGCCGACAATTGCTGGTGGAAAATCTCTCCAGCTATCTATCGTTCGCGCAAGCCGAAATGAGCGAGGGCGAGTTTCTTGGCGAACTGAGCCGGCGCACCGGCTGCGGCATCCTGTTCGATGTGGAAAACCTGCATGTGAACGTGCGTAACCTGGGCGTGGACGCCGCGGCTTTTATCGAGGCCCTCCCGGCCGGCGCGGTCAAGGAATATCACCTGGCCGGTTACAGCGAGAGGGACGGCTGCCTGGTGGATACGCATGATCATCCGGTCTATCCCGAGGTGTGGGAATTGTACGAGCGGGTTCTGCAGCAAATCGGTCCGCGACCCACATTGATCGAATGGGACAGCGATATACCGGCATTGCCGGTGCTCATGGGCGAGGCGGCGAAAGCGCAGCAGCGCATGGAGGACGTCCGTGTCTGCACTGCATGAGGTCCTGTCCGAGTTCGCGCGGGTCATCGTGCGCGGCGAGGAGCCGTCGTCGCAGATGGTCGCGCGCTATCGCAACTATTCGTCCGAGGTCGCGATCGGAATCTATCAGAACAACTATCGCGGCAATCTGCACGACGCGCTTGCGGGCGCGTATCCGGTGGTCGAGCAACTCGTGGGCAAGGATTTCTTCAGGCTGATCACGCGGCAATACATCGGGGCGCATCTTTCGCACAGCGGCAACCTGCATCGCTACGGAGCGGAAATGGCCGAGTTTCTTGCGGCCTTTGAACCCGCACGCGGCCTGGTCTACCTGCCGGATGTTGCGGCGCTGGAGTGGGCCTGCCATCGCGCCTATTTCGCGGACGATGCCGCCGCGCTGGATCTCGGCAAGCTGGCGCAAATACCCGCCGAACAGTATTCCGACTTGCGCTTGCATACCCATCCGGCCTGCCGCCTCGTGCGCTCCGCGTATCCGATCGCAGCGATCTGGCACGCTCACCAACCCGGCGCGGACAGCGACTTCCACATCGACCTCGATGCCGGCGCCTGCAACGCACTGGTCAGCCGCAAGGACGATGTCGTGCTGGTCGGCGAATTGTCGGATGCCGAAGCGGCCTGGCTGGAAAGCATACAAAGGGGAGTGTCACTGGGCACTGCGACCGACGGCGCCCTGGAACTCCACTCGGACTTCGACCTGCAATCGACGCTGCTCAAACTGCTGCAACTGGACGTCTTGATCGACGCCTGAAATCGATATTGGGAGGAATGGCATGGGCATCTTCGCGCGCATTGGACGTTTTTATTACACCGCCTCGCATTGGCCGGAATACCTTGCGCCGCTGATGGACCTGGGCCTGCGCTTATATTTGGCAAACGTGTTTTTCAAATCCGGTCTGACCAAGGTGCAGAGCTGGAGCAGCACCCTGTATCTTTTCAGCGATGTATATCATGTGCCGCTGTTGTCGCCCGAAGTCGCAGCCACGATGGCCGCAAGCGCGGAATTAGGCCTCTCGGCCCTGCTGGTGATCGGACTGCTGGGCCGGTTTTCGGCTGCGGGACTTTTCATTCTTAACGCGGTGGCGGTCATTTCCTATCCCGACCTAAGCCAAGGTGGCCTCAATCAGCACCTATCCTGGGGCATACTGCTCGGCGTGCTGCTGATTGCCAGCCGCGGCCAATGGTCCGTGGATGCGTGGCTGGAGAAGCGCCTGAAGGGCTTCACCGCCAGACTCCAGCGCTGAGCCCCTGCCTCCAAGGGGGGCGGCGCGACCGGCAGTGTGGTTCTGCCACCCACTGCTACGGCGTAGAGGCAGGCTCGGACTGCCATCGACTGACGGAAAACCTAAGAGGGTGACCGTTGTGTCGGGCGCAGCGCTAAATTGCGGGGGGCGATGCAGCGTCACCGACCCTATGATAGGTGGGATAGTCCTTCACAAAGCTCTCGCGATACAAGGTGTGAGTTCCGCGCCCGCTTTTCTTCGAGACGTACATCGCCATGTCAGCACGCGCTACGATGGCGGTGGCAGTTTCATTGTCAATGGCTCCAGGATACTGAGCAATGCCGATACTTGCGGATACGCTAATCGGGTGTCCACCGATATTCTCAATAGAATGCACAGCGAGCTGAACGCTCTCAGCTATCCTTACCGCACCGTCAGATGAAACTATGTCCTCTGCTAAAATCGCAAATTCGTCCCCTGACAGTCTGCAGAAGGTATCACCCTCGCGGATAACGGCACTAACGCTTTCGGCAACCCGCTGCAATAGCTCATCGCCGACGCGATGCCCGAAAGAATCATTGACCATCTTGAACCGGTCTAAATCGAAGTACAAAACCGCGCACCTCACTTCTTGTCGCTGGGCGCGCACGATAACGTGCTTTAGCCGGTCAAAAAGCACGGCTCTGTTCGGCAGACCTGTGAGCCGGTCGTGGATAGCGTCGTGGTACAGCTGTGTTGCCTGCTTTTCAAGCTGCGCAACAAGCAGTTGATTGCGGAGTCGATTTTGTAGCGACTCTTTCCAGGTGCGGCAGACCGTATTCGCACCCTTGAGAAAGAAGAGTGTTGCAGTTAGCTCCAATGCAGCGATAAGGTAGGAGTAGTGCGTTCCCTCCAGGGCGTTGCGGGCAACGAACGGAAGCAGAACGGCCAGCGCGTACAAGCAGCTGACGCGAGCTTGCGAAATAGTAAATTGAATTGAACCGAGGATAAGGGCGAACGCGACGATAGTCATGGCGAATTGAGCGGTCAGGTCCGCAGACCAGAATAGAAGCGGTGTGACCCCGAATAGACATCCCGAGAACAGCGAGCCCCAATAGACATGCGCTTCCCAGGTTGCTAGGTTGTTTTCCTGGATTCCCTCGTGTTTGTACCGGAAATACACACCCGCGCGCCTCACCTGATTGAGTAGTACCACCGCAAACCATATCAATGCGCCCATTAGCGAGGAGGGCTCGGCAAGCGCGATGACAATAACGATAAGGGCACTCGATATAATGGTGCCAAGAATGGACATCGGCTGACGCGACATCACGTATTCGCACTGCTCGCGCCTCGTCACCAATTCGAGCCAGTGCTCGGAGTCTTCCTCGGTTCCAGGACGGCTTGATGCAAAGGCAGCGGGGCCCATGCCAGAAGTGTCTTTGGCAGCGCCAGAGGGTGTGGAGTACTGGGTCACGATTGATGAGGTGCGCACTGTTAACTAGGGTCGTTGTCCTTGGCAAAACACACGCGGGGACGGCCGCGTTTGCATCCGCACAGAAGACGGCAGAAAGTGGGATGCAATTCTACAGTGATTTGCGTTGGTTAATTGTGCACTGTACGAGCGCTTTGGCCTTGCTTAGGAGGGAATCAATCGGAATGCCTTCCTGGTCGATGGCAAATTCCACGATTCCTGCTCGATGCGCTGCTTCGCCGGGCGGGTGCCGGTGTAACGCTGGGTTGTGCGGGCGCACAGCGGCCTTCGCGGGACGCGTCGAGATTCTGGCTGCCTGGCGGATGTCGGATCGGTCGCGCTGCTCATGCCGGCTTGCGCACGACGAAAACGAGGAAAGGCCACAGCGGCACGCCGATGTGTCTGGACGAGACGAGCTTGGCTCCCGCAGCAAGCAGCGCCGGCAGCACTTCGACCGGGCGGCAGGCGAGACTGAGCCAGTGCAGCCGCGACACCACGCCCTCGACGCCGTCGGCGAGCAGCTTCACCAGCGGTTGCGCCGGAACCGTAGAATGCGCCGCCGCGAGGAGCTTGCCCGGCTTGAGCACGCGGTACAGTTCGAGCGCACCCTTGGCCGGATCGTACAGCGGGCACAGGCTGTAGGTTGAGAGCACGGCGTCGAAGCTCGCATCCCGATAGGGCAGGGCGAGCATGTCGCCAACGGTGAATTCCATGCGTCCGGCCAGCCCCTCGCGCTCGGCCTTGGCGCGCGCTTCGTCGAGCATGGACTCGCTCAGGTCGAATACGGTTACCCTGCCCTGGGGGCCGACCTTGCGCGCCGCGGGCATGCCGGTCAGGCCGGTGCCGCCGCCGGCGTCGAGCACCTGGTCGCCCTCGGCCACGCCCAGCTCGACCACCATGCGCCGCCCGCGCTGGTCGCTGCGCAGCGTGATCAGCGCGTGCTGCAGATCGTAGCGCTTAGCCGCGGCGTCGTAGATGCGGCGTACCGCGCTTGTGCTTAGTGCATCAGCCATCGGGGCCTCCTCCGGCGAGTGAGCTATTGAGCTCAGTCCGGATTCTTCAGCATCAAGTTCCAGAACGCAAGCCGCGGCGGGAACGAGGAAACCAGCAGGTATTCGTTCAGGGTGTGCGCGCCGACTGTCGCTTCTTGGCGCACCGCCGATAGCACATCCGTTCCACATAGAGTAATGTCCAGACAGTACAGGTCGCTAAAACACTAAAGCCCTAGCAACCAAGCCTTAAAACTGTTCGGATTACAATTCACCGGTGGCAACCATGGCGAAAATACAGACGGTTCCGAAGCCGGTCAGGGAACACCTGGACATCGGCGTGTTGTCCCGTGTTGTTCTCGGCCTTGCGATTTTTCTGCCGTGGCTGATCGCTCCTCCTGCGAGCGCAGGCGTGATCGTTAAATGTCTGTCCCATACAGGGGAAGTAATCTATTCGGACGTTCCATGTGAGAAGCAGGGTGCCTCACCGGACGGCATCATCAATGCTTCGCCAAACGGATTTGGCGGAACAATGCGCCCGGAAGTCGGAGCCAGTCAGCGGACAGTGCCGCAGCCGCTACAAGCACCAATCGCTCCCAGGGACGGGCGTCTTTACGTGAATGGCTACATCGGGAGCAAACCGGTTCGATTCCTGGTAGATACCGGCGCAACCGAGGTCTCGATTCCGTACAAGAGGGCAATCGAGCTGGGCATTCCCGTTTTTGCCGGGCAGCGCGGTGAAGGCACCACCGCGAGCGGTCAGGTGGGGATATATAGGATTCGCCTGGCTTCCATCGCGGTCGGAAACGTTACCGTGCGCAATGTTGCCGCCAACGTTTCGCTGAACGACAGCGGCTCACAGGACATACTGCTCGGGATGAGCTTTCTGCGGCATGTCACCCTGGTGTTGCGCAATGGCGCCTTGACGATCAGCCCATGATTTTGGCAACGATCCGCGGCCAGCCCGCTCAAAACCCGCTATTTCCCGGCTGAACCGGGCGCTTTGCGATCGGGGATCGCACGTTGCCTGGAAACGTTCTGCCTGCCCCACCGGCTAATTTTCCCCTAATTCTGGATCGTTATCCTCACCACTACGCGAACATCGGCGTGGGCTGAATGGCGGCGCGCGTTCGGTGTCGAACTGTCCTTGCCCGGCTATCAGGTCAGACATGGCGGTTCGATACGCAAAGACTGGGTGAGATAATGTGTGATTCAAAATTGCGGGAAAAACGATGCGTATCCTGCTCGTCGAAGACGACCCGATGATCGGCGACGCGGTCTGCGTCGCCCTCAAAGATGCCGCTTATGCGGTGGACTGGGTGAAAGACGGCGCCGCTGCCGCCAGCGTGCTCGAACACGGCGAGCACCAGGCCGTGCTGCTCGATCTGGGACTGCCCAAGCGCGACGGGCTGGAAGTGCTGCGTCGCCTGCGCCAGGCGGGCAACACTGTGCCGGTCATCGTCATCACCGCCCGCGACGGCGTCGACGACCGCATCAAGGGACTCGATTTCGGCGCGGACGACTATCTGGTGAAGCCCTTCGACGTCAACGAATTGCTCGCCCGGCTGCGGGCCATCATGCGCCGCCAGGGCGGGCAGGCTGCGCCGGTGCTCACCAACGGCAGGGTGAGCCTCGACCCGGCGACGCGCGAGGCGCGCTGCGGCGATGCCGTGGAGCTTTTGAGCGCGCGCGAGTTCGCCCTGTTGCATGCGCTGCTGCTGCGTCCCGGCGCGATACTCACGCGTGCCGAACTGGAGGAGCGCATCTACGGCTGGAACGAAGAGGTTGAAAGCAATGCGGTGGACTTCCTCATCCACGGCGTGCGCAGAAAGCTCGGAGCCGATGTCATCAAAAATGTGCGCGGGGCAGGCTGGATGGTAAGCAAGGATGGCGAGGCAGGGCGCACCGAATGAGGCTTTGGCGGCTTGCAGCTATTTCGATCGTCCTGAGTCTTGCCGCTTGCGCCAGTTACGCGCCAAAACCCCTGCCCGAACAGGTGAATCTGCCGCGGTCCGCGTCGGCCATCGCGGTCGATCCGGCGCGCCTGCCTTTTCGCAGCCTGTCCACTCATGTGTTCGATCCCGCGGACGGTCTGGACATGGACGAAGTGGCCATGCTGGCGGTGGCGAACAACCCGCAATTGCGCCAGGCGCGCGATGCTTTGGGCATCGCACGCGCCCAGTCCTTCGCCGCCGGCCTGCTGCCCGATCCGCAACTGGGCATCAGCTCAGACCACCCTACGAACGGCACTGCAGGCAATACCAACGCATTCAATCTCAATCCGAGTTACGACATCAATGCCCTGCTGCTGCGCTCATCGCGCAAGAATGCGGCAATGGCGCAGGAACAACAGGTGAATCTGGAACTGTTGTGGCAGGAATGGCAGGTGGTGAGCCAGGCGCGGCTGCTGTTCTCCCGCTTGACCGCGCAAGACAGCTTGATGAGGAAATTGCAGGCAGCCCGCACACTGTTGGCGGAGCGCTACCGGCGCAGCCAGCAGGCACTCGCGGCGGGCAACGTCACGCTCAATGTCGCCAGCGCCGACCTGGTGGCTTTGCAGGGCATCGAGCGCCGTATCAACGAGCTGGAACGCAGGCGCCTGACGAACCGCGCGAGCCTCAATCGCGTCCTTGGGCTGGCCGCCGACGCTCGGCTGCGGCTGGTGGGCGAACCCAAGGCGGCGGCCATCGATGCCGC
This sequence comes from uncultured Enterobacteriaceae bacterium, assembly GCA_964601155.1. Classification (GTDB taxonomy): domain Bacteria; phylum Pseudomonadota; class Gammaproteobacteria; order Burkholderiales; family SG8-39; genus 2-12-FULL-64-23. The sequence goes on from CAZRMO010000003.1 coordinate 41,853, forward strand.
CGCGGTGCGCGCCGGTCTGGAGCGGCGCCTCGCGCAGCGCCCGGATTTGCAGGCTCTGCAAGCAGGGTATAGATCCCAGGAAGAAAAGTTTCGCGGCGCGGTGCTGGCGCAGTTCCCGGCCTTGAATATCGGCCTCAGCCGCGCGCGCGATACCAGCGGGATTTACACGGTGGGTTTCGGTTTGACGCTGAGCCTGCCGATTTTCAACCGCAACCGGGGCAACATCGCCATCGAGGACGCCACGCGCAAGAAACTGTACGACGAATACCAGAACCGGCTGAACGCCGCTTACGGCGAGGTCGCCATCGCGCTGGAAAACCTCCCTTTATTGCACAGCCAGTTGCGGCGTACCCGCAATGGCGTGCTTGAACTCGAAACCGTCGCAAAGCGCGCCGAAGCCGCGCTGCGGGCCGGCAACCTCGCCGCGCCCGATTATGTGCGGCTGCAAACCGCATTGCTGGACAAGCAAATCGAAGCGATAAACCTGCAAGAGGCCTTGATGGAACAAGAAATCGCGCTGCAAACCCTGCTGGGTCCGGATCTGCCCGTGCGGAACAGGAGTTCGCAATGAACAAGCGTTGCCGGATGGTTTTCCTGAGCTTATTGCTGGCGTCGAGCCCACTCGCGCTTGCGGATGCGCCCAGCGTGCAGGTGCGAACGGTGATGTTGAAGCGCCAGCCCATGGCGGACACGGTCTCCGGCTATGGCGTGGTGTCGCCGGATACGCGCGCGCTGCAAATCGTCAGCCTGCCGCGCCCGGGCCGGATCGCGCGGCTGCTGGTGAGCGCCGGGCAGGTGGTCAAGAAGGGCGTGCCGCTGCTCGAGTTCGCAACCGGAGCCGGTGCCGCGCTGGCTTACCGGCAGGCGCGCCATGCCGTCGACTTTGCCCGCAGCGAGGTGGCGCGCATCGGGCAACTGGCCAAACAGCAGCTTGCCACGCAGTCGCAACTGGCGGCGGCGAAAAAGGCCTTGGCGGACGCCGAAGCCTCTTTGCGCGCGCAGGAGTCGATCGGTTCGGGGGAAGGAACGGAGAAGGTGAGGGCGCCTTTCGACGGCGTGGTGGTCGCGCTGCAGGCAGCCCAGGGCGACCGCCTCGCCGCGGGCGCGCCTGTGCTGCAACTGGCGCGTTCGGGCGGGCAGCGCGTGCTGATGGGGGTGGAGCCTGCCGATGTGGCGCAGGTGCGCCCGGGCATGGCGGTCAGCGTGGCTCCGGTATTCGATCCGGAATACAAGGTGGCGGGGCGCGTGGCGCAGGTATTCGGCATGATCAACCCGCAGACCGAATTCGTCGACGTGCTGGTGGCGGTGTCCGGCAGCGGGCTCATGCCCGGCACCAAGGTGCATGCCGAGATACAACTCAGCCGGAAGCCGGAGTGGGTCGTACCGCGCTCTGCGGTGCTGCGGGACGCTAAAGGCGCATATATTTTTCAGGTGCGCGCGGACAAGGCGCACCGGGTCGGCGTTCAAACCGGGCTCGAGCGCGACGGACTGATCGCCGTGCGCGGTGCATTTGCCGCGAGCGAGCCGGTAGTGAGTCTGGGCAACTATGAACTGCGCGACGGCATGGCCGTGCGCGAGAGCGGGCGATGAACGTCACGCAGTGGATGCAGGAGCATCGCCGCTCGATCCTGTTCCTGCTGGCCTTGCTGGCGCTGGCGGGCGCGCTGGCGGCGTTCAAACTGCCGGTCACCCTGTTTCCCAATGTGGATTTTCCGCGCGTCGTGGTGTCGCTGAACGCGGGCGACCGCCCCGCCGACCTGATGATGCTGTCGGTTACGCAGCCGGTGGAGGTAGCGGTGCGCCGGGTGCCGGGAGTACGCGACGTGCGCTCCACCACCAGCCGCGGGTCGGCGGATGTGTCGGTGAGTTTCGACTGGGGCACCAACATGGGCCTGGCAACCTCGCAGGTCAATGAGGCGATCGCGCAGATCCTGCCAAATCTGCCGCCTGGCACCCAAACGGTAACCAAGCGCATGGATCCGACGGTGTTCCCGATTCTGGCCTACAGCCTGACTTCCGCTACCCAGTCGCAGACCGCGCTCTACGATCTGGCGCAGTATCAACTGCGCCCCTTGCTTTCCAGTGTCAACGGCGTGGCGCGCGTCCAGGTGATCGGCGGCGCGCGCGAGGAATACCAGGTCACCGCGGATCCGGCGCGCCTCATGGCTTACGGGCTGACGCTCGGCGACGTGGCGCAGGCCTTGAGCGCCGCCAACGTGGTCACCGCCGTGGGACGGCTGGAGGACCATTACAAGCTGTATCTGGAAATAGCCGATACCCGGCTGAGGAACATCCGGCAAATCGGCGACACCATCATCAAAAGCGGCAGCAACGGCATCGTGCGGCTGGACGATGTGGCGGTAGTGAGCGACGGCGTGGTGCCGCAATGGATCAAGGTCAATGCGGATGGCCGCCCGGCTGTCCTGCTCGATATCTACCAGCAGCCCGGCAGTAACAGCGTGCGGATCGCGCGCGACGTGCACGCGAAACTCGCAGACTACCGTTCGCAATTGCCTCCCGGGGTCAAGCTTGCGAACTGGTACGACCAAAGCGTGCTGGTGGTGAATTCTGCTGCGAGCGTGCGCGACGCCATTCTCATCGGCATCGGGCTGGCGGTGCTGGTGCTGTTCGCCTTCCTGCGCAATCTCAAGATCACCCTGATCGCGGCAATAGTGGTGCCGACTGTGCTGGCGGCGACCGTGGTGTTGCTCTACGCGCTGGGCATGAGTTTCAACATCATGACTCTGGGCGGCATGGCGGCCGCGGTGGGTCTGATCATCGACGATGCCATTGTCATGATCGAGCATATCGTGCGCCGCCTGCGCGGCGCTCCCGCCGAGCACCATGGCCGGGTGATGGCGGCGGCGATGGAATTCATGCGCCCGCTGGCAGGTTCGTCGGCATCGACCATCGTCATCTTCCTGCCCTTGGCCTTTCTCACCGGCGTGACCGGCGCATTTTTCAAGGCGCTGTCGCTGACCATGGCGGCGGGGCTGATCATCTCCTTCTTCGTCACCGCACTGGCGGTGCCGCTGCTGGCGGATCATTTTCTCAATGAGAAGGACGCCAACCAGAAAGAAGGCGGACGCATGACTGCCTGGATGCACCGCCGCTACGAAGCGGTGATGCAGCGGGTGCTGGCGCGGCCGATCCTGGTTCTTGTGATCATCCTGCCCCTGCTCGCCGCGGGCTTTCTCGCGTTTACCCATGTTGGCTCGGGTTTCATGCCGGTCATGGACGAGGGCGGATTCATCCTCGATTACCGCTCCCCGCCGGGGACCTCGCTCACCGAGACCAACCGGCTGCTGCTGCAGGTGGAGGCGATCATCAAGGCGAACCCGTACGTGGATACCTATTCGCGCCGGACCGGCACGCAATTGGGCGGCGGCGTCACCGAAGCCGACGAGGGCGATTTTTTCGTGCGCCTGAAAGCGGGTCCGCGGCCGCCGATCGAGAAGGTGATGGACAATATCCGCACCCAGGTCGAGCAGAAGGTGCCCGGACTCAACATCGAGCTGGCGCAGTTGATGGAGGATCTGATCGGCGACTTGACCTCGGTACCGCAACCGATCGAGATCAAGCTGTTCTCCGATAATCCGCAGAAGCTGCAGACTGCCGCGCACAAGGTTGTTGCGGCGATCGACAAAGTTCCCGGGGTAGTGGACACCAACAATGGCATTCGCCCCGCCGGCGATGCGCTCGACATCCGCGTGGATCGGGTAAAGGCCGCGCTGGAAGGGATGAACCCCGACAGCATCACGCAGATACTGCGCGGCTATCTGTCCGGGATCGTCACCACGCAGATTCAGAAGGGACCGAAATTGGTCGGCGTGCGCGTGTGGACGCCGCAGGACCAACGCGCCATAGTGCCGGATATCGGGAAATTGTTGATCCGCGCGCCCGATGGGCACGTGTTTCCGCTGAGGCGGGTGGCGCAGCTCGTGCCGGTCAGCGGCCAGCCGCAGATCGACCGGGAGAACCTGAAGCGCATGGTGGCCGTGACCGGCCGCATCAGCGGACGCTCGCTGGGGCCGGTGATCGCCGATATCCAGAAAGTGATGGCGACGCCGAACCTGCTGCCCAAGGGCATGTACTACGAACTCGGCGGCCTGTACAAACAGCAGCAAATCGCCTTCAAAGGCTTGATGGCGGTATTCGCCGCGGCCGTCGGGCTGGTGTTTCTGCTGCTGCTGTTCCTGTACGAGAGCTTCCGCATGGCATTGGCGATCATGGCGATACCGCTGCTGGCGGTGTCGGCGGTATTCATCGGCCTGTGGCTGGCCGGCATCGAGCTCAACATCTCGGCGATGATGGGCATGACCATGATCATCGGCATCGTCACCGAGGTCGCCATTTTCTATTTTTCCGAGTACCGCGATCTGTTTCGCGAAATGCCGTTTCAACAGGCGCTGATCGACGCCGGCAAGAACCGCATGCGTCCGATCGCCATGACCACGTTTGCAGCTATCCTCACACTGCTGCCGCTGGCCTTCGCGATCGGCCAGGGCTCCGCCATGCAGCAACCGCTGGCGGTGGCCATCATCTCCGGACTGGCCGTGCAGTTGCCGCTGGTGCTGCTGGTGATGCCGGTATTGTTCAGCCTGCTCGAACGCAGGCCCGAGGGGAGCGGGAACGCTTGAGCGAAATTGCGATGCCCCATTGCGGTCGCGCTAAGCATAGGCTAACGGTGGAGACGTAGAGTGACCGTCACGGCGGACGCAATTGCGTCCGGCGGCATTCGATCAACTCTACAGGAGCATCATCATGAGAATCACACAATCTGTTCGTTTCGGCATCATCGGACTGGCCGTCCTCGGCGCTTCCCTCGCTTTCGCCGGCGTGAGCAGCGCCAATGAAGGGCACAAGAGCGACCCCGCCCTGATGTCTCAGGCCAAGATCAACATGGAACACGCCCGGGTAATCGCACTCAAAGCCCATCCAGGCAAGATTACCGACGAGGAGCTGGAGCAGGAAAAAGGCGGCAGCGGTCTGCGCTACTCCTTCGATGTCCAAAAGGGTAAGGTCACGCAGGAAGTCGGCGTGGACGCGAAGACCGGCAAGGTGCTGGAAAACGCCCCGGAAGGACCCAACGCGGATTAAGCGCCGATCCTATTTGGCGAATGCACAATAGCAGATGGAAGGCGCCCGTTTATCGACCGTTTTTTTAAACCTGCCGGTGCTGCCGATTCTGGCATTGCGCTTCGCGCGCTTTGACAGGCGGACGGATAATGCGACGTGATGATATCCGGCGCCAATCAGCGGCACTGTTCCAGCGCGGCAGGCAATGAATAGCCTGCTCGCCTCGGTCCATCCCTACATCGCCCAATACGGGTACGGCGCGCTGTTCGGCGTGCTGTTCGCGGAATCGTTTGGATTGCCGTTGCCGGGCGAGACCTTCCTCGTCGCCGCGTCCTTCCTCGCCGCGCAGGGCCAGCTCGACATCTGGCTCGTGGGGCTGACGGCATGGACAGCGGCGGTACTCGGCGACAATGTTGGTTACGCCATTGGCTTTTTCGGCGGCCGCAGGCTGGTGGTGCGCCATGGCGCGCGCGTGGGTATCAGCGCCGAGCGGCTGAAACGGGCGGAAAATTTCTTTGCGCATTACGGCCCGGAAGTCGTCATCGTCGCGCGCTTTTTCCCGGTGCTGCGGCAGCTCAACGGAATCGTTGCGGGCAGTGCCGGAATGGACTGGAGGCGCTTTGCGTTCTACAACGCGCTGGGTGGGCTCCTTTGGGTTGGCGCATGGAGTGCGGGCGTCTACTATTTCGGCCAGCGGATTTCAGTATGGCTGCTGCGGCTTCGCACGGTAGAACTTTGGCTGGCCGGCGCGCTGGCGCTGGCCCTGCTGGCCGGCGGCGCTTACTGGGGAATTTCGAAACGGTCGCGCAGCCGACGCTGAGGCCGGACAAGCGCAAGACCATAGAAGGAGCGAGCAATCCGTGAGCAACTCCCTGCAACAGCGCTTGTCGGTCTGGCTGAGCATCACCATCGTCGCGACCGGGTTCCTCGCCGCCGCGGTTTCATTCGGGCTCGCCTACAACGAAGCGCAGGAGTTTCAGGACGACACCCTGCGCCAGATCGCAGCCTTGGTGGATACCGCCCGCCTGCCGTCCGATGGACAACGCTCCGTGGCGGCTCTGGATAACGATCCGGAGGAGCGAGTTGTCGTCCAGCGGCTTACGGCGTCGCCTGTGGTCGACGCCGCGCGGCTTGCGTTGCCGGCGGATTTGACGGTGGGGTTCCACACGCTCGATCTCGGAAGGACGCAATGGCGGGTATATGTCCGTACCGCAAGGAAGTCCGGTGAACGCATTGCCGTAGCGCAGGAGACCCAGGTACGCAGCGAAGCCGCCGGCGACAGCGCCTTGCGCACGCTGCTGCCCTTGCTCGTGCTGATTCCCTTGTTGTCGTATTTTTCCAGGCGCCTGGTCCGCGCCAGCCTGGCACCGGTTCGTGCCCTTGCCCGGGTGGCCGATGCCCAAGCGGAAGACAGGCCGGCCGCGCTGCCAGTCGCCAAAGTGCCGGAGGAGATCGCGCCGTTCGTGCAATCGATCAACCGGCTGCTTGAACGGATCAACCGCATGATGGAGCAGCAGCGGCGCTTTATCGCCGATGCGGCGCATGAACTCAGAAGCCCGCTCACGGCGCTATCGGTACAGGCGCAAAATTTGCGGCAGGCTGGGTCCGTCGAAGTCCTGCGTGAGCGCGTGAATCCCCTGCAGGCGGGCATTGAACGCGCGCGGCACCTGACCGAGCAGCTGTTGAACCTTGCCAGAACCCAAGCCGGAACTGCCAGCGAGACGGACGTCGATGTATCGATCATGGCGCGCGAACTGATCGCCGAGTATTTGCCATTTGCCGAAGCCAAGCGCATCGATCTCGGGCTCGATGAAAGCGCACGGCTTTCATTGCACGTCTCGCCGGAGCCGCTGCGGCTGATCCTCAGAAATGGGCTGGAGAACGCATTGAAGTACACGCAGGACGGCGGCGAGGTCACGCTTCGGCTGCTGTCTGAAAACGGGCACGCGGTCATCGAAGTCGTCGACAATGGCCCGGGGATTCCTGTCTCGGAGCGCGAGCGGGTGCTCGATGCGTTCTACCGCATGCCGGATGCGGCCGGCGAAGGCAGCGGCCTCGGTCTGGCGATCGCCCGAGAAGCCGCGAATCGCCTCGGCGGCAGCATGAGCTTGCATGATCGCGGGGAAGCTCCGGGGCTCATCTTCCGTTACCGACAAGGCGCCGAATCATGATCGGTGCGTTCCATAAGGGATGATGCCGGTGGAAGGCGAGGGCTGCTTCGAATGCCGCCGTGGCCGCCGTAATGATGCTTGCAATCTATCTCACGCCGCCTCTCGCGACTAGAATTTCTCGCGAAACCCTACGGTGAATCCATGAGGAAGAACGCCGAGAACGAAAGGGCTATTCCGGTTGTGTGCGTAATACCCGGTCAGGGTGCCGAGCGCAAAGCCGGCGAGAACGTCCGTTTGCCAGTGGCCATGTACCTTCATGCGCGCGATGCCGTCATAAGCGGGGAGCAGTTCCAGTGCGTATACGGCGGGATGGTCCTGGCGATATTCGAGCACGAAAGGGGTCACGATGGCAGTCACAGCCGAGACCTCTCCGCTGGGGAAACTGTAGTGCGACCCGCCTTGAAACCACTGATTCGGGTCGTTGGTTTGGTTCGGCCGCGAGCGCGTGAACGCGTACTTCATCCCCTGGGCGGATACGCCGGCCAGCACCGAGGAGTCGATTGCCTGCCAGAATGTCTTGCCCAGGCGCGTCTCGCCACCCTCCATTAACGCGCCGCCGACTTCCCCGGCAATCATCAGGCCGAGCAGGCCGGTTTGGTATTTGCGCGCCCAAATCCCGCTGTCGTCGTAGCTCAGCTTATGGTCGATGCCTAGCGGTCCTCCGGCGGCGAAAGCCGGCGCCAATGTCGCCAATGACAAGGCGGTTGCCGCCAGCGTTCGCCGTGCAAACGCAAAATCGAATGCGATGGCATGAATTTCTTGCATGGGGAAGCTCCTGAAAGCGACACATTCAATAGCTGGTGCAGTTGCTTGGTTGATCTGATTCAAACAATGGGATAATATCCCATTGTAATTCTGCCAGCGCCGGCTTTTTGCGCAGAGTGCATGAATAATTGTGGAACCACCAATGGAGGCTCTTGTAATGAAAAAGTTCAATAAGACGGCGGCGGCGGTCTTCCTCGGCGTCACGCTTGTAACAATGTCGGGCTGCGCGGCGACACCCAGCAGGGAAAGCACGGGGGAGTACGTCGACGATGCTGCCATTACGGCCAAAGTGAAGGCGGCACTGCTGAACCAACCTTCCTTGAAATCGTTTGATATTCACGTAACCACGATAAGAGGGACGGTCTATCTCAGCGGTGTCGTCGCGTCGCAGTCGTCCACAGGCGAGGCGGTTAGAGTCGCGCGCGGTATCGCCGGGGTCAAGGCGGTCAAGAACGATATGCGGGCCAAATAGCGCATAGCAGAGGGAGCGCATGGCAGAGGGGCCGTGGAAATCTCTCTAGCGCCGCGGTCAACGCATCCATGCGGTCCTGCGCGAGTACCAAAACAAGCCGCGGAGGCGGCGCAGAACTACTGCTTCATTTCACGCTTGAGGATGTCCGCCGCGGCAGCGGCGGACATGCCGCGGCAGCGCGCGTTCCACAGGTAATCGAACATCGAATGGCTCAGCGCGCCCTCTATCTGCGGCGGGCTGGGCGTTTGCGTCGCGTCTGCAAGAAAGCGCTTGCCGTTTGCGCTTCCACAAATAATCGGACCCAGCTTGCTCGGAATCAGCCTGAGCCCCTCGAAGCTGACATCGGCGGCGGGCCGCCCCAGCGCCTTCGCAACGTCTACGCGCGCCTGTTGCAGCAGAGGCCCCTCGTTTTCATGCTGGGCGTCAGACAGCGACGGACCCAGCGCCAAGGCCAGGATGAGCATGCGGTAAAACCAACGGCATACGGCTTGCTTCATGCTGTCCCCAGTGCCAGCCCCGGTCTGGTAGATAGCGGGATCGGAGCCCCCCAACGTGTGCTGGGAGGCTCGATTTCTCTCAAAGACGCCCTGCCTACTTCGCAGTCATACTCCGCAGATAAGCGGCGACCGCTTCCATGTTTTTGTGGTCGAGCGAGTGGGTGATCGTCTTCATTACGACGCCGTCCGGTCTTTCGTTGGTCCGCTGGAACACGTTGAGTTGCTTGACCACGTAGTCCGAATGTTGATACGCGATGCGGGGAAACAGGCCGTTGCCCTGGCCGTGATCTCCGTGGCAGGATGCGCAGGGCGGAACACCCTTTGCCGGCAACCCATCGTGGAATATCTGCTTGCCCATGGCCGCCAGCTTCGGATTTCCCGGCGCGAGGGGAACTGATTTTTGCGAGGAGAAGTACTCCGCCAAGCCCTTGATCTGGGCATCGGTCAGGCTGCGGCTGATGCCCCACATGTATTCGAATCCGGGGGGATCGTCGCGGTGATGGCTGCGGAACATCGTAAGCTGCCCGACTATGTACTCCTGCTGCTGCTGGGCGAGCTTGGGAAAAGTGGGATTGATGGAATTGCCGTCGACGTTGTGGCAGTTCGAGCAGACCTGCTCGGCCAGGGTCTTGGCAGGAACATTGGGGTTGCCCAGGTCGCGCGAGCGCACCAGCGTCGTCGTGCAGCCGGTGCCGAACGCGGCAGCGGCCAGTACCACTGTAATTGTTGCGATTTTCATTTTACGGTCTCCGAATATTTTCATCATGTATGTCGGGGGTGCGCCGCCTTTGCGGCGCACCTCGGGTCATTGAAACCAGCTGTTCAATATGCGCCCCAGATATAGAAGAACACAGTGTTGTTGTCGCTTGCGCCCACGCTAGTGTCATTGAACCTGCTGAACTTGGTGTATTGCAGGCCTACCCGCACGTACTGCTTCGGGAGCCAGAATACTTCCGGCGTCCAGCCGCTTGAGTTGTACCGGGCATCCACTGCGCTAAAACCCGACGCGTTATTGTCAGTATTGTCGTAATTGAAGTAGGAAAGCGTGGCGCCGTATTTCGCCTGATAGGTAAAGGAGGTCTTGGCCCTCAGGGAATTGACCGTGTCGCTTGCGAGGCCCGGCGCGCCGGGATCGATTGTTTCGTGGATGCGCGTGACCATCGCGGTGAGCGTGTAGGGATCGAGCAGATACTGGTATTGGGCATCGAAGCCGGTGTCGCGGTAGTGGTCGGTCGGGCCGCCGGGGGTGCTCGAATCCGTATACGGACGAACATCGAAGTGCGTCATGCCGACCATGATGTTGTTCGGACCCCATTCTTTGGTGTACGCCAGACGGATGTAGGGATTGGTTCCCTTGATATATACCTGGCCGCCGTTACCGTGGGTCATGAAGGAAAACACGCCGTCGCCGGTCCGATAGCCGCTGATTTCCGCGTACAGCGTCTTGTTCCAGTAGGCATAGGCGCCGATTCCGACCGCTTGTTGTCCGAGGCCGTCTTCAAGAATGGTCGAGGTGCCGGATCCTTGTCCTGTGGAGCCGGGCACGATGCCGTAGCCCCAGGCCGGCGCGCTGTTGAACACGTCCTCCACCGTGGGATTGTTATTCAGCGTCAGGCCGTAGATCAGGTCCCGGTGGTTGTTTATCAGGTGGTCGGCGTAGCGGATGTCCATGTTGTCCGGGCCGGAACGGCCATACCAGCCGTTAGCGGGTTTAGGGCCGCCGTCGGGATTGTAATTGTTGAAGGTGATCTGGGCGAAGCCGCCGATCCGGTCGGTGATCTTTCCGGCGATGAACAGGCTCGCGGTGTTGAAAATGAGTGATCCGTTCTCGAGCTTCCCGTTGGCCGGATCATTGGCCTTCACCTTGTTGGAGGTCACCACAGCCATCATCGCGAGCGGCAGCTCGCGCTGTCCGATGGTGTAGCCGGTCAGCTTGAACAGGCGCCCGTAGGGGGTCAGTTCCGGGAACTGGCCGCCCGCATGGCAGGCCACGCAGTTCTGGCCGGTCTGGCGCGCGAACGAGGGTACGGCTTGGGCTTGCGGCGCGAGGACCAGCAGCAATGGGATGAGGGCGCAGGCACCAGCAACCCGAGCGGCAAGCATGCGGCCAATTTTTTTCGCCAGCGTCGGCACGATCACGACCGTGCCGGCGGTGTTTTTAATTCCCTGCGATCCCCGGGGGCTCCGTGATCCGCGCAAATCGATACCCATAATGTCATCCCTCCACTTCGTTGATGTAAACCGTTAATTTAGCTACAAACATTGACTACAAACCGTATGTCCGCTGCCAACCCGATATGCGATCGCGCGCATTCGTCGGTGCCCAGAATTTCTTCAGTAAAAGCCGTGAGTCCTGGCACTTGAGGCCATTTCCCTCGGACACCCGAGATTGCCTAGAGCCGGCTAGGCCGACTCGCGCAGCAGCATCTAAATTCCGGATGAGAGTTGACGTGCAGCCGTGGACAAACAGAGTCGAGAAGCTTGTGCTTTTGGAAATCATGCAGGTCCACTAAACATGGGCCGCACTTTAACGAAGTTGGACGGATCGAAATAGTAGACAATATAGAATTATTAGTTCCTGGAATTGCAACAATGGATCGATTGGATGCAATGCGGCTTTTCGTCCGGGTTGCCGAGCTCGGCAGCTTTTCGGCGGTCGCAAAACAGATGGATGTCGCGCGCTCGGCGGTTACGCGTCAAGTAGCTGCTCTGGAGAACCACCTCGGTGCCAGATTGATGGCTCGCAGCACGAGGCGACTCACTCTCACCTCAGCGGGTATCGCCTATCTGGAGAATTGTCGCGCAATACTTAATCTTGTCGAGGCCGCCGAATCGGATGTCAGCGAGGACAGGCAGACGCCGCGGGGGGTCGTTCGGATCAGCGTGCCGCTCAGCTATGGCCTCAGGCGGCTCGCCTCGCTGCTGCTGGACTTTTCGCACCAATACCCCGAAGTCGGCCTGGAGATGGACTTCTCGGATCGGCACATAAACCTGATTGAAGAAGGCGTTGACCTTACGATCCGCATCACGCCGCGACCGGAGATGCGAGACGTAAATCGACGCATAGCGACGGAGCGCATGGTTGTAGTCGCCTCTCCAGCGTATCTGGCCCGCCACGGTACACCTGGCCATCCGGCGGATCTGATTCGCCACGTTTGCCTTGGCTACACCGGCGCAAACAGCCGTACCTGGCAGTTCCGTATTGCGGGCAAGGTCGAGAGATTCCCGGTACGCAGCCATGTTTTCGCCAATAATGGCGACGTACTCGTCGAAGCGGCTGCGCGTTCCCTTGGGATCGCATGCCAGCCGGAATTCATCACCGCGGCGTATGTCGGGGACGGACGACTAAAAGAGATCTTGGGCGATTTTCAAGTGCCGAAACTGGGCGTGTTTGCGGTCCTGCCGGGCAATCGCCAAGTGCCCCACCGGGTCAGGGTACTGATGGAGTGGCTGGCACAAAAAATTGCGATTTAATCGAGAGCCGCCTGGCGCGGCCGCCAGCCGCGCTGACAATTACGAGTCCCTAAGCGGGAAACCGAGCGCATCGCTCGGAATCAGTCCTCCAACGTAAAGCCCACCTTGATGGTGACCTGCCAGTGGGCGACTTTCCCGTTCTCCACCTGACCGCGTGTCTCGATAACTTCGAACCAGTGAATATTGCGCACCGACGTGGAAGCCTTGGCGATGGCGGTACTGACGGCATCCTCCATGTTCTTGGTTGAGGATCCGGTGAGTTCGATACTCTTGTAGACGTGATTGCTCATGGCGTTCTCCTGAAAAAATGGCCGATGGCAGGAAGGTGACCTTCGAGACGGATCGATTATCCGTCTTTTTTCCCGGGACCGGCAAATCAGCCTAGGGGGCCGAGGGATAAATCGAATTTACCAGTCGATTCGTCATGCCTGTTGATTCTTGTCAACGGCTCCGCTCGTCGTGCGCTACCTTGCCGCGATTAAAACGCGGCACTATGATTTGTCGGGGCTGTCTTAGAAAAAAGCGGGTGGTTTGTTTGGGGACGACATCTTACAATCCCGGCCGGCCTTTCTTTTTGCTTGCAAGCTTTTCATCGCACACATCAATCATTCCGAGCAGAGCGAGGAATCTGCCGTCAAATTAGGACAGGAGCAGATTCCTCGGCCGACGGCCTCGGAATGACAGGTCATTCGGAAATGGCTTCTAAGAATAGATTTGGGAAAGCATGAAAGTTTTTAAAATTCGCGCCCCTATGGGGGAAACAAAATGACGGAAAGAAAACGTAGTTTCTACGGCTGGGGGTACGCGGACTACCAGTTGCCGGCCGAGGAACTGGCCTGGTTCGAGCGCGCCTGGTCCGGGCTGTTCAAGGTCGACCGCTTCGAGCCGGCGGCGATGCCGCGCGCGGAGGAGATCACGCTGCGCGCGCCGCGCGTGGCTGTGCCGGCCGGTCTGGCCGGGGTCTGCACGACAGACAAGCACGAGCGGCTGTTCCACAGTTTCGGCCGTTCGGTGCACGACCTCGCGCGCATGATTCACCGGCGTGACTTTTCCAATCCGCCGGATGCGGTCGCTTACCCGAAGTCGGAACAGGACATCGCCGATCTGCTCGACTGGTGCGGGGCGAACGATGTCGCGGCGATTCCATTCGGCGGCGGCTCGAGCGTGGTGGGCGGCGTGAATCCGCCGGCGTACGATCGCTACAAGGGCGTGCTCACCATCGACATGAAGCATTTCGACCGCGTGCTCGAGATCGACAAGACCTCGCAGGCGGCGCGGGTGCAGTGCGGCGTGCTCGGACCTAGCCTGGAGGACCAGCTGAAGTCCTCCGGCCTGACGCTGCGCTTCTACCTGCAGGCCTGGGAATTTTCCTCGCTCGGCGGCTGGATCGCGACGCGCGCCGCCGGCCACTACGCCACGGTCTATTCCCAGATTGACGATCACATCGAATCGCTGCGCGTGGTCACGCCCGCCGGCACGCTCGAATCGCGCCGGCTGCCGGCTTCCGGCGCCGGCCCCAGTCCGGATCGCATGTTTCTCGGTTCCGAAGGCGCGCTGGGCATCATCACCGAGGCCTGGGTGCGCCTGCATCGGCGACCGGCGTTTCGCCTGAGCACCACCGTGCGCTTTGCCGATTGGGAGAAGGCGGTGGGCGCGGTGCGCGCGCTGGCCCAGTCCGGGCTGTATCCGGCGAATGCGCGCCTGATCGAAAAAGACGAAGCGAAATTCACCGAGGCGGGCGACGGCGCGAGCCACATCCTCGTGCTCGGCTTCGAATCGGGCGATCACCCGCTCGACGCCTGGATGAAACGCGCGCTGGAGTTGTGCGCCGACCACGGCGGGGTCTGGGACGAGCAGGCGCTGCGGCAGAAAGACGCGCAGCGCTCGGGTGCGGCCGGCAACTGGCGCGACAAGTTCGTGCGCGGGCCGTATCTGCGCGAGCACGCGATCGCGCGCGGCGTGATGCGCGACACCGTCGAGACGGCGATCACCTGGGACCGCTTTTTCGAGTTGGAGCGCAAGGTGAAGGATGCGACCCTGAGGGCCATCCGCGAAGTCACCGGGCGCGAGGGCAGCTGCACCGTGCGTTTCACGCATCTGTATCCGGACGGTCCCGCGCCTTACTTCACCTGGCATGGGCTGGGCGACAAGGCCAGGCTGCCGGAGCAGTTCTGGGCGATCAAGGCTGCGGCCTCGGAAGCGATGCTCGCGGCCGGAGGGACCATCACCCATCACCATGCGCTCGGGCGCGACCATCGCCAGTGGTACGATCGGCAGCGGCCAGAGCTGTTTGGGCGCGCACTCGATGCGGCGAAGAACACACTCGATCCGCAGCGCATTCTCAATCCGGGCGTGCTGCTCGATCCCTGAGTCCCGGGACAGCACGAATAAGCGCAAACCTGGCAGCGGGCAAGGCCCGCCTTTGGATGCGCATGCAGATCGTAAACAGATGGAGCAAACAATGAGCAAGGAATTCGTCGACAGGGTTAACGCTTTTCCGGGATGGGTGAAGGAGATGGGGATCGTGATCCTCACCGCCACGCCGGAGGAGGTGAGCTGCGAATGGGAAGTGAGCGAAAAGCACCATCAAGGCTACGGCATCGTGCACGGCGGCGTGCATTGCGGGGTGATCGAGACCCTCGCGTCGGTTGGGGCGGCGGCCGTCGCGCATCCGCGCGGCCAGCGGATCGTCGGCTTGGAGAACAGCACTTCGTTCATCCGTGCCGTGCGCTCTGGAAAGCTGCATGCCCTCGCCAAGCCCGTCACGCGCGGCCGTTCGAGCCAGGTATGGGAGGCATGGATACGCGACGAAAAAGAGCAGCTCGTGGCGCAAGGCCGCGTGCGCCTGCTGTGCTTCGACGAGAACCGCGCGATCGGCTGAGCGGGTAAAGGGTGGCATTGACGCCCGCACACGCCGGCGAGCTTGCCTCGGTGCTGCGGCAGGGTGCAAGGCGAGCGACACGAGCGCCGGCTGACCAGCGTGGCCATCGCGGGCGTGGTGTATGATTCGATGATCGTCTGCGCACTGCAAAGGATGCCGATTGTCTGCGCTTAGGAAGATTGCGGTCAGCACCGGCATGTTCTGGGTCGAGGTGGCGGCCGCCGACCTGCGCATACTGTGCGGATGCCCGGTGGACTCGGTCAAGCATCTGCTCCGACGGGGCCTGATTGTCTCCACCGAAGTGGACGGCGTCGAATGCGAAACCGGACCCAACGCCATTCTGCTCTCGGATCTCACCATTCAAAACGGCCGCGCGTGCAGCCGTTCGGAGTTTCCGGTTCTGCAAATGTTGTACAAGCAGGGCATGATAGTGCCGGATCATCCGTGCAACACCGGCTTGCGGCCGCTGCTCATCGGCTCGCACGCCCAGGTCGAGGCGCAGATGGAGTACCTGTTCTGCGGAAACTACGGCCTCGCCTCGCGCGAAGAATTGATCGAGGCCGATGTCGCGCCGGCGCAGGCGGACGAACTCATGCGCATGAAACTCGCGTTCGCGTTCGGCCGGATCATGCCCACCGAGGAACTTGTGGAGCCGCTCTTCCTGGGACGCGAAGCGGTCGAAATCCGCAATGGCGTCACCATTCGAAGGCTGCGCACCAACGTATTCGAATTGGCCTACCAGGGCGAGCGGATGGAGGTCGACCTCAATCTCGGGCCGGGCGAAGTGTACGAGTGTCCCTACACGCTCGACAGGCATTTGCTTACCACCGACTATTTCTCGGTCGTGCACACCGGGGACGGCGACGGCTGGGACATGAACCGGCCCACGATGGGCAGCATCCTCCTGTTCCAGGGGCGCGTGTATCTGGTGGACGCCGGCCCGAACATCGATTATGCGTTGACTGCGCTGGGGATCAGTGTCAACGAAATCGACGGCATTTTCCACACTCACTGCCATGACGATCACCTGGCCGGGCTGACGACCCTGTTCCGTGGAGACCGTCGCATCGCCTACTATGCGGTTCCCATGGTGCGTGAATCGGTCATCAAGAAGCTGTCGACGGTGATGCGCATCCCGGAAGCCGAATTCGGGCGGCTGTTCGACGTGCATGATCTGGTGCTGGACAAATGGAACGATATAGAAGGGCTGGAGGTCAGGCCCGTGCTTTCGCCGCATCCGGTCGAGACGACGATTTTCTATTTCCAGGTGATGTGGGAAGGGGGCTATCGCAGCTACGCGCATCTCGCGGATACCGTATCGCTCGACGTTCTGCGCAACATGATCGCAGCTGAAAGCGCGCCGGCCGGCGTCAGCCAGGCGTTTTTCGACAGGACTGCGGATGCCTATGCGCTCAGAGCCGATGTCAAGAAGATCGATATCGGCGGCGGCATGATACACGGCGTGGCGCAGGATTTCCGTGAGGACAGGTCGGACAAGCTGATACTTGCGCACACGGCGCGGCGGCTTACCGAGGATGAGCGCGCTATTGGATCGGGCGCGCCTTTTGGGACCGTGGACGTGCTCATCGAAGGTACCTCGGACGTGCTGCGCCGCCGGGCGTATGAGTACCTGCGCAGCTACTTTCCCGACGCGCCTTTGCATCGCATTCGTCACCTGTTGAACAACAAGATTCTGGTATTCAATCCGGAAGTGCTCCTGTTCAAGGAACAGGCGCCGATCGATGCCGTCTACCTGATTCTCAGCGGATCGGCGGAATTGCTGCGTACGGGCCACCGCAGCAGGAGCCTGGTCACTGCCGGTTCATTTCTGGGCGAGACGCCTGCGCTGCTTGGAAAGACGGCTATGGAAACCTGCCGCGCGGTCGGCTTCGTGCAGGCGCTGCGCTTGCCTCGGGACCTGTACCTCGATTTTGTCAGCCGCGGAGAGATGCGCCTGAATCTGGTTCAATCGCGTGAAAAGCTCGATTTTCTGAGGGGCAACTGGCTGTTCGCGGATGGCGTGTCCTGCGTGACGCTCAGCCGGCTGATCCGCTCGGTCGAGTCGGCTGTTTTCGAAAAGGACAGGATTATTCCGCCTCCGGCCGAAGAGCTGTTGGTGCTGCGCTCGGGCGAAGCCTTGCTGACCGCGCCGTCGGGGTACGAGGAACGTCTCATCACCAACAGATACGTGGGCGCCACCGCAATTTCCCGGGACGAGTCGAAAGGCGCGCAGCTTCGATTTCTCGAGTTATCGGAGGCCTACCGCTTCCCGCTGAAAACCATTGCCGATATCCCGGTCGTGCGGTGGAAATTGCTGGAGGCGCATCGTCGGCGCTACTCCGACAATTGAGGCGTATTACGCCTCATGGAGATAAGCTTTTCGCCTGCATGCTCGACGGAATGACCGGCTTCGACTCCGCCTTCATGCCGACGCCGGCCGTGGGGCGAGGGCGGCCGTGATGGCCGCGCCGATTGCCTGCGTGCCGTCCTTGCCGCCCAACTCCATCGATTGAATTCTATTCGAGGCGAAGGCCGCGTCGACCGCCTGCCTGAGGCGGGCTGCCTCCGCAGCGGCTTCGGGCAGGCCATGCGTTTCACCCAGCCACTCGAGCATCAGGGCCGCGGAAAGTATCATGGCCGTCGGATTCGCCTTGCCCTGTCCGGCGATATCCGGCGCGCTGCCGTGACTGGGCTGAAACAGTCCGTGCTTGTCGCCGACGTCGGCGGACGGCGCCATGCCCAGGCCGCCGATCAATCCTGCGGCCAGATCCGAAAGAATGTCGCCAAACTGGTTTTCGGTGGGAATGACGTCGTAATCCCAGGGCCGCTTCACCAGGTTCATGGCCATCGCGTCGACGTAGCAGTGGTTTGCGCTGATATCCGGATTGAGCCGGGCGCGCTCCCAAAAGATCTTGTGGAAGAAGGCCATGCTGCTCAGTACATTGGCCTTGTCCACGCAGCTGACCTGCCCCTTCGCCGGATTCGCGGCGCGCCGCCGGCGCGCCAGCTTAAAGGCGAAATCGAAAAGCCTTTCGGAAGCTTTGCGCGACACGCGCCCGAGATCGAAGGCTTCGTCGTTGGTGGCTTTCGGCTGTCTGTCCGGGTACAGGCGGCCATAAAACAAGCCTTCCGACTGTTCGCGGACCAGCACGAAGTCTATCTGCGCGGCGCGCGGGTCGGCCAGCACCGAAGGCACGCCAGGGATGGCGCGTATGGGGCGGACTCCGGCGTACAGATCGAATTGTTTGCGCAGATCGAGTTGCGGATTTACTTCAGTACCGTCCGGGTAGCGGATGTGGGGCAGTCCCATCGCGCCGAAAAGAACCGCATCCGCATCCTCACAGGCGCGCAGCGTGCTGTCGGGCAGCGCGACGCCGGTGTCCGCATAGTGCTGCGCGCCGCCCGGGCGGTGAAGGTAGCTGAGGCCGAAGCGCGGCTGGTCTGCCAGAAGGCGTTCCAGCACGTTGATGCAGGCAGCCATTACCTCGGTACCAATGCCGTCACCTTGCAGGACGGCGATTTTGAAGAGCTGTTTGGTCATGGTCTTGCGCGGGCGCCCAAAAAAGAAAGGACCCGGGACGCACTGGTCGCCACCGGGCCGAAATACTTCCTGGCAGATGTTTTTTCGCGGGCAGGAGAGTTCCCAAACATCTGTGTCGATGATCCCATGGTTTTCCCTTGCGCGGCTTGCCTTAGGTCAAACGCCCCATTTTTGTTTGGCGCAGCTTGCAGGCAGGCTTTGGCACAATATATAGAATACAATATATGCATATAAACAGTTAACTATACAATTATATTAAAGTACATTATAGATATCGGAATAAGCATTGATCGCGGTCAATGGCTGCCGCGCGGCCTAGCCTAACATTGCTTGCAGGCGCCGGACAGCGCCGGATTGGAGCTTGCGAGCGCGCATCCATGGCGGAGTATCCAACACAGCTGATACGGCAGCGCGTATTGCGCGATGGCACGCCCGTGACCATACGGCCGATCCGTCCGGAGGACTCCGGCATGGAGCAGGAATTCGTGCGCCATCTCTCGGACGATACCCGTTACTTTCGCTTCATGGGCTCCTTGCGGGAACTGCCATCGAAAAAACTGAGGTCCTTCACCGAAATCGATTACCGGCGGCACATGGCTTTTGTCGCCGTCATCACGCAGGACGGAAAGGAACTGGAGATCGGGGTGGCGCGCTACGTTGCTACCGAAGATCCCACCAACTGCGAATTCGCTATCGTGGTCGACGATGCCTGGCAAGGTAGTGGCGTTGCGGGAATGCTGATGTTTTCCCTGCAACGCGCGGCCTGCGAGCAAGGATTCAAGACGATGGACGGCATCGTGCTCGCGGAGAATTACAAAATGCTCAGGTTCGCCAGGCAACTCGGCTTCAAGTGTCGTCGCGTACCGGGTGAGTCCGATATCGTGCACGTAGAGGTGCGCTTATGAGCCGGCTATGATTTTCGTCAAGACAGAAGAAGGGCACGGCGATAACCTGCTCTATAAGCCGGCGTCGCGGCCGCCGGCCGATGCGAGCAAGACCTGAGGCGCGCCGCGTGGAGCTTGAGTCAGATGATCGAAACGCGGGATGGCGCATCCACGGCGAGTGTTGAGGTCATCGCCGGATATCCCGCGGGCCACCCGGTGGCGCCCAACATGGGCGATTACGCCGCCTTCCGATCCGGATTTTCCTGGGATGCGGCCCGGCGCGAACTCGATGGGCTGCCCGCTGGCGGGCTCAACATTGCGCACGAGGCGGTCGATCGCCACGCGGCGGGGGCGCGCGCGAATCAAGTCGCCCTGCGCTGGCTGGGCAAGAACGGCACCGATCAGGATTTTTCCTACGCCAAGTTGAGCCAGCTTTCCAACCGCTTCGCCAATGTGCTGAAGGGCTTGGGCGTTGGCGCGGGCGAGCGCATCTACATCCTCACCGGCCGCATTCCGGAACTCTATGTCGCGGCCCTGGGCGCTTGGAAAAACCGCAGCGTGGTCTGCACCCTGTTTTCCGCCTTCGGCCCGGAGCCGATCCGCGCGCGCATGGCGATCGGCGATGCGCGCATGCTGATCACCACGCCGACGCTCTATCAAAGGAAGGTCGTTCCTGTTCGGGATCTGCTGCCCGGGCTGCGCCATGTGCTGCTGGTGTCCGGGCCGGATGAGGAAACCGATATCGCGGGCACGCTCGATTTCGCTCAATTGCTGAATCAGGCGGATGAGCACTTCAGCATCGCGACCACCGATCCAGAGGAGCCGGCGCTGCTGCATTTCACCAGCGGGACCACCGGCACGCCCAAGGGCGCGGTGCACGTGCACGAGGCCGTGCTTACCCATCATGTGACGGGCAGACTGGTGCTCGACCTGCATCCCGAGGACATTTTCTGGTGCACCGCCGACCCCGGCTGGGTGACCGGCACTTCCTACGGCATCATCGCCCCGCTCACCAACGGCGTGACCAGCATTGTCGACGAGGCCGATTTCGATGCCGATCGTTGGTATCGGATCCTGGAGCAGCACAAGGTAAGCGTCTGGTATACCGCGCCGACCGCGATCCGCATGATGATGAAAACCGGCCTCGAGCCGCTCGCCGGGCGCAAGCTGCCGGCGCTGCGCTACCTCGCCAGCGTGGGCGAGCCGCTCAACCCCGAGGCGGTGCGTTGGGGCGTCACCGCCTTCGGGCTGCCGTTCCACGACAACTGGTGGCAGACCGAGACCGGCGGCATCATGATCGCCAACTTCCCCGCGCTGGGCGTGCGCCCCGGCTCCATGGGCATGCCCGTCCCCGGCATCGATGCGGCCATCGTGCACCATAACGCCGATGGCAGCGTCACCGAATTGACGGAGCCCGGTGTGGAGGGCGAACTCGCGCTGCGACCGGGATGGCCGTCGATGTTCCGCGAATATATCAATGAGCCGGAGCGCTACGCCAAGTGCTTCGCCGGCGGCTGGTACCTGAGCGGCGACCTCGCGCGCCGCGATGCCGACGGCTATTACTGGTTCGTCGGGCGCAAGGACGACGTGATCAAGACCTCGGGCCACCTGATCGGGCCGTTCGAAGTGGAAAGCGTGCTGATGGAGCATCCGGCGGTGGCTGAGGCCGGCGTCATCGGCAAACCCGACCCGGTCGCCATGGAAGTGGTCAAGGCTTTCGTCGCGCTCAGGACCGGCTATACGCCGAGCGAAGGATTGCGCAAAGAAATTCTGGCGCATGCGAGGAAGCGCCTGGGCGCGGTGGTGGCGCCGAAGGAAATCGAGTTTCAGCAGAGCCTGCCCAAGACGCGCAGCGGCAAGATCATGCGCCGCCTGTTGAAGGCGCGCGAACTGGGACTGCCGGAAGGCGACGTCTCGACCCTGGAAAGCATGTGAGCGCGAGGCCGCAATGAGCATCCACAAGACCGCGGCGACGCCGGGCAGCGAGCGCGAGCATGCGCTCTCGCTGCTGCGGCAGATGCTGCTCATACGCCGCTTCGAGGAGAAAGCAGCCGAACTCTACAGCGCGGGAAAAATCCGCGGCTTCCTGCATCTGTATATAGGCGAAGAGGCGATCGCGGTGGGCGCGATGCAGGCGCTAGGCGCGGAGGATGCGGTGGTCGCGACCTACCGCGAGCACGGCCACGCGCTCGCGCGCGGCCTGCCCGCCGGAGCGATCATGGCGGAAATGTATGGCAAGGCGAACGGCTGCAGCCGCGGCCGCGGCGGCTCGATGCACCTGTTCGATGTCGGGCGCCGCTTCTATGGCGGCTATGCCATCGTCGCCGGCGGTCTGCCGGTTGCGGTGGGCCTCGCGCTCGCCGACAAGATGCAGGAGCGGCAGGCGGTGACGGCGTGTTTTTTCGGCGAAGGCGCGGCCGCGGAGGGCGAATTCCACGAATCGCTCAATCTGGCGGCGCTGTGGCGGCTGCCGGTCCTGTTCCTTTGCGAAAACAATCTCTACGCGATGGGCACCGCGCTGGAGCGCTCGGAATCGCAAACGGATATCCACCTGAAGGCGCAGAGCTACAACATCGTCGCCGAGGCGGTCGACGGCATGGATGTGCTGGCGGTGGAGTCAGCGGTGCAACGCGCGGTCGCGCAGCTGCGCCGCGGCGAAGGCCCTTACTTTCTCGAACTGCGCACTTATCGCTATCGCGCGCACTCCATGTCCGATCCGGAACTCTACCGCAGCAAGGAAGAGGTCGCGCAGTGGCGCGGCCGCGATCCGATATCGCTGTTCGATGCCTACCTCAGGGGAAACGGCATGCTCGACGACGCCGAACTGAAGACGCTCGAAACCGACGTCGCCAAGGATGTCGATTGGGCCGTGGCCGAAGCGGAGAAGGGCGCGTGGGAGCCGGTCTCCGATCTGGAGCGCGACGTTTATGCCAGCGCCGGCGCCTAGCGCTTCCCTATGAAAGCATTGGAGCCGCAATGGCCAAGATGACCTACCGAGTAGCAGTGCGCGAAGCGATGCGCGAAGCACTGCGTGCGGACCCGCGCGTGTTTCTCATGGGCGAAGACGTGGGCAAGTACGGCGGCTGTTTCGCGGTGAGCCATGGGCTGCTGGACGAGTTCGGGCCGAAGCGCGTACGCGACACGCCGCTGTCCGAGTCGACTTTCGTCGGCGCCGGCATCGGCGCAGCGCTGGGCGGCATGCGACCGATCGTCGAGATCATGACCATCAATTTCAGCCTGCTCGCGCTCGACCAGATCGTCAACAATGCCGCCATCTTGCGCTATATGTCGGGCGGCCAGCTAGGCGTCCCATTGGTGGTGCGCATGGCAACGGGCGGCGGCCGGCAGCTCGCCGCGCAGCACTCGCACAGCCTCGAAGGCTGGTATGCGCACATCCCGGGGATCAAGGCCGCGGCGCCGGCGACCGTGGCCGATGCCAAGGGTCTGCTGCTCGCCGCGCTGAAGGAGCCCGACCCGGTAATGCTGTTCGAACATGCGACCTTGTATCCGCTGGAAGGCGAGAGCGAGGACGACACGCCGATGGAGTTTGGTCGCGCGGCGCTGCGGCGCGCTGGCCGCGACGTGAGCCTGATCACTTATGGCGGCGCACTGGGCAAGACGCTGCAGGCCGCGGCGCAGCTGGCCGAGCAGGGTGTGGATGCCGAGGTCATCGACCTGCGCAGTCTGCGCCCGCTGGATACCGAGACCATCTTTGCCTCGCTGGCCCATACCCACAGGGCGGTGATCGTGGAGGAGGCGTGGAAAGCTTGCGGCTTCGGGGCCGAGGTCAGTGCGCGCATCATGGAAGGCGCGTTCGACGCACTCGACGCACCGGTCGTCCGCGTGTGCGGGGCGGAAGTGCCCATGCCCTACGCGCAAGCCCTGGAGCAGGCCGCTTTGCCGCAGCCGGAGACCATAGTCAAAGCGGTGCGGGAGTTGCTTTAGTCATGGCGGAGTTCCTTATGCCGCGCTTGGGTGCCGACATGACCGCCGGCAAAGTGGTGGCCTGGCTCAAACAGCCGGGGGAACGCATCAAACGCGGTGACGTCATCGCCGTCGTCGAAACCGACAAAGCCAACGTCGATGTGGAGTCCTTCGTCGACGGAGTGATGGAAAAGATTCTGGTTCAGCCCGGTGACGAGCGGCTCCCGGTCGGCACGCCGCTTGCGCTGATTGGGGGCGAGGCCGGCGCGGAAGCTGCGGCACCTGCACCGGCTCCCGCTCCCGCGGCGCCTGCGCCGGCCACCGCGGCGCCTGCGCCGGCCACCGTGGCGCCTGCGCCGGCCACCGCAGCGCCGCGCGCGGTCGTCACACCGGGGGCTGCCGCGCCGGCGCCTGTTCCATCCGTAGTGGCCGCGCCGGAGAAGGCTCCGAGCCCGGCAGCGCCGGCAGCATCGCGACCCGCTGGCGCGGGCGAGCGCGCACGCATCTCGCCGGCAGCACGCAAGCGCGCACAGGAATTGCGGCTGGATCCGGCAACGCTGGCAGGCACGGGTCCGCAGGGACGCGTGACGCTCGCCGACGTCGAGCGCGCCGCGCAGGGCGTCAAGAAGGAAGCCGGCGCGGGCGATACCGCGGCGGCGCGCCAAATTCGCATGCGCGAAGCCATCGCCACGGCTATGGCACGTTCCAAGCGCGAAATCCCCCACTATTATCTCGCCAGCACCATCGACTTTGGGCGCGCGCTGGGGTGGCTCGCCGAGCGCAATGCGGGCCGTGCCGTGACCGAGCGCCTGATCTATGCCGTGCTGCTGATCAAGGCGTCGGCACTGGCCTTGCGCGAGGTGCCGGAACTGAACGGGTTTTGGATCGACAACCATGCCGAGCAAAGCGATGCGATCCATGCCGGCATCGCAATTTCCCTGCGCGGCGGCGGGCTGGTGGCGCCGGCGCTGCACCACGCGGATCGGCAGTCGCTGGACGAACTGATGCACGGATTCCAGGACCTCGTCAAGCGCGCGCGCGCAGGTTCGCTCAAGAGTTCGGAGGTCACCGATCCCACCGTGACCATCACCAGCCTGGGCGAACGCGGGGTGGAGTCGCTGTTCGGCATCATCACGCCGCCGCAGCTCGCGCTGGTCGGCTTCGGCACGCCGCTGGAGCGGCCCTGGGTGGTGGACGGCAAGGTGATGGCGCGCCCGCTGCTGAGCGCGACGCTTTCCGGGGATCACCGCGCCACCGACGGCCACCGCGGCGCACTTTTTCTGACAGCGCTGGATCGCTTGCTGCAACAACCGGAGGCTTTATGAGCAAAGACGAAATCCGCACGCGCGTGATCAAGACCCTGTCCGGGATCGTGCCCGAACTCGATCCGCGCAATCTCAAGCCCGCCGTGAGCCTGCGCGATCAGCTCGACGTAGATTCCATGGATTTCCTCAATTTCCTGATCGCCCTGCACCAGGAATTCGGCGTGGACGTGCCCGAGTCCGACGCGGGAAAGCTCGGCACGATCGATGCCTGCGTAGACTATCTGGAACAGGCGCTGCAGCAGCGCACTCAAGTTTGAAGCGGGAGCGGCACAGCAACGAGAAGACAAAACCGCGCTTGGGCAGCAAGAAGCGGCGCCTTTTCCATTCGGGCGGCTGCGGACCGACGGCGATCGGTATGGCGCGCGAAAAGAGGCAGCATTGAATTCCCCACCTTTCATCCAGACCCAAGTCCTGATCATCGGCGGCGGCGCCACGGGCACGGCGCTGGCGCGAGACCTCGCCTTGCGCGGCGTCGACTGCATCCTTGTCGAAAAGAACGACATCAACGCCGGCGCCTCGGGGCGCAATCATGGCCTGCTCCACAGCGGCGCCCGCTACGTCGCGGGCGACCCCCAGGTGGCGATCGAGTGCCGCGCCGAGGGCGCCATTCTCAAACGCATGGCGGCGCAGACGATCCAGGATACCGGCGGCTATTTCGTCGCGGTGCAGGGCGACGACGAACGTTATATCGCCGACTTCCCTTCGCTTTGCGCGCGCGCGGGAATCGCTGCGCGCGCAGTGGACCCCGCCGCGGCGCGCGCGCTGGAACCGGCGCTCTCGGAACGCACGATTGCGGTGTTCGAGGTGCCCGACGCATCGATCGACCCGTTCCGGCTCTCCCTGGAAACCATGGCTCATGCGCGCAGCCTGGGCGCGCGGCTGATGCGGCGCACCCAGGTCGTAGGCTTCGAGCGCGAGGGCCGGCGCATCCGCGCAGTGCGGCTTCGGTCACTGACTGGCGGCGAGGACCTGCGTATCGAGGCCGAGCAGGTCATCAATGCAGCGGGCGCCTGGGCGCCCGAAGTGGCCTTGCTCGCCGGAGCGCCGATCGAGATGACGTACTCCAAGGGAACGCTGCTGGTCACGCACACACGTCTGGCCGAGCGCGCGGTGACCCGCCTGCGGCCGCCGGCCGACGCCGACATCCTGATGCCGGCCGGCACGGTCTCCATCGTCGGCACGACGTCGACCCCCGTTAATACCTTGGACGACATCCAGCCGACGACGGCCGAAGCCGACCTGATCGTGGCAGAGGCCGCGCGCATGCTGCCGGCCTTGGCGACGATGCGCTACATCCGCGCTTTCGCGGGCGTGCGACCGCTCGTAGGTTCGGCGGGTCTTGCCGACGGCCGTGCCATTTCGCGCGGCTACGCCCTGTTCGACCACGAGGATCAGGGTCTGGACAATTTTGCGACGATCACCGGGGGCAAGCTCAGCACCTGCCGGCTAATGGCCGAACGCGCCGCGGACCTGCTGTGCCGGCGCCTCGGCGTGACGCGCCCCTGCGTCACGGCCACGATGCCCTTGCCTGTGGCTCCGGAATGCGAGTGGACCGAACCGGGACGTTCCCCGCGCGCGTGGATGCGTAGCCACGCGCGGGACGATACGCTGCTGTGCGAGTGCGAGTTGGTTCCGGGCCGCGCCGTCGACGCCATCTACGACGCGCTGCGCGCGGCAGGCGACACGCCGACGCTGACGGACATCGGCTTGCGCAGCCGCGTCGGCAAGGGCGCTTGCCAGGGGGCCTTCTGCGCGCCACGCACCGTGGCCCATCTCTACAACCGCGGCGACTTCCAGGCGCGTCGCGGCCTCGCCGAGATTGTCGATTTCTTCGATGAGCGCTGGCGCGGCCAGCGCGCGGTCCTGTGGGGCGAGCAACTCGCCCAGGCCGAGTTGATGGAAGCGCTGCATTGCGGCACTTTCGGGGAGGAACTGCGCGGAGAAGAGTTGCGCGATGCCCGCATGGACGACGCACCGCGCGCCGCGCCGAACGCGGACCCGGCGGGTAAGGCGTCGCGGTGACGGGCGCAAGGCAGGAAAGCTGCGACCTTGCCGTGATCGGCGCCGGAATGGCAGGCATGGCGGCGGCCCTGTTCGCCGCGGAGCGTGGACTTTCGTGCATCCAAATCGGCAACAGCGGCGGCCTGCTGTTCGCGAGTGGCTTGCTCGACCTTCTGGGCGTACACCCGGTGGCCGAGGGGCGCCTGTGGCAATCGCCTTACGCAGGCCTCGAGGCGCTCGCCCGGGACGAGCCCGACCATCCTCTGGCGCGTGTCGACGCCGCCTCGATCCGCAACGCGCTCGAGACCTTCGTCGCGGCGCTCGGCAGTGCCGGGCTTGCATATGCGCCTCTGGCCGACCGGAATCGCAAGTTGCTCACGTCTATCGGGACGGTCAAGACCACATTCGGCGTGCCGCGATCGATGGTCGCGGGCGACTATGCGCTGGAGGCACGGCCACCTTGCCTGTTGGCGGACTTCCGCGGACTGCGCGAGTTCAGCGCAGCGCAGATCGCAGCGACGCTGGGCGATCGCTGGCCCGGTCTGCGCCATCAGCAGATCGAGTTCCCCGGTCATGAAGCCGTGCCCGAACTCTATGCTGCGCACCTCGCGCGCGCCCTCGAAAGCGGAGAGACGTGCGGGCGGACAATCGCCCTGGTGAAGCCGCTGCTCGGCGACGCGCGCGTGGTCGGATTCCCGGCGGTCCTTGGCCTCGCGCGCGCGGGCGCGGTCCACGCCGCGTTCGAGGCTGCGCTCCGAATACCGGTGTTCGAGATTCCGACCATGCCGACGTCGGTGCCCGGGCTGCGCCTGCAGGGCGCGCTGGAAACGGCTGTGTCGGTCCGCGGCGTGCATCGGCGCCAGCAGGCAAGGGTGCGCGCTTTGTCTTTCGAAGCGGACGGGGGCAGGGCCGTGCTCGAACTCGACGGTATTCCGGGCGGCGAGCGCGTGCTCGCCCGTGCGGTGGTGCTGGCCACGGGGCGATTCAGCGGCCGCGGCCTCACCGCCGATCGCGGCTGCGTCCGCGAGAGCATCCTCGGCCTGCCCGTGGCTCAGCCCAACTCGCGCGAGGCCTGGCACCAGCGCGACTTCCTCGACCCGGCGGGCCACGCGATAAACCGCGCCGGCCTGTCCATCGACGAGGTTTGGCGGCCCCTGGGCGCGAACGGAAAGCCGGTGTGGCCGCGGCTCTACGCCGTCGGCTCCATCCTCGCGCACCAGGATTGGATGCGCTCGAAGTGCGGCTCGGGCTTGTCCATCGCCACGGCCTGGGCGGCGGTGGACCAAGTGGCGCGCCAGCTCCGCGGCAATGGGACAGGGTAGCTAGTGTCCCGAGTCGCTAATTCGCTGAAGAAAAGACGCCGAGAATCGACGCCATACGGCGTTGCAAATGCTCGCAAGGTGTCCAACCTTGCTGCGCTTTGCGCCTTGTCTGGCGCCGATTTCGCCGCTTTTCCGCTTCAACCATTGTTTCGTCCTCAGGCAATTGTTCAACGAACTAGCGACTCGGGACACTAGCCATGTCGCCTGTGCTTTTCCAGACCGCCCTTTACATCTCGCTCGCGCTGTGCGGCCTGGGCCTCATCTGGCGCGCCTCGGCCTGGTTCAGGGTCCGGATCGGTACCGATGCGCGCGCTGTCACGTGGTCCGCGCGCATGGCTGCGCTGTTTCGCGGCACCACCTGGGTTTTGTTCAGCCGGCGCCTGTTCGCCGTGCTCGGCGCCTTCTTTCTCGATGTGCTGCTGCTGCGCAGGCTGTACACGCACGAGAAGCTGCGCTGGTTCGCACACCTGCTCATCGTGGTCGGCTTTATGCTGCTCCTGCTGCTGCACGCCCTCGCGCCGATCGTGAGCGCGAAGCTGTTTCCGGGCTACCAGCCCACGCTCGATCCCTACCTGTTTCTGCGCGATCTCTTCGGAGTGATGGTTCTGGCTGGCGCCGCTCTGCTGTTGCTCGGACGCCGGCCTGCCCGCAGGGACCTGGCGCAAACGCGCGATCGGTTCGGCGCGGCCTTCATGGCGCTCCTCGCGTTTGTTCTCGTCTCGGGATTCCTGCTCGAAGCCTGCAAGATCGCATCGCCGCACGCCTTCTACCGCATGACGGACCAGTTCATGGGCACCACCGATCCCCAGAAACTCGCGCCGCTGCGCGCCCTCTGGGGGAGCGAGTTCGGGGTGGCGTTCGCCGACATGAAGCAGCCGATCGACCCGCTCCTGCTGGAGCAGGGGCGCAAACTGAACAGCGAATCCTGTGCGTCCTGTCACGCGAAGCCGGCGTCCGCTTTCGTCTCCTACCCGCTGGCACGGATGCTGGCGCCCGTGACCCGCCTTCTGGACGAAGGACATGCGGATGTCTGGCTACTCTATCTTCATGTGTTCGCCTGCTTCCTCGGCCTGGCGAGCCTGCCGTTCACCCGCTTCTTCCACGTGGTGGCAGCTCCGCTCAGCCTGCTCGTCGACGCCGCGTCGCAGGATCCGGCGTTCTCGACCCATACGTTTTCGACCGCGGGTCGCGCTATGCGGCGGGCGCTGGCGCTCGACGCCTGCGTGCGCTGCGGCATCTGCGATCTGCGCTGCTCGGTGGCCCCGCTGGCGCGCTACCTGGGCAACCCGGGTCTGCTGCCCTCGCACAAGCTGCTCGCCACCGGCGCCCTGGCCGGCGGCCGGCTGCTGCGTGCTGGCCACGAAGACGAGGCGCTGCGGGCCGCCGACGGGGCCTTCCTCTGCACCGACTGCGGACGCTGCACCAGCCGCTGCCCGGTGGGTATCGATCTGGCGGACCTGTGGCAGGCCGGACGCGGCGATTTGGCCGCAGCAGGACTTCCGACGCCCGCACAGTGGGTGCAGGCAAATCCGGCGCTTGAATGGGCCGAGTTTCTGCAGGCAGATTCCGGACTGCATACGCTTGACGATCCGGATGCCTCCAGTGCACCGCTCTCGTCCGAGCGCAGCACGTTCTCCCGCTGCGTTCAGTGCCAGACCTGCACTAACGTTTGCCCGGTGGTGGCGCACAGCATCGACGCCGAGCACGGTATCGACCTTACGCCGCAGAAGGTGATGAACCTGCTGCGGCTTGGCCTGCGCGACCTTACGCTGGGTTCGCGCATGGTATGGGACTGCGCGACCTGCTACCAGTGCCAGGAGAGCTGCCCGGAAGGCATACGCGTGGCCGACATCATGTGCGAGCTGCGCGGCTTGGCGGTACAGCGGTTGGGCTCCGTTCGGAACTGGAAGGAGCACGCATGAAATACGCGCTGTTCCTCGGCTGCAAGATCCCTGCACAGCTGCCGGCCTACGAGACGTCCATGCGCGCCGTGCTCGGGCACCTCGGTGTCACCCTGATCGATCTGGAGTTCAACTGCTGCGGCTATCCGGCGCGGAATTACAGCCATGACGCCTTCGTGGTGGCAGCCGCCCATAACCTGGCCCTGGCGGAGCGCGCCGGCCTCGACCTGCTGACGCCCTGCAGTTGTTGCTTCGGCACCCTGCGGCACGCGATCCGGTTCCTGAACGAGGACGCGCAGCTGCGCGCGCGCGTTGCCCAGGCGCTGGCCGCCGAGGGCCTCGCCTGGTCGGGAAAGACCCAGGTCGAGCACTTGCTGCCGCTGTTGGCGCGTACGATCGGCGTTGACGCTCTTGCGGCCGCGGTGCGCATCCCGCACGCGGGGCTGCGTGTGGCCGCCCAATACGGCTGCCACGCGCTGCGCCCCAGCGACGTGAGCGGAATCGACAACGCGATGGCGCCGACGCTGTTCGAAACGCTGATCAGCTTGACCGGTGCGACCCCGGTCGACTGGCCACGCCGGCTGGACTGCTGCGGTGATCCGCTGCACGAAGCGAACACCGCATTGTCCGAGCGTATGACGCAAGCGAAGATCGCCGATGCGCTCGAGTCCGGTGCCGAAGCCATCTGCTCGGCCTGCCCTCACTGCCAGCTGCGCTTCGACGCAGTCCAGGCGGAGAGCACTGACCCTTCGATTCGCACGCTGCTCTACACGCAGCTTCTCGGTCTGGCGATGGGCCTGCCCGCGAAATCCCTCGGGCTGTAGCTTTCGGGAACGGCGCGTCATCGGCGCCGGACGGTCGCAGTAGGTGGGGTGTGCGAAATGCGGCGGTATTGAAATTCCCGTCTTTTCTTGATTTCCCTCAAGGGGCTCCTTTCGGGGTAGGTTAAAAAGACGATGTTGACCGAGTGGATGCTTCCGGCGGCCGGCGAGTATTCCCGCGCTCAGGGGCGGGCCAATGAATTAAGGGGGAACGCAATGAAACGCAGATTAGGGCTGGTGATCGGACTGGCATGGGCGCTGGGCGTGTATCTCGTGCCGCAGTCCGCTCTCGCCGCTGGCAAGGTCGAGATTACCTGGTGGCATGCGATGAGCGGCAACAACGGCAAGGTGGTGGACGCGATCGTGAAGGATTTCAACGCAGCGAATCCCAATATCGAGTTGAAAGCGCTGTATACCGGAAACTATCCGGAGACCATGACCAAATACATTACCGCGTATCGGGCCAAGACGGCCCCCAACCTGGTGCAGGCATACGAGGTCGGGACGCAGCAGATGCTCTCCAGCGGCGCGATCATCCCCGTATACCAGATACCCGGAATGGTCGGCGAAAAGTGGGACTGGGCCCAGTACGTGATACCGATCACGCACTATTACTCGACGGACGGAAACTTGTGGTCGATGCCGTTCAATTCGTCCACGGCGATGCTGTACTACAACAGGGATATGTTCGCCAAGGCGGGGCTCGATCCGAACAAACCGCCGACGAACTGGGACGAGTTGGAGGCCGACGGCAAGAAGCTGCTGGCAAGCGGCGCGGTAAAGCACGTGCTTTCCTTCGGCTGGCCGGGGTGGGTGTTTGAGCAGATGTTTACCAGCCACAACCAGCTCTTTGCCAATCATGAGA
This sequence comes from uncultured Enterobacteriaceae bacterium, assembly GCA_964601155.1. GTDB lineage: Bacteria > Pseudomonadota > Gammaproteobacteria > Burkholderiales > SG8-39 > 2-12-FULL-64-23. Next base: position 73,776 of record CAZRMO010000003.1, read on the forward strand.
ACGGGCGCAGCGGCCTTGCGACGAAGGTGAATTTCAACGACGCTTTCGGCAACATGGTGCTGAACACCTGGACCCGGCTGGCGAAGGAAAACATATTCATCTATGGCGGGCCGGAATACTCGGCGAACTCCGCCTTCGAGTCCGGACAGATCGCGATGCTGATCCAGTCGACTTCCTCCCTGCGAGGGATCGAGAAGGGTTCGCAATTCAAGGTCGGGACGACCTTCCTGCCGCGCTTCGAAGGCTATCCGCGCGGCAACTCGGTCATCGGCGGCGCGAGCCTGTGGGTGACCAAGGGACAAAGCAAGGAGCAGCTGCGCGCGGTATGGACGTTCCTGAAGTACCTGGCGAAGCCCGAAGTAGCGCTTGCGTGGCACAAGGGGACCGGTTACTTCCCGACGGTCAACGCCGCAGTGCAGGACCTTATGACCGAAGGCTGGTTCACCAAGGATCAGAACTACCTCACCGCCTTCCTGCAGGTGCTGTCCGGCCGGCGCGATACTGCGGCCGCCACCGGCGTGCGCATGGGTCCGTTCGTGCAGATCCGCGAGCTCGAGCGCACCGCGATCGAGAAATCCGTATCGGGCCAGCTCTCGCCCAAGGCCGCCCTGGATGAATCGGCGCGCAAGGCCGACCAACTGCTGGTAGATTTTGCGCAGATGAACCGATAGAGATCCGTCTCGCGGGGAGGGGGCGTGCCTCCGTCCCCGCGAGGATGGCTCAAGCTGGCGTCTATGGCAACCGTCGTTGAGGAGGAGCGCTTCCCGGGGCACCGTTTGCTTCCGTTCATGCTGATCCTGCCGTCGCTCGCAGTGATCGGCGTCTTCCTGGTCGTACCGTTCCTGCAGAGCGTGCAGGGATCCTTTTACCAGACCACGGCCTTCGGTACGCACAGCGTATATGTCGGGCTGCGCAATTACTCCCGTCTGTTCGAGTCGTCCGAGTTCCGCAATAGCGCGTTTGCCACGCTGCTATTCGCCGCTTTCGTGATGGTGATCGGGCTGAGCTTTTCGCTGGGTATCGCACACCTCCTGAACCAGAAGATCCGGGGTCGGGGCATGTATCAGATCGCGCTCATCTGGACCTATGCGCTCTCGCCCGCGGTGGCGGGGGCGATCTGGGCCCTGATGTTCGCGCCGTCGACCGGGATCGTGCCGTTTGTCGTCGCCAAGCTGTTCCATGGCTATTTCATCAACTGGATGACCAACGGCTCGCTCGCGCTGTTCGTCGTATCAGCCGCCGCGACGTGGAAGATGCTCGGCTACAACATCGTGTTCTTTCTCGCCGGATTGCAGAATATTCCCGAAGAGTTCATCGATGCTGCGCGGGTGGACGGCGCCAGCCCGTGGCGGACGTTCTGGGACATCACCTTCCCGATGCTGTCGCCGACGACGACGTTCCTGCTGTTCGTTAACATGATCTACGCGTTCTTCCAGGTGTTCGGCCTGATCGACATCATGACGCACGGAGGGCCGGGGAACGCGACCAACATCCTCATCTACAAGCTGTACCGGGATGCGTTCCTCTACCTCGACTCCGGCACGGCCTCAGCCGAGTCGTGCATCGTTTTCGTCGTCATCGCGACGGCGTCGGTCATCCAGCTGCACTTCGCGACGCGCAAGGCGATCTATGCGCGCTAGGGAGCAATCGAAATGACCCCACAACGCTGGAAGGCGGGCGCGACCCATGCCACCCTGATCGCACTGGTGGTGCTGCTCACCTTCCCAGTGGTCTATGCGCTGATCGTGAGCACGCTGAGTTTCCAGCAGGCCTACGAGTATCCCCCACGGCTGATTCCCGGCACCCAGCTGTGGCACAACGTGGTCGAGGCCTGGGACCGCGTGCACATGGGACGCCTGTTTTTCGTCACTTCCGTCATCTCGGTGGGCGCGGCGGTGGTGAAGATCATCCTGTCGCTCTTGGCGGCGTTCGCCTACACCCACTTCAGGTTTCGCGGCCGGGCGCTGCTGTTTCCGATGACCATGATCACGCAGATGCTGCCGCTGCCGGTGCGGATCCTGCCGACCTACCAGATGATGGCGGACTTCCACTGGATCAACACGTATTCGGGGCTGATGTTTCCGTTTTTCGCCAGCACCACCGGGATCCTGCTGTTTCGCCAGTTCTTCCTGACCGTGCCGCGCGACATGACGGATGCGGCGCGCATGGACGGCGCGGGGCCGCTGCGCTACTTCATCGACATTCTCGTCCCCCTCTCGCGTACCAACATCGCAGCGCTGTTCGTCATCGAGTTCATCTTCATGTGGAGCCAGTACCTGTGGCCCCTGATCGTGACCAACACCGCGGAAATGCGGGTGGTGCAGATCGGGCTCAAGATGCTGATCGCCACGGATCAGATTTCCCCGGCGTGGAACGTGATCATGGCCGGCACCATCGTCGCGATGCTTCCCCCGCTCGTTGTGCTGGTGGCGTTTCGCAAGAGCTTCACCGAGGGGATCGCGATGCAAACCGCGAAATAGCGGGCGCGGTTCAGACTCCCGTCGCTTCTGCCATCAACGCCCGCCAGCGGCGGTAGCGCGCGCGGATGCCCGCATCTTCGACCGGCGCGAATACTTCTTCGGCGGCGGCTTGGCTCCAGGACGCAGGCCGTCCGGCGGCAAGGTAGGCGATGCCGCGGGCGGTCGCTTCGGGATCGTCGCGCCGGTGCACGGCAAGTCCGCTCAGCGCGGCGAGCCTGCGGCACAGGCCATCGATCTGCGACACCCCGCCGCTGACGCGGATGCGCGCGGCCGGCGGCACATACTTCGCCATTTCGTCGATATTCGCCTGCAACAGAAAGGCCATGCTCTCGACCACTGCGACGGCTTTTTGCGAAGGCTCACCCGTGCCGACGAAACGCGAGGCAAAGTCGGGCTGCCAGAACGGGCCGCCCAGCCCGGCGATGCCGTTGAGAAACAGCGGCGGTTCACCGGGCGCGGCGAGCCATTGCGGCAGCAGGGCGTCCAACTCCTCCATCCCCAATTCCCGCCGCAGCCACTCGAGCGCGGTGCCGGCGCCGTTGACGTTGCCCTCGACCGTGTACACGGTGGTCGTGCCGTCGTCGAGGATGATGCCGGTAAGCTGGCGCGGAACGTAACCGGGATCGCGCGTGAGCGCGCGCTGTACGAAGGCGCTGGTGCCGATGTTGATATAAGCCGAATCCTCTTCTGGCCAGCCGAAGGCGAACACCGCCGCGGACTGGTCGCCGTTTATCGCCGTGAAGGGAATCGGCGTTTCTCCCACTGTCAGCGTGCCGAACGGGTGGCAGGTGGGCACGCTCTTTGGCAGGAAGCCCTGCGGCAGGCCGAACAGCGCGAGCAGTTCGGGGTCCCAGTCGCGCGTCGCCAGGTTCCATAGCTGGGTGCGCGCGGCGCATTGCGGGTCGGCGACGAACGGATGTTCGTCCAGCAGGCGAAACGCGAGAAAGCTCGCCTGCGGGCCCCAGCAGAGCGTGCCCGCCGCGCGCGCCTCGCGCACCGGCGCCAGATGGTCCAGCGCCCAACGCAGCTTGCTGGCGCCATAATGCGCCGACAGGAACAATCCGGTCTTGCGGTGCACCAGCTCGCCCTGCGGCTCGAACTGGCGCAGCCACTGGTGCGCGCGCCGGTCCTGCCAGCTGAACAGCGGCGACAGCGCCTGTCCGGTCCTGCGATCCCAGCAGATGCAGCTCGAGCGCTGGCTGGCGAGGCCCGCCGCCGCCACGTCGCCTCGGCGCGCGCCCAGGGACGACAATGCCTGGTCGGCGGCGGAGAAAATCGATTCGACCACCTCGTCGCCGTCCTGCTCGGCCCAGTCGGGCTGCGGCCGCGCGAGGCCGACCTCCCGCGCGCCGCTCGCGAGCACCTTGCCGCGGCCATCCAGCACCACCGCGCGGCTGGCGTGCGTGCCTTGGTCTATGGCGAGAAAAAGAGGATCGGGATTCAAGCTGTGTCGGAACCGGCTGCAAAAGGCATTCACCCATGCCCTTACTTGGTTATGATACGCGTTGGAGCAGCGTTCGTCCGGGCACAGCGCAAGCGGTGCGCACGCTCAGGTCCAAGGAGAGCATGCCATGTCGCGCATATCTAGAGACGGGTTCATCGGGCTGGCGGGGATAGCGCTCGCGGCCGTGCTGCTTTTCTTCTTTGTACCTTCTCGTGCCGCCGGACCGCTGCCGAACCCGAAAATCGATACGCCCTTGGCGGCGGCAAAGGGCACGCAGACCGCCGTTTTCGCCGGCGGCTGTTTCTGGGGCATGGAAGGCGTGTTCGAGCACGTCAAAGGCGTCACGCGCGCCGTTGCCGGGTACGCCGGTGGCGGCGCGGCGACGGCGCACTATGAGATGGTGAGTACCGGTACCACCGGCCACGCCGAGTCGGTGCGCATTTCTTACGACCCCGCACGCATTTCCTACGGGCAGTTGTTGCAAGTGTTCTTTTCCGTCGCGCATGATCCGACCGAACTCGACCGGCAGGGTCCGGACGAGGGCACCCAATATCGCTCGGCCATTTTTTATGCCAACAGCGAGCAGAAACGCGTCGCCGAAGCCTATATTGCGCAGTTGGGCGCGGCGCATGCCTTTGCGCGCCCCATCGTCACCGAGGTAACGCCGCTGAAGGGATTTTACGCAGCGGAGGCCTACCATCAACACTATCTTGCGCTGCATCCGAACCAGCCCTATATTGTAATCAACGACCTGCCGAAAATCGCCAATCTGAAGCGCCAGTTTCCGGCGCTCTACGTCAGCGACTAGCGCCGATTTGCCCTTGGACGCAGCGATAGCTCTTCTCTAATCCTGCGGCGGCCATGAACCAGCAGAAGACACCGAAGGCGCCCATGCGCAAGCTGCTGCCGGTCTCTCTTGTCGCGGTGGTGCTGCTTGCGCTTTACGCGCTCGCCGGATTCCTGCTTGTGCCCTGGGTCGCGCAGCGCGAGTTGCCGCGTCTGGTCGAGCAGCAGCTGCACCAACGCGCGCGCATCGGCGCAATCAGCTTCAATCCGTTCACCCTCAGGCTGCACGCGCGCGAATTCGCACTCGAGACCACGACGGGAGCGCCGCTGTTCGGCTTCACCGATGCCGTGGCCAATCTCGGGTGGCGCTCGCTACTGCACCGCGCATGGATATTTGACGAAGTGCGGCTCACCGCTCCGGCGCTGAACGTGGATATCGCGAAGGACGGGAGGCTCAACCTGGCCGCGCTGGCGCCGAATGCGGGCGGCGAGGCCTCGGGGCCGCTGCCGCGTTTCGCCATTGGTCATTTTGCCGTGGCCGACGGCAGCATAGCGTTCGAGGACCGGCGGCAGGGCTACAGCAATCACCTGGAGCATTTGTCCATCGAAGTGTCGTCGCTGTCGACACTGGTTGCCGAGCCGGGTTCGTATGCCCTGGAGGGGCAGACGCCGCACGGGGTGAAGCTGCGCTGGAAGGGTGCGCTCTCGCTTACGCCGCTGGTCGCGAGCGGGACGCTCGCTCTGGACAACGTGGCACTGAAGCAAACGATGCCCTATGTCGATGACTACACCGCGGTGCGCGTCCTTGCCGGCGACGCGGATCTGGAACTGCCGTATGAACTGGCCTTGGTCCAAGGCAAGACCCGGTTCAGCTTGAAGGGTGCAAAGCTGGATGTGCGCGGACTGGCGCTGGGCGGCCCAGGCAAAAGGGCGCTGCAGGCCCGCTTCGGCGCAATTTCCGTCGCCGGCATCGATTTCGACTCGGTGGCACAGCAGGCCGCGGTGAAGGCCGTGCGCGTCGGCGAGCCGAGCCTGGTCACGGGAAAGGACGGGCGGCCTCTCGCAAAAATCGGCGTGATCGCGCTCGACGGCGTGGAATTCGGACTGGGCACGCGCCGCGGCTCCGTGGATGCGCTCGCGCTGGCCAGCGCCGGCATCGGATCGGCGGGTGGAGCGGGGCCCTCGGCAGCCGTGCAGCAGCTCGCCCTGAACGGTATCTCCTTCGATCTCGGCGCGCAGCGCGCCTCGGCCAAGGCCTTGGGCGTCGCCGATCTCCGCTTGGCGCTGACGCGCGACGCCAAGGGTGAACTGGATCTGCTGCAGTTGTTTGCAGGCGGCGCAAGCGGCACGGCCGGCTCGGCCAGCGCGGCCAAGCCGGCCAAGTGGCAGCTGAGCCTGGGCACGGTAAAAATTGGCAGTGCTGCGGCGCGTTATGCCGATCGCACGGCGAAGACACCGCTTGCGCTCAGCGCGGACGGCCTGAGCGGGAGCTTTGCCTTCGAGGCGGCATCCGGCGCGCAAGGCGTACGCGTGCATCTTGGCGAGGGCAATCTGGCGCTGGCGAGCTTCGAGGCAGGCGCCGCGTCCGGGGCGTCCGCGCGCAGCCGAGCGGCGGCGCTGCGACTTACCGGCTTGTCGCTGGCAGGCACGCGTTACGACAGCGCCGAGAATTCGCTGGCTGCCGACGCGGTGCGCATCGGCAGCCTGGGTGTGGACACGGTGCTCGACAAGGGCCGCGTATCGCTGCTCGATCTCCTGCCCGCGATGGAGGCGTCCAAATCGGCCAAGCCGCTGACGGCGCAGGTGAAGGCCGTCGAATTGAAGGATGGCGTCGTGAGCGTGGCCGATCGCGCCAGCGGCATCGCACTGGTGCTGCAGCGGCTGAGGGCGAAACTCACAGACGTCTCGACCGATCAGGCACAGCCGCTTGCATTCAATGCGAGTGCCGACGTAAAAAGCGGCGGGCACATCGTACTGCAGGGGCGGGGCGTGCCCGCGCGGGGAACGATGACGGCGAAAATCCGGGCGAGCGGCGTGGCGCTGGCGCCGATGCAGCCGCTGCTGGCGCAATTGGCGAGCGTGAAGCTGCACTCGGGCAAGGCTGCGCTCGCCGGCACGCTGAGTGTCGGCGGCAAGCAGGCGAAATTCGCCTATTCGGGCAGCGCGTCCGTCACCGATCTCGCGCTGGACGACCTGGCCGAGGTGCGCCTGTTCGGCTGGAAGTCGCTCGCGACCGACTCGCTCAAGGCCAGCCTATCCCCGGATCGCATCGACATCGACGAGTTGCGGCTGACGGCTCCGGCGGGCCGATTCGCGATTGCAAAAGACGGCACCACCAACCTCTCGCGGGCGTTCGCCCGCAAGCATGCGGCAAGCGGGAAAGGCGCGGCAGACGCCGCCAAGGCCGCAGCTGCGCCCGCGTCGAGCCCGGCTGCGGCGAAGAAGGCAGGCAAAGACAGTGGCTTCGCCGTCGCGGTGCGGCGCGTGCGCGTAGACCAGGGTGCGCTGGATTTTTCCGACGACAGCCTGAGTCCGGCCTTCGTCGCGAAAATCTATGAACTCACCGGCACGGCGAACGGTCTTTCGAGCGATCGCGACACGCGCAGCCAGTTCGCGCTCGAAGGCCGCGTAGACGAATTCGGCTACGCGCACCTGTCCGGGTCGGTCAATCCCTTCGCGCCGCGCGACCGCAGCGCTTTTCGCGTGCAGTTGCGCAACATCGATCTTGCCACGATATCGCCTTATTCGATGCGCTTTGCCGGCTATCGCATAGCGAGCGGCCATATGACGCTGGACCTGCATTACCGGGTGCGCGATAGCCTGATCGAGGGCGACAACAAGATTACCCTGGAAAAGATTACGCTCGGCGACCAGGTCGACAGCCCGGACGCGCTCAAGCTGCCGTTCGAACTCGCCATCGCTTTGCTCAAGGATCCGGACGGCACGATTACGCTGCAGGTGCCGGTCAAGGGCAACCTCGACGATCCCGAGTTCAGCCTGGCGCCGCTGATCTGGAAGGCGTTCGGGAATCTGATCGGCAATATCGTCGCTGCGCCGTTTCGCGCGCTCGCAAATTTGCTCGGTGGCGGGTCCCAAGAGCAGGGCGGGGCGATCGCCTTCAATCTTGGCAGTAGCCGGCTGCTGCCGCCCGAGCAGGAAAAGATCGCGCGCATCGCCGCGGCGCTCGCCAAGCGGCCGGAGCTGAAACTGGAGATTCCGGCGCACTACGACAGCGAGGCCGACGCGCGCGCGCTGAAGCGTGTCGCGCTCGAGCGCGAGATCGGCCGCCGCGCCGGCTTCGCGCAGGCTGATGACGAAGCCCCGGGGCGCGTCAATCTCGAGGACGAGAAGACCAAGGCCGCGCTTAGATCGCTGTTTGCCGAGCGCTTCGGGAAGGGCGAGCTCGATAAACTGCGCGCCGAGGCCGAAGCGAAGGCGCGCGCCGCCAAGCAGCCCGAACCGTCAATCGCCGAGAAGGTGGGCAACTGGGCCAGCGGCGAGCCGCAGATCACCGATGCGCGCGCGTTCTATCGCACGCTACTGCGCCGTCTGCGCGAGGAGCAGCCGCTGTCGCCGCTCGCGCTGGCCGCGCTTGCAAATCAGCGCGGGCTCGCCATCGAAGCGGCGCTGACCGCTGCGGGCGTGGACGCATCGCGCATCACCCGGACCGCCGCGCAAGCGACTGCGGATGCGGAGGCCAGGCAGGTCACGGTGCAGCTGTCGCTTGCCGTGCGCTGAACGGCTATGCAGGCGCGCGTCGCCTTGGCGCTGATTTTCCGCCCAAGTGCCGTCTTCATTGCGGAAGGATCTTTGCCGGATTGAACAGTCCCTTGGGGTCGAGAGCGTGCTTGACGGTGCGCATCAGCGAGAGTTCGACTTCCGACTTGTATTGCCGCATTTCCGCAACCAGATACTGGCCGATCCCGTGCTCGGCGCTGAAGGTGCCGCCGAGTTCCGTGGCGATATCGTAGGTCAGGCGATGCACTTCAGCGACGATCGCTTCCTGGTCTGGAAAAGCATCCCATGCGTCGAAGCTGAACTGCACGATGAAATGCAGGTTGCCGTCGCCGAAGTGGCCGACGATCACGATGCGTATCCCGGGAAAGCGCCGCTCCAGCGCCGGGCTGACGCGGCGCACGAACTCGGGAATCTTCGACACGGGAACCGCGATGTCGTGCGTAATGCCGATTCCCGCCTTCAGGTTCGCCTCGGTGACGCTGTGGCGTATCTTCCACATCGCCGCGCGCTGCGCCTCGTTGCTGGCCACGGCGGCATCGCTGAGCAGCTGCTTCGTGAGCGCCGTCTGCAGAACGGTTTCAAGTCCCGCGCGCAGCCCCGGCGCGTCGGTTGCGCTGCCCAGTTCGACGAGCACGTGCCAGGGGCATTTCGGATCCAGGGGACTTTTCCGGTCTGAGGTGTACTTCAGGATGTCGTCGAGCTGGGCCGCGTTCATCAGTTCGAAGGCCGACAACTGCGAACCCAGCGTCGACTGAAACAAGGAGAGCAGTTCCAGTGCGGCATCGATGCTGACCGGCGCCAGCCAGGCGGCGGCATGGTGGCTGTTGAGCGGGTGCAGCTTGAGTGTCGCCGCGGTAATGATGCCCAGCACGCCCTCGGACCCGATGAACAGGTGCTTGAGGTCGAAGCCCGTGTTGTCTTTGCGCAGCGCGCGCAGTCCGTTCCAGATTCTCGCGTCCGGCAACACCACTTCCAGCCCGAGCACGTTCTCGCGCGTATTGCCGTAGCGCAGCACGCCTGTACCGCCGGCGTTGGTGGCGATATTGCCGCCGATCTGGCACGAACCCTCCGCACCCAGGCTCACCGGATAGTAGCGGCCGGCGTCGATGGCGGCGCGCTGCACGTCCGCGAGCACGCAGCCGGCATCGACCGTGATCGAGTTGTTGGCGGCGTCGACTTCGCGGACGCGCCGCATGCGCGCGAGGCTGACGATCACGCCGCGTCCGCCCGCGAACGGCACCGATCCGCCGCACAGGCCGGTATTTCCGCCTTGCGCCTGCACCGGAACGGATTGGGCGATGCATTTGGCGACCACCGCTGCGACTTCCTCGGTGCTGCGCGGGCGCACCACGCACAGCGCATTCCCCTTGTAGCGCCCGCGGAAGTCCGTCACATAGGGTTCGACCTCCTTCGACTCAGTGAGCAATGCGGCCTCGCCCACGATTCCTGCCAAATCCTCGATCAGTGCCGTCATCGATTCAATCTTCCCGTCGGTTAAGCATGCGCATGAAAAAATGCGAGTCTATCAGGGTGTTGAAAATCGGGCGACGTCGCGACGCGATCCTTCTCTTCGCAGCAGTATGGCTTCGAGTCCGCGTCGTCAAACTGCACTCGATCGTGGCTGTTTTCAACGGAATACCCAATGGTGTATTCTGTTCGCAGCCATGAAAGGCTCTAGGATGTCCAGCTTATCTCCAGACGCGGAAGCACCCACAGAGACAGAGCTCTTGCTAAGCGTGCTCTACCGCTATTTCTTTTTCGGGTGGCTGCTGCATGACGTCTCTCATGCGCGGAATCCGTTCGAGCGCAATGCGGCTTTGCGGCACAACCGGGAAGTGAGCCGCTGGCTGCCCATGTACATGCTGCGCTGGGCGATTCTTTCCGCTGTGATGTTTGCCCTGGGCAGCGTTAGTGAAACGGTTTTCGCGGCACCCCACCTCGCGGCCTGGCTTTATATAGCGTTCTGTCTTTGCGTTCCGATGCTGGCAATTACGTTTTCGGTATGGGTCCTGTTACGGCAAGCCGGGTCGGTTTGAAATCGCTCACGGCTCTGCTGAAAACCGATAGGCGCCAGAGTCAGCCGTTCTTGGTCATTCCTCAATTCCAGCGTGGTCGCCGTGATCGGTGCGATAATGGAAGCTCTTCTTTACCCTGCTGGAACCAACCGTGACTAGCCTACTGCCGGAAGTCGACCCTGAGGGGCTGCTCGAATATTCGGTCGTATATACCGACCGCGCAATCAACCACATGTCAGCGACCTTCCAGGGCGTCATGAAAGACATCGCCGGGACGCTCAAACGGGCGTATCGGGCCGAGACGGCGATCGTAGTCCCCGGCAGCGGTACGTTCGGCATGGAAGCGGTGGCTCGCCAATTCGCCGCGGACCGCAAGTGCCTGGTAATCCGCAACGGCTGGTTCAGTTACCGCTGGACCCAGATTCTCGACATGGGGCGGATCGCCGCCGAAGCCACAGTCCTGAAGGCGCGCCCCGTCGGCAACGAGCGGCAGGCGCCGTTCGCGCCCCCGCCGATCGAGGAGGTCGTAATGACTATCCGCGAGACACGGCCCGATGTCGTGTTCGCCCCGCACGTCGAGACTGCCTCCGGCATGATTCTGCCGAACGCCTACCTGAGGGCCGTGGCCGATGCGGTGCACGGCGTCGGCGGCTTGTTCGTGCTCGACTGCATTGCCTCCGGCACGATTTGGGTCGACATGGTCGCGAACGGCGTGGACGTGCTGATCAGCGCGCCGCAAAAGGGCTGGAGCGGATCGCCGTGTTGCGCGCTGGTGATGCTCGGCGCGCGGGCCCGAAAGCTGATCGACTCGACCACCAGCAGCAGCTACGCCTGCGATCTGCGCAAGTGGATGCAGATCATGGAGGCCTACGAGAAAGGCGGCCACGCCTACCACGCCACGATGCCCACCGACGCGCTCGCGCGCTGCCGCGACGTCATGCGCGAGACCGAGAATTTCGGCTTCGACAATGCCCGTGCCGCCCAGCAGGCGATCGGAGACAGGGTGCGGGCCTCGCTGAGCGCGAAGGGTTTCCGCAGCGTCGCGGCGGAGGGCTTCCAGGCTCCCGGCGTCGTCGTCTGCTATACCGACGATCCGGACATCCAGTCGGGCCGGAAATTCCTCGCCGAAGGCCTGCAGATCGCCGCCGGCGTTCCCCTGCAATGCGACGAGCCGGCCGATTTCCGCAGCTTCCGCATCGGTTTGTTCGGCATCGACAAACTCCGCAACGTCGATCGCACCGTGAAATCCTTTGACGACGCGCTGAACCGAATCCGCTGAGGACCGGGCAAAACCGTCCGCCCGTCCGAAACGAAATAGGTTTCGGCGAGTGCCGGGTTGCTGTTTTCCCGCACTCCCGCGCTATCGCCCGGCCGCCAACTGCCCCCCGATCATGGCACCGACGACGCCGCCAAAGGCCATCGCGGCGGTGCGATCGCTGCCTTGAGCCATACCGTTCCCTATCGCGGCACCGGCCACCGCGCCAACGACTGCGCCCATGGGGTCATAGCCCAGCGCGGTCGGCCTGTAGTAGGCGCGGGCCGGTACATACGCCGGCGGCGGAGCATAGTACGCGGGAGGCGGCACATACACGGGCGGCGGTGCGTAGTACGCGGGAGCACGCACATAGGTAACCACCGGAGGCACCATTACTACGGGCCGATACGCGTGCACGTAGCGCGGCGCATGGACATAGCGGTGTTCATAGCGATGTTCATAGCGGTGTTCATAGCGATGTTCATGTCGGTGTTCATAGCGTTCGTGCT
>CAZRMO010000003.1:86102-88779 GCA_964601155.1 uncultured Enterobacteriaceae bacterium
TGTTCATAGCGGTGTTCATAGCGATGTTCATGTCGGTGTTCATAGCGTTCGTGCTGTGCCCAAGCGGGGCTTGCAGCGATCGTCAGACAGGCGATGACACCGCTTAGCGACAGCGTGCGGAGTTTGTTCGCGCTCATGGTCTTCACTCCTTCGTTTTGGACTCACGCCCATGATAACGTCGAAGGGGGCGTCCCGTTGCTCCGGGGCGGGTAACAGTGTGTTTCAGTTGTTTCAAATGTAACTGGCCGGTGAACGGCGCAGCTACCAAGGATTGAGCAGAAGAATCTTAAGCGGCATTCCGGAAACGGAATCGAGCAGTACGACCCCGTCCCGGCTGCGCGCGCGCAAGGGCAGATACTTCACCGAGTGCTCGGAACGTCCGCTGGATCTCAGGTAATTCCCGATCGCCGCGGGATAGCGCTTCAGCAGCACGCCCAGCGGCTTCGCGCGCTCGAGTGCGTCGCGCGTTTCCTGTTTGTAGGGAACGTAGTATTGCGGATAGAGATTCAGATCCTTCCCCGCCAAGGCGCTCATGAGGATTTTCATCTTCTCGGCTGGGTCCCGCGGAAAGACCGCGGCGACATACTGCGGTCCTCCGAGCGGCGGGCTCTTGAAGCGCATGTCTGTCACCTTTGCCAGGTCTGCCGGATCGAGAGCGATTGCCGGTACGAGGTTGAAGCGATCGATGGTGAGCACCAAGTAGGCCGGGCGGGCAACGAAGATCGCATGTACCCCATAAGCAAGCGCCGCCAGTTGCACGGCCGCGATGAAGACGATGTCGAACTTCATGCCTTTCTTGCCGCTGCGAAAGACGATGAGCGTCAATAGCGGCCCGAGCACGACGTTGACGGCCACTGTGAGCAGCGCGAGTCCGTTGCCGCCGGCGGCTTCGAATAGCGGCCACGGATACCAGACGGTGAGCATCAGCGTGACCAGCGCGGCGGCGACGGCCGCGCTCACGGTCAGATGGATGCCCGAAGCCTTCCAGCGCGACATTCCTGGCACGGGTACCTCATTCGGCATTTGCGGGCGTTCGGGCATGGATTCAGATCTTCCGTAAGCGCTCATTCAAGGTTCCACGGCCTCGGGTCAGGCTGACTCGCCTTTAACCCAAACCGGCAAACGGTTCAACCAAGGCTGCGCCTGCTCTAGCTGATGCGCCAATTGCAGCAAGCGATGTTCGCTGCCGAAGGCACCGATGAATTGCACGCCCAGCGGCAAGCCCTCTTTAGTCCAGTACAAAGGCACGCTCATCGCCGGTGTGCCGGTTAGATTGGCTAACTGCGTAAAGGGGACGTAGCGCAGACTGTCCTCGGCTATTTTCCGGACGGTGCCATGTAGCAGTCCCATGCGCGCCATAATGCCGAGCAGGCCCGTCCGCTGCAAAAAGCCAAGCGCCCATTGCTGGCCCGGCGGCGGATCGCCAACACCGTGGCGTATCGGCGGGTGCGCCAAGGTCGGCGTCAGCAGCATGTCGAATTGCTGATGAAAACGTCCGAGCGCCTGCGCAAATTCATTCCATTGCGCGAGCTGCGTGGTCAGCGTGCCGGCCGATACGCTATTGCCCAGCGTAACCAGAACACGGCTCAGCAGCTCGATCTCGTCGCTGCGCCCGCCTTGCGCCTTGACCAGCGCAACCATGGCGGGGATCTGACCGAAGTAAATGTGCAGATAACTGGTCGCCAGCGCAGCGCCGTCGATCTCCGGCGCCGCCTCTTCGACATCGTGTCCCAAGCGGCGAAGCAAGTCGGCGGCTTGTTGGACGGCGGCCACTGCGTCCGGATGCACCTCGGTGCCGATCGGCGACCTCGTGGTGAAACCGATGCGCATGCGCCCCGGCTCGCGTTGCATCAGGTCGGCGTACGGCGCATCGGGCGCCGCGATGACGAACGGATCGCCAGGTTCGGCACCTTGCAGCACGTCCAGGGCCAGAGCGGTATCGCGCACGCTGCGCGACAGCACGCCTTCGCTCGACGCGCCGAACCAGACTTCACCCGCCGCCGGTCCGGACGAAACCCGCCCGCGTGAAGGACGCAGCGCGAACAGTCCGCAACACGCGGCCGGGATACGCAGCGAGCCGCCGCCATCGTTGCCGGCAGCCATGGGAACGATGCCGGCGGCAACCGCCGCGGCCGATCCGCCGCTCGAACCGCCCGGCGTATGTTCGAGCTGCCAAGGGTTGTTGGTGCGGCCGAACAGTTCCGGGTCGGTCACCGCCTTGATTGCAAATTCAGGCAGGTTGGTCTTGCCGAAAATGACGAGGCCGGCCTCCAGATAACGCCGAACCACCGCGGCGTGTCGAACCGGAACGATCCTTTGCATGGATCGGCTGGCGTTGCTGGTCGGCACCCCCGCGTAATCCTGTGCGCAGTCCTTGATCAGAAACGGCACGCCGGCAAACGGACCCGCAAGCGGACCGGCCGTCTGCGCCGTCGCCTGTTCTTCCATCAAGCGGCACACGGCATTGACGCGGGCGTGCACCCGACGATGCTGCGCGAGCGCCAGGGCCAGCAGCTCGCCGGGAGTTGTTTCGCCGCGGGAGACGCGCTGTGCAAGCGCGGTGGCGTCGCAACTCAGATATTCCGCAAAGTCCATGAGCCTGCCTCACTTCCAAGGGTAGGGATGAATCATAATCGCAATGAAATGGATGCCGCGGGACTTTGTCACACAACAATTG
>CAZRMO010000004.1:0-62742 GCA_964601155.1 uncultured Enterobacteriaceae bacterium
GCTGTGCAATATGGTCATTCCGCAGATGGCCGAACGCAGGGACGGCGCGGTGATCGTGATCTCCAGCATCGCCGCGCTCAAGGGCAGTACCGTGATCGGCTTGTACGGCGTGACCAAGGCCGCCGACACCGCACTGGTCAGAAATTACGCCTGCGAGTGGGGGCCGTCCAACGTTCGCGTCAATGCGATTCTGCCGGGACTGATCAGGACCGACTTCGCTCGGGCTCTATGGGAAAATGAAAAGGCGCGCACGGCGCGCGAGCAGATGACGCCGCTGAGGCGCCTGGGCGAAGCCGAGGAAATCGGCGGCATCGCGGTATTCCTCGCATCCAGGGCCGGCAGCTTCGTCACCGGTCAGACGATCATCGCCGACGGCGGCGTAACCATCGCCTGACGTCCGCAGCAGTCTGTCGGTGTTGGGGGGCGTAGCGAGGCGGCACAGGGCGCGGAACGCGCAGCCGCAGCAGGTTCCGCGGCTGCGCGCCGCGCGACGCCAGGCGGGTCAACTCGGCAGCGTGATAATCCGGTACAATACGCCCTCGTTCACGCCGACCGAGGGCGTACTCGCCACCGCCCGATCTCGCCGGCAATGGCGCCCCCTCCGACCTGTACCGAAGCCGTGTTCGCACCCCGTCCGCGCAAGTTACCTCCGCTCAGCAAGCGCTTTTTGACATGAACAAAAACTTCGCTCTCTCCCATGACTATGTCTCGGTGGAGCGAACCGAATCGTTTGTGAAGGGAATGCGTTCAAAATGACAGAACCCGCCAAAGGTACCGTACTCGTTGCAATCGACGGTTCGCGCAATTCGATCATGGCGGCTGGCGTCGGCTCGCGCATGGCGCAACTGCTCGGCATGCATGTCGGTCTTCTCAACGTGCTGGATGTGCCGGTACTGAGTTTCTGGGTGGGCGTCGAAGCCCGCCTTAAAGACGACATCCGCGTACAGGCCGAAGCGATGCTCGCCGACATTTCCGAGAAGATCCGGCTCAGTTGTGACGTAGAGCCGAAGTTCTACATCGCAGACGGCGAGCCGGCGGATGAAATCCGGAAAGTGGTGCGGGCGCATCCCGAAATTATCATGGTGGTAACCGGCCGTGACGGCGTGGGCAGCGAAAAGAAAACGGAGTTGTTGCGGGACCGCGCCGGCGATCATCTCGGCGCGAAACTGGCGGATATGCTGCCAGTGCCGGTATTGGTGGTGCCGCCGGACGTATCCAGATCCATGATCTGCGAATCGCTCGAAAAATACCGCAAAGAGTCCGGTGCGTAGGGCTGCCGGATTCGCGAATTTTCGGGCTCATTAATTCTCTCTCTGTACATTGCGAAGGTTAGTTCAGCGTGGAAATATTTCTGCCGATTGCCCACATGGATGTGAACCTGCTCCTGGTTCTCGTGTTCGGCGTTTCCATCGGCGGCCTTTCCGCTCTGACCGGCGTTGGCGGCGGTTTTCTGCTCACACCGTTGCTGATGATTATAGGCGTACCGCCGCTGGTCGCTGTGGGTACGACACGCGCAGTGACCGCGGGCAGCGCGGCTGCCGGCAGCTATTCGCACTGGCGCCTTGGCAACATGGACCTGCGTTTTGGGCTTGCCTTGCTGCTCGGCAGTTGGAGTACTGCCGCCGCCGCCACATACGCATCGCGGATTCTGGAGCGAGGGGGCCACTTCGAGACCATCCTTGTCTTCACCTACATCACAATTCTCGGCACCGTTGGCACCGTCACCTTCGTTGAGTCGATACGTTCGGTGTTCCGCGGTTTCACGGCCGCGGCAGCGCCTGGCGCTCCGGCCGCGGCTGCGCATGCCGCGGCTCCAGCCGCGGCAGAACCGCTCAGCTGGCTGCCCGGACAGATGGACTTCTACGTGGCGCAGCGGCGAATGTCAGTTCTGTTGCCTCTGCTGCTCGGCGCGTTTATCGGTGTGCTCAACGCGCTCGGCATGGGCGGCGGATTCGTTGCAGTGCCGGCGATGATCTATCTGTTGCGCGTTCCGACCAAGGTGGCAATCGGCACCTCGCTGTTGCTGATGGTCGCCACCAGCGCGGTCGTGAGCGTGATGCAGGCAGGCATCAATCACTCGCTGGATCCGATATTGGCGCTGACCTTGATCGTCGGATCATCCCTTGGCGCCCAGTGGGGCGCGCGCATGAGTTCGATCCTGCCGGGCGAGAAGCTGCGCCTGCTTTTGGCGCTGATCCTGCTGGCCGTTGCAATCAAGTTCTTGTTCGGCTTGCTGCTGACACCTGCCGAGTTGTACAGCTTGGTCGGAGTGGGGCCATGAGTGTATTGAAGCGCGCCTTCGTCTGGGGCTTGCTGTTGTGCTGCAGCGCATGGCTGACCGGCGCGCGTGCCGACTCGGGAATGTTGACCGATCTGGCGAGCAGCCACGTCAAGATCACAACGGGGTTTACCGGGCAGCATGTATTTGTGTTCGGCAGTACGTCGCGTTCCGGCGACATCGTCATCCGCGTCACGTCGCCGGACGAGTCGGCGGCTTTGTCGCGCAAGGAGCGGGTCGGGCCGTTCTGGCTCAAGGGCGGCAAACAGCGTGTGGATCATGTGCCGGGGCTGGTGTACCTGCTGAGCAACCGGCCATTGAACGAAATCGCCGATCGCTTGGTGCTGGAGCGCCATGGTTTGACCTTCCACTCGAATCTGGCGGCGGCGCAGGTCAGCGGCGGTCCCACGCCAGGATACGAAGATTGGCAGACCGCGTTCGAACGGCTCAAGCAGAAGCAGGGCCTGTTCCGCAAGCTGGGCAGCGATGTTCGTATCGACGGCGGACGTTTGTTCTCGGCGAATTTTCCGCTGCCGGCCACGCTGCCCATCGGAGCCTATCGGCTGGACATCTATGCCTTCCGCAATGGCCGGCTGGTCGCGCATCGTTCTAGCGTCCTGCAGGTGAACGAGGTCGGTATCGAGCTGTGGCTTTCGCAGGTTGCGCTGGACTATTCGTGGGTGTTCGGTTTGCTGTTCACGCTGCTGGCGGTCGCGCTCGGTCTGACGCTGAGCATGCTATTGCGCCGCGATCACGGACGCCGCCTCTGACGCGTGCGCGTGCGTTTTCGGCCAGCAGCTGGGTCCCAATGGCGGCCGCCGGCGCCGTGCGACTGAGCCGGCCTTCGAACGGCTCTATTGTGAAGTGGCGATCACCGGGTGGCGCTTCCACAACTGCGTCGCCTGCTCGAATGCGTAGGCCAGCTGTAGCACGCCGAAATCGTCCTGGTGCCTCCCGACGATCTGCACCCCCACGGGCAAACCTTCCGCGGTAAAGCCGCAGGGCACGGAGACCGCCGGATGGCCGGTGACGGTGATGAAGTAACAGGACTTCATCCAGTCTATGTAGGTATCCATGGCGACTTCGTTGATCTCGGTGACATACGGCTGGTCCACGTCGAATGGCGGCACTTGGTTCACCGGCAGGATCAGAAACTCGTAGCGCTGCATGAAGCTGCGCATGCGTTCATACAGCGCGGTTCTCTTCGATTCCGCCGCACCGATGCTGGGACCGGAAAGCTTCCTGCCCGCCTCGATGTTCCACACCACCGTGTCCTTGAGCTGATCGCGGTGGCGGTCGAGCAGTTCGCCGTAAGCCAGCTCGAACTGCCAGGCGCGCAGGGTCTGGAAGATTTCGTTCGCGTCGGACAGATCGGGCGTCGCCTCCTCGAGCGTGCAGCCGAGCGCGGCGAAGGTCGCGCGCTGCGACGCCAGCACTGCGGCGACGCGCGCATCCAGCGGCAGTCCGCCTAGGTCGGCGCTCCAGGCGACGCGCACGCCCTTGAAATCGCGCGCGAGCGGCCGCGAAAACAGGTTGCCCGGTTCGGCAATTGCGATCGGGCTCTTCGCGTCCGGGCCGGCGATGGCGCTCAACATCAGCGCGCAATCGGCTACCGTGCGCGCCATCGGCCCTTGCACGCCCAGCGTGCTCCAGCCGGTCTTCGCCGGCCAGATCGGCACGCGCCCGGGCGAGGGGCGCAAGCCTACGACATTGCAGAAATTCGCCGGGCAGCGCAGCGAACCGCCCATGTCGCTGCCGTCGGCCAAAGGCACCATCCCGGCCGCCAGTGCCACCGCCGCGCCGCCGGAGGAGCCGCCGCAGGTCTTGCTGGTGTCGTAAGGATTGAACGTCTTGCCGAATACCGCATTGAAAGTCTGCGAGCCGGCGCCGAATTCGGGGGTATTGGTCTTGCCTACGGAAATCGCCCCCGCCGCCTGCAGCCGGTCCACGATCAGCAAATTCTGCTCGGGAACGAAGTCCTTGAAAATGGGCGAACCGAAGGTGGTGCGCATGCCGCGGGTCAAGAACAGATCCTTGTGCGCGACCGGCAGACCGTGCAGGGCCCCGAGTACCTCGCCCCGTGCCTGCTTTTCGTCCGCGGCCCTCGCTTGCGCCAGCGCCTGCTCGGCGTACAGGCTGACGATGGCATTGAGTTTCGGGTTGAGGCGCTCGATTTGCGCCAATGAGGCCTGCATCAGTTCGCGTGCCGACAGTTCCTTACGCCGGATGCGCTGCGCCAATTCGGTTGCCTGCAGGAAACAGAGTTCATCGCTCATGGTAAGTGTCCTTGCTCGATTCAAGTCAATTGTAACAACGATCTCGTGCGCGCTAAGCTGCTTGCGCGGACCATGGCGGGTCCACGGACCCGCCCAGCCGGGCTATTTCTGCGGCGCCTGCGCCAGCTCCGCCAATACGTCGCGCAGCCACTGCTGCGCCGGATCGCGCTGGTTGCGCTCGTGCCACATCTCCCCCACGGTGAATTTTTGCAGTTCGACCGGAGGATCGAAAATGCGCAGCTGTTTCGCGTAGCCGCGCGCCAGACGCTCGGGCAAGGAACTGATCATGTCGGAGCGGGCGACGATCTCCGGCACCAGAAGAAAATGCGGCACCGTCAGGCGCGCGTGGCGCTTGCGCCCCCGCGCGGCCAGCGCATTGTCGATATGGGTGCTGAAGCCACTGCCGGGCACCGACACCTGGATATGCTCCAGGCTGCAGAACTCATCCAGGGTCAGGCTTGCGCCAACAGCCGGATGATCGCGTCTCACGACCGACACCAGCCGCTCGGTATAGAGCGGCCGCAAATGCAAGCCGGCCGGGGCGTTTTGCATCCCGGTGATGCAAAGATCGACCTCGCCGCTTTCCATCTGCTTTGCCACCAATTGCAGGTCGATCGACCTTACTCCCAGGCGCACGCCCGGGGCTTCGTGCTCGAGATAATCGACCAGCCTCGGCAGCAGCGCGTATTCGACGTAGTCCGAGGCCGACAAGGTAAAACTGTGCGCCGCGCGGCCCGCGTCGAATGCTGCGGGCGGCTGAACGATGGTCTCGATCTCGTCCAGGACCTGTTTTACCGGAGCCAGCAGCTCCAGCGCGCGCGGCGTCGGCAGCATGCCACGCGCGCTGCGCAACAGCAGAGGATCGCCGAACAGTTCGCGCAGGCGCGCCAGCAACGCGCTCGTGGCGGGCTGCGACAGACGCAGGCGCACCGCGGCGCGCGACACGCTGCGCTCAGCCAACAGCGCATCCAAGGCGACCAGCAGGTTGAGATCGATATTTCTAATATCCACAAGACAGATATATTAAATTCAAACAATCGATTCGACAAATAGTTAGCAGGTGTTTAGACTTCGTCTATTATTTAAGTGAAAGCTACCGATAATTTTGGCAGCAAGAGTTTCGCGGGTTCTCCTCCTCCTCTCCCCCGCGCAGGCAGGGCGGCCGGTAAGCACCGGTTGTCCTGTCTTTTTTATTTTTGCCTAGACACCCAGCTGGCGCAACCGCGGCAGGTCCTCCGGCCGGTCCAGGTCCCACAGCAGCGCCAATTCTCGCCAGCGCCAGTTGCCGCGCGCGAGTCGCGCGCGCGTTTCCTGCATTACCGTCGCCGTGCCCCAGGCAATATCCTCGAACAGATGCGCCGGCGAGCTGCGCGCCACACCGACGAGCACATAGCCGCCGTCCTCAGCCGGGCCGAACACTGCATCGTTTCCTGCCGCCAGTGCGGCAGCCGCTTCGCATAGGTAATCCGGCGTCAGGGCCGGGCAGTCGCAGCCTATCAATAGCGCCGGCGAGTCCGACGCCAGCGCGGACTCCAGCGCGCGCGCCATGCGCATTCCCAGATCGCCCTCACCCTGGGGCTGCAGACTGACGCCGTGCTTGTCCGCGCAGGACGCAAAAAACGGGTCATCCGGCCCGGGCGCGCACCACAGCTCCGGCGTGCCCAGCCTCGCCGCGACCGCCGTGCGCAGCGTGCGCTCTATCAGCCGCCGCTGCAACTCTGCGGCGCCGCTCCCGCCCAATGCCGGAATCAGGCGTGTCTTCACATGGCCCGGCGTGGGCGCCTTGGCGAAAATCAGGACGCGGCAGTTAATGGCCACGCCGCGAATAGGCGCGGGCGAGCCGCGCCGGCGCCGCGCCGAATGCATACTGCAGGCGCAACCACCACATCAGTGCAATCGTGCGCAACACGCCATCGCTTTCCCAACGGCGCGCCGAAGTGAGGCAGCGCTCGCGCAGGCACAACGGTGCGGATATGCGGCGCAGGAGCACGCTGATGGCGATATCTTCCATCAAGGCCTGACGGGGATAGCCCCCCAGGGCTTCGAACACTTCGCGTCGGACGAAAATGGCCTGATCGCCTGTGCATATGCGCGTCAGCCGGGAACGCAGATTCATCATGGTTTCGACAAGGCGCAGCAATGGATGGGCGCCCGCAATGCGCACGTCGAAACGGCCCCAGGCGCAATCGCTGCCGGCCAGGCCCTGCAGAATCGAGCGATCGGCCTGCGGCGGCAGGCGCGAATCGGCGTGCAGGAACAGGAGCACGTCGCCCGCAGCGGCGCGGGCGCCGGCATTCATCTGCTCGGCGCGTCCGGCCGGCGAAGCAACGATCCGGTCGGCCAGACCCAGGGCCAGGGCCATGGTCGCATCGCCGGAGCCGCCGTCGGCGACGATAATCTCATGGCCGTCGCGTCGCAAGCCGGCCAAAGACTGCAGGGTAGCAGCGATAATCGAGGCTTCGTCGAGCGTAGGGATGATGATCGACAGTCTATTCACTTCGCGCGCCCTGGCAACGCGGTACGCAGTTCCATTCCGGCTTGCGCCAGCGGCGCGTCAACCCGGCCCCCGTGCAAAACTTGCACGCAACGCGATCTGTGTCCACACGCGATCGAAGACCTCGAGCACCTCGTCCGCGCTCTGCAGGCGTTCAGCCGGATCCTTGGCCAGCATGCCGTCGACCAGCACCTGGTAGTCCGACAAGGCATCCGGCAGCCGCGGCACCGGGGCGTGCACGTGTTGCGTGATCAACTCGACGATGGAACCGCCGTCGAACGGCCTCTCGTTCATGAGCATTTCGTAAAAAATGATGCCCAGGCTGTAGATGTCGGAGCGCTCGGTCGCCGGCTTGCCGTTGGCCTGCTCCGGTGAGATGTAATAGGGCGTGCCGAAGAACTCGCCGTGCACGGTCCGGTCCATCCCCTGGGTACGCTTGGCGATGCCGAAATCGGCCAGCGCCATGGTGCCGTCGGCGCGCAACATCATGTTGGCCGGCTTGACGTCGCGGTGCACGATGCCGAGGCGATGGATCTCCGCCAGTGCTGCGGCCGCCTGCGCCAGCAGCGACATCGCTTCGCGCGGCGTCAGGCCCTTGGCGATCTGGTCCTTCAGGCTGCCGCGGGTGAAATACTCCATTGCGATATAGGCGTAGTCGTCGGTGAACCCCTTGTCGTAGATTCTGACCACGTTCTTATGATCGATGTCGGAAATCAACGCCGACTCCTGGATGAAGCGCTGCAGCAGTTGCTTGTCGTCACTGGGCTTCGCGTTGAGTATCTTAAGGGCTACCTGCGCGCCGTCGCTATCGCGCTCGGCGAGGAACACATTGGACATTCCGCCTTCCCCGATCTTTTTCAGCACCCGATACCCTTTGATCTGCAGCGGCCGGCCAGCCGCAATCGCCCGCGACAGTTCACTGGTGATGATGCGCAGCGTTTCCGACAATGCCGCTTTGGCGGCGCGCGCGGTCATTTGTGCATTTTCCGCGAGCGCCTCGCGCAGCGATACGGGTACCGTGATCGACCCCTCCGGCGCGCCGGCAGCGACGCCAACGCCGATGACTTCCACGGCCTCGATCGGCGCATCGCGGCCGCGCAGCTCCAGCATGCGCGACTCCCCGGTGGTCACCAGGCTCCCGGCCATGCTGACTGCGGCCGCGCTCGCCACCAGCGGCCAGCCCAACTCCTTGGTCTGCCCCTCCAGGCGCGAAGCGACGTTGACGCTGTCGCCCACCACGGTCAGGTCCTCGGCTCCGAGGGGTCCGATGCGCACCTCCATCAGCTCGCCGGTATGAATTCCTACGCCGGTCGCGAATTCGGGCATCGCCCCCAGATCGAAGTGCTGCTTGAACCATTCGCCGAATTTGTTCGCCGCAAGCACGATACCCAGACCGGCTCGGATTGCCCGGTAGGCATGGTTATCCTCGCCGTCCTCGACGCGCGCATCGAACACCACCATGATGCCGTCGCCGATCAGCTTGGCAATGCGACCGCCGCTGCGCACGATCGGCTGGCACACGGCCTCGAAATAAGCGTTGAGCAATTCGGCGATTTGGCCGGCGGTGAGACGCTCCGAATAAGTGGTGAAATTGCGGATGTCGGCGAACAGCACCGTTGCTACGGTCATTTTGCCGGTCATGCCGGCGGTTTCCCCGAACGCCATCGGCCGCTCGGCTTCGGCACCGGTCAGGTTCTGCCGGTACCAGCGCCTAAGCTCGTCGTTTCCGGAGACCAGGCGCTGTGCCAGCGAGCGCACCGCGTTCTCGTATTTTTTGAGCCTCGAATTCACGGCTTCAGTCAGCTCTTCACGCGAAAACGGTTTGTTGAGAAAATCGTCCGCGCCAAGGTTCATGCCACGGCGCATGCTGCTCCTGTCGTTGAGTGCCGTAAGGAAGATGAACGGCGTGTCGGCGAAGCGCGCATCAGCGCGCAGCGCCTCCAGCATGCCGAATCCGTCGAGCTGGGGCATCATGACATCGCTGACGATCAGGTCCGGCGCGAAGCGCTTGGCATGCTCGACGCCGGCGCGCCCGTCCTCGGCCGACTCCACCTCGTAGCCTTCCCCCTTGAGCATCAGCGTCACGTTCAGGCGGATCGCCGCCTCGTCCTCGACTACCAGGATTTTTTTCATCGCGGCTCCTGCTCCAGACAACGCCTGATGGCAGCGCGCAACTGCTCCACATCGAAAGGTTTCGCCAGCACTTCGCTTGCGCCTCGGTGCAAGGCGATCGCGCGTGCCTCGTCGTCCATGAAGGCGGAGAACAGCAGCACGGGAACACGAGACGTCTGCGGGTTTGCGCGCACAGCCTCCAGCACTGCATAGCCGCCCAGACGCGGCATGACGACGTCGCAAATAATGAGTTCCGGACGGAATTTCTGCACCAGCGCCAGGCCTTGCATGCCGTCCGCCGCCCACGCGAACTCGTGTCCATCGAGACGCAGCACCTGCTCCATGTAATCGAGGCTAGCCTGATCATCGTCGATGAGCAATATCCGCGCCATGATCAGGCCGCTTGGCGCCTGTCTTCCAGCGGCAGGCACACGCGGATGCAGGTGCCCGCATCGACTTCGCTGTCGACAGAAATGGTGCCGCCGTGCAGATCCACCGCCTTTTTGGCGATTACCAGCCCGAGGCCCGTACCCTGGCGATTGCCGACGTTGGAGGCGCGATAAAAGCTCTCGAACAGGCGCGCCTGATCCGCCGGCGGTATGCCTATGCCTTGGTCGCGCACCTCGATCACCGCCTGCCCGTCGCGTTCGGCCAGCAGCAAGGACACGACGCTCTCCGGGGGAGAGTATTTCACCGCGTTGGAGAGCAGATTGGCAAGGATGTGCCGCAGCAGTTTTTCATCCAGATTCAGGCTGCTGCGCTTGAACTGATGCTCGAACTGAATCACACGCTGCTTGGCCACGCCCCCGCGCAATTCCTCCACCACCTTGTGGCACAAATCGCGCAGATCCACCGGCTTTGGATCGAATTGCAGGGCGCCCGCTTCGGCTTTGCCTATGATCAGCACGTCTTCGATCAGCGCGTTCATCCGTTTCACGGCGCCTTGGATCCCGGACAGCATTTTCAGTTTGTCTTCGGCGGACAATTTTTCGGAGTAATGTTCCAGCAACTCTGCGGAGGACAGTATGGTCGCCAGCGGCGTGCGCAGCTCGTGCGAGGCGATGGAAACGAACTTGGATTTCATCTCCGACAGCTCTTTCTCGCGCTGCAGGGCGGCGAGCAACTCCACCTCGGCGCGCTTGCGCTGGGTTATGTCGACGCTGGTTCCGGTCATGCGCAGCGCGCCGCC
This sequence comes from uncultured Enterobacteriaceae bacterium, assembly GCA_964601155.1. Classification (GTDB taxonomy): domain Bacteria; phylum Pseudomonadota; class Gammaproteobacteria; order Burkholderiales; family SG8-39; genus 2-12-FULL-64-23. The sequence goes on from CAZRMO010000004.1 coordinate 10,350, forward strand.
GTCATCCGCGTGCTCGACCACGCGGCCGCGGCTTAGCACCCAGACCCAGTCTGCATCGGCCATTTTCAGGCGATACTCGATGCGGTATAGCGGACGCAGGCCGCTGATGCAGTCGGCCAGTGCCTGGCGCACCGCATCGGCGTCCTCCGGATGCACCATCAGCGCCATTTCATCCAGCCCAACATACTGCTCGCGCGGCTCGCTGCCCGTCATCTGCGCCAGCGCGGCGTCCAGATAAAGCGTGCCGCGCCTGGCGTCCCACTCCCAGATGGAAATAGCCGACGACTGCATCGCCAGATCGAGCCTCTCCTTGGTCTGCCGCAAGGCCGCCTCGGCACGTTTGCGTTCGGTAATATCGGCCATGCCGATGATAATTCCGTCCTGCGGCTTGGCCGGGTCGACAGCGCGGCTGTCGGTGAACACCCAGATCGAACTGCCGTCCTTCCTGCGCAGCAGCACTTCGGCCGCATAGCTTTCGCCTCGCGCGAGAATCCCGTAGGCGCGGCTGCCCGCTTGCGTCAAATCCTCTTCCGACGCGAACCAGTTGTTGGTGGATTGCCCGGCGATTTCATCTACGGCATAACCGAGGATCTCGGCGAAGCGCTGGTTGCCTTTCACCACGGCGCCTTGGCTGACAAACGCAATGCCGACGGCCGCGGTGTCGAAAATCAGCTGCTGCTCGCTTAGCGCTGCGGTCAGGGATTTTTCGGCAACGCGCAGCTTTTTCAGCAGCACGGTGTTCTCGTGGCCGTAAGCCAGGGTTTCCATCAGCGCCAGGTGGTTGGACAGGTACAATCCCAGCAGCACGCTGGTGAACACCAGCATCAGCAAGCCGGTGGAGGCGTTGAGTCCGCCGCCGAAGCTGAACAGCATCGCGACCATGGGCGCCAGTATTGGCAGGATGAAGCTGGTAAAAGCTTTGGGGCTGGGCGCCAGCGAGGGCGGCAGGCCCATGGCGATGCTGCTGATCAAGAAGGTGACCGAAATCTGCTGCAGCGAGCTCGCTTCAGTTCCGACAAACATCAGCGCCAGGCCCCAGCCCGCCCCGATCAGCGCGCTGGCCATGCAAAAATAATTTTCCCATTTCGCGGCATCCTCCGCCGGCGGCTGAACACGGCGATATACCCGAGCCATCGCGTAGCGCACCACGCTTGCCACGCCGAGCCAGACGAACCAGCTCACTATCAGGCTGACGCCGATATAGCCCCACAAGGCAAATGCGGTGATGCCCGCGGCCACCATAATGATGGGCACATCGGTGCCCGACAGCCGGTAGAGCATCGAAACGCGCTCGGGCAGGTACTCGAGCGAGGCCATGGAGGCCAGCCGAACGCGCAATTTCTCCAGTAAATGCACTTGGGGATCCTTCCTCTGCGCAGTTTCGAAGCCGTCCGCGCGGTGGTGTTTATAATTCGGCCATTGAGGCCAATTATTCTACTATGTTTAATGACTTGTCCACCCGATGCGGATCTACAATATTAGCCGGCCGAGACGCCCTCTCCTAGCGCACGCGCAGGCGTCTTCGGCCCGCTGCCGCATATTTCGGCCGCCGCATGAGCGAAGGACGGCTTATTGTCGGCCTCTCGTAAGGTGTCGAGGCTCTGCACGCGCTCTGCGGTACAATTTCTGGACATAATTTTCACTGGAAGCGCATGGGTCATCGTCTCAGCAAAATCTACACGCGAACCGGCGACACCGGCGACACCGGCCTAGGCGACGGCTCGCGCGTGCCCAAGGATAGCCCGCGCGTGCATGCGCTGGGCGAAATCGATGAATTGAATTCAGCGATCGGCCTGCTGCTTGCGGAAGGACTCCCCGACGACATTCGCTCGGCGCTCGCCGCCATTCAGCACGACCTGTTCGACCTGGGAGGTGAGGTCTGCATTCCCGGGAATGCCGGCATGAGCGAAAGCCGAGTTGCTCGCCTGGAAACGCTGCTGGACGAGTTCAACCGGAGCCTGCCGCCGCTGAAGGAATTCATTTTGCCGGGAGGAACACGCGCGGCGAGCCTGGCGCACCTCGCACGCACGGTGTGCCGCCGCGCCGAGCGCACCCTGATTTCGCTCGCGCGCGCCGAACCGGTCGGAACCGCGGCCCGAAAATATCTGAATCGTCTGTCCGACCTGCTGTTCGTTTTGGGCCGGACGCTGAACCGCGCTGGCGGCGGCAACGATGTATTGTGGCAACCAGCAGGGAAATCGACGGAAAAATCGAAGCGCGAGCGAAAAAAATGACGGCGACGAAGGCCGCCTAGAATCATAGGACGATATGCCGGCAGCTGCCCGCCCTAACTGCCCTCCACGTCCATCAGACTTACCAGCTTGATGCTGGTCTGGCGCAAGCGCTGTGACAGCATCAACACCAGTTCCATCAGGATTTTTGCGCCAAGAATCGGGTGTTCCAGAATAATGCGCGCCAGATTCTCGCGCGACAGAACCGCAAACACGCAAGGCTCCGCGGCGACACAAGTCGCGAAGCGCGGTTCGCCGTCTATCATGGACATCTCGCCCAGCGTCTTGCCGGCAGTGACCGCGGCGATGAGCTTGGGCATGTTCCAGCGATCTTGTTTGAATACTTCCACGCTGCCCTCGATCATCAGCAGCATGAAATCACCTTGTTCTCCTTCGTGGATGATCTCCTGGCCCGGCTCGCCGTGGTAGACATGCATGAAGTGGCTCATCAGCCGGATTTCCGCCATGTTGAAATTTTCGAACAGCGGCGAATAGCTGATCATGCGATGCATTTTCACGGCAAACTGGGTCGCATCGCCGAGATATTCCAGGTGCGCCAGGTGATCGTCTCTGCCGTCTTCAGCCATAAGTTGCCAATCCGATACAGACGCATCGGGTGGGGCCGGGAAGGACCCGCCTGCGAGCATAGCGTCCACCGATTATGCCGAAACCGAGGGCTAAGCTCAAATCAAGTTTCCAAGCCTCCTCAAGCCGGATCAGCCGGGATGCGACGCGAAGCCGTGCGGCGTCTGCGCTTTGCGCGCAGGTTCGGGCAAATGCAAGGAAACGCTAGCAGGCTGTTGAAAAACGCTACCCGCACGGCAAAAAAGGAGCGTCATCCTCCCGCTCTCAGAAGGGGAGCGCTTTTCAATAGCGCTGATTTGGGGAATATACGCCCCGTAGGAAGTCCCCTTTGGGGAAAAGGCGGCTAGGATGGGAAAGGAAGGGGCCCGTCCCTTCCTTAGCCCCCTTTTGACAATCAGCTAGCCTTCGGCCTGGTGCACCAGGCGACGCTTGCGCACCGCCTCGGCCAAGCGCTCGAGCATTTTTACACTCTCATTCCAGCCGATGCAGGCATCGGTGATGGATACGCCGTAAGCGAGCGGCTTGCCCGGCACCAGGTCCTGGCGCCCGGGCTGCAGATGCGATTCCGCCATCACGCCGATAATGCGGTCGTCGCCCGCGCCGATCTGACCGGCGACGTCCGCGCAAACCTCCATCTGGCGCTGAAAGTCCTTGGAGCTGTTGGCATGGGAAAAATCGATCATCAGGCGTTGTTCCAGTCCGGCCGCCGCGAGCTGCTTCGCCGCCGCGCCCACGCTAGCCGCTTCGTAATTCGGCTTGGGTCCGCCGCGCAGGATCACGTGGCAATCTTCGTTGCCCCTGGTGGAGACGATGGCCGAATGCCCGCCTTTGGTGACCGAAAGAAAATGGTGCGGCTGGCGCGAAGTCTTGATCGCATCCACGGCAATGCGGATATTGCCATCGGTGCCATTCTTGAAGCCGACCGGACAGGACAGCCCCGAGGCGAGTTCGCGGTGAACCTGGGATTCGGTGGTGCGTGCACCTATGGCGCCCCAGCTCACCAAGTCGGCAATGTACTGCGGCGTGATCATGTCCAGGTACTCGACGCCGGCAGGCACGCCCAGCTCGTTGATATCAAGCAGCACGCTGCGCGCCAGGCGCAGGCCCTCGTTGATGCGGAACGTACCGTCCAGGTACGGGTCGTTGACGAGGCCTTTCCAACCCACGGTGGTGCGCGGCTTCTCGAAGTAGACGCGCATCACTATGAGCAGGTCGGCCGCGTGCCTGACCTTCTCCTGCGCCAGTCGCCGTGCGTACTCCAGCGCTGATTTCGGGTCGTGGATAGAGCACGGGCCGATGATCACCAGCAGCCGGTCGTCTGCCGCGTGCAAGATGCCGTGTATGCCCTGGCGCGCCTCGTAGGTGACGCGCTCTGCCGCCTCCGACACGGGAAACTCGCGGATCGCGTGCGAGGGCGGCGCGAGCTCTTTGATTTCGCGGATACGAACGTCGTCAACCCTGTGGGTCATGATTTCTCCTTGATACCGGTAAGCCCGCAGGCGGTCGGTCGCGTCTGCTTGCGTCGGCGGAATAGTTGCTGGTGCAATAGCGGTCATGGTCGTAGCTTGGTCTCGGGTAAAAAAAAACCGCCAGGCTGTAGGCGCTGGCGGTTTTTCGGGATACTTGGGTGCGACTTAGCTCAAATCCTCCGCCAGCGGCTGGGGAAAGCCATAAAAGTAAAACCAAAAGGCGTAGGCGCTGTTCATTTCAGAGGTATTCCAGTAGCGATTCAATCACGAATCCAACTCGTTTGGCAAGTAGGGCATACCCGAGTCGCTTCGCATAGGCCCGCAACTGGACGGGATTCACTTCCACACCACGACTGCCCAGCGGTCAGTCGCAGGTGTTCAAAGGCTTTCGATCTTTCCTTCCTCGTTGTTCACCAATACCGGCGTATCGACGTAGACGACATCGGGATCGCTTCCGTACTTGCCTTTGACGAAAGTTTTCCATTCCGGCGTATACATACGCTCGGCAGCCTGCCGCGACTCCCACAGGTAGATTCCACCGGCGCGCAGGCCATCCTCGCTGAGGAAATAGTTCTTGCGCAGCAGCCCCGGCAGCTTCAGGTACTTGGGCGCGGTGGTCTGGAACGTCGCGGTCGCCTGCTCCAGCGTCTGTTTCTGCGGCAGCCTGAAACTGACAATTGCAATGACTTTGCTCATCCTGCCTCCTTGGAATCCCTAACGAACGAGAGGATAGCTCCCCAGGTCGATATTTGCGGCGGAGTCTTAGCTTGAAAGTCTTTGCCGGACCCATGCCTGCACCGAGGCCAGGGCGGCCGGCAGCTTGGCTGGCTCGCTGCCGCCCGCTTGTGCCATGTCGGCGCGTCCACCGCCCTTGCCGCCGACCTGCTGCGCGACAAAATTGACCAGTTCTCCCGCTCTTAGCTTTGACGTGAGATCGGGTGTGACCCCCGCGATCAGGCTTGCCTTGCCGCCCTCGGCCGAGGCAAGCACGATGACGGCGGACTTGAGCTTGTCCTTCAGCTTGTCCATGGTCTCGCGCAGGGTCTTGGCATCGGCACCGTCCAGCGGCACGGCGAGCACCTTTACGCCGCTTACCTCGAGCGCCTGCGCTGCCAGATCGTCACCCTGCGCCGACGCCACTTTCGATTTCAGGCGCGCGAGCTCCTTCTCCAGCGCCCTTGCGCCTTCGATGATCTGGGCGATCTTCTGGCTCAGCTCCTGCGGCTGTGCCTTGAGCACGCCCGCAGCCTCGGCCAGGCGCGCCTCCTGCTCCTGCACCCACGCCAATGCCCCGTCTGCCGTGACCGCCTCGACCCGGCGTATGCCCGCAGCCACGCCCGACTCCGACACGATCTTGAAAAAGCCGATGTCGCCGGTGCGGCGCACATGGGTCCCGCCGCACAACTCGGTGGAAAACTCGCCCATGCCGATCACGCGCACTTCGTCGCCGTATTTCTCGCCGAACAGCGCCATCGCGCCCGCCTTGATCGCATCGTCGTATTTCATCACCCTCACTGAGATCTCCGTATTGTGGCGGATCTCCCGGTTGACCAGATCCTCGACCTGGCGCAGCTGCGCGTCGCTTATCGGCTCGTTGTGCGAGAAATCGAAGCGCGTGCGCTGGGCATCTACGAGCGAGCCCTTCTGCTGCACGTGCGCGCCGAGCACCCTGCGCAGCGCTGCGTGCATCAGGTGGGTGGCCGAATGGTTCCATGCGGCGCTCGCGCGCGCCGCGCAGTCCACCGCGGCCATCACGCGCTCGCCCACACGCAGCCGCCCGGCTTTGAGCTCGCCTTTGTGACCGAACACCTCTGCCTGGATTTTTTGCGTATCTTCGACGGTGAAACTGCCATTTGCGCCGGCGAGCTCCCCGCGGTCGCCCACTTGGCCACCTGACTCGGCGTAGAAAGGCGTGCGGTCGAGCACGACCACTGCGGATTCGCCGGCGCCGATCTCCTCGACCGACGCGCCTTCGCGGTACAGCGCCGCCACCGTCGCTTCGAGCGTGAGCGTGTCGTATCCGTGGAACTCGGTCGGCCGACCCGAGTACTCCACGCCCGCGGTCACGGTGAACCTGGAAGCGGCGCGGGCGCGCTCGCGCTGGCGCTGCATCGCCGCCTCGAAGCCGGCATAGTCGACCCGCACGTCGCGCTCGCGCGCGATGTCCGCGGTCAGATCGACCGGAAAGCCGAATGTGTCGTAGAGCTGGAACACGGTCTCGCCGTCGAGCATCTTGTCCTCGCGCGTGAGCGCGCCTTCGAGGACTTTCATGCCGTGTTCGAGGGTCTCGGCGAAGCGCTCTTCTTCCGTCTTGAGCACGCGCGCCACGCGATCCTTCGCCTTCACTAGCTCGGGATAGGCTTCGCCCATGACGCGCGCCAGTTCCTCGACCAGGCGGAAAAAGAACGGCTCGGTCTGCCCGAGCTTGTAGCCATGGCGGATGGCGCGGCGGATGATGCGCCGAAGCACATAGCCGCGGCCCTCGTTGCCCGGAATCACGCCATCGACAATCAGAAATGAAGTTGCGCGGATGTGATCAGCGATAACCTTGAGCGAGTTACTCGCCAGGTCCTTGACGTGGGTCTCGCGCGCGGCGGCTTTGATCAACTCCTGGAACAGGTCGATGTCGTAGTTGGAATGCACCCCCTGCAGCACGGCGGCGATGCGCTCCAGCCCCATGCCGGTATCCACCGAGGGTTTGGGCAGGGGATGCAGCTTGCCCGCGTCGTCGCGGTTGTACTGCATGAACACCAGGTTCCAGATTTCGATATAGCGGTCGCCGTCCGCGTCGGGTGAGCCGGGTGGACCGCCCGCGATCCCGGGACCGTGATCGTAGAAGATCTCGCTGCACGGTCCGCACGGACCGGTTTCGCCCATTTGCCAGAAGTTGTCCGAACCGCCGCCGGGCTTGTCGCCGATGCGCGCGATGCGCGCTTTTGGCACCTTGATCTCGCCAGCCCAAATGTCATAGGCCTCGTCGTCGGTCTGGTAGACCGTCACCCACAACTTGTCCTTGGGCAGCCGGTACACATCGGTGAGCAGGTCCCAGGCATAGTGGATGGCGTCACGCTTGAAATAGTCGCCGAATGAAAAATTACCCAGCATCTCGAAGAAAGTGTGGTGGCGCGCGGTATAGCCGACATTCTCCAGATCGTTATGCTTGCCACCGGCGCGCACGCTGCGCTGCGAAGTGGCTGCGCGCTTGTAGGGGCGCTGTTCCTTGCCGAGAAACACGTCCTTGAACTGCACCATGCCCGAGTTGGTGAACAGCAGAGTCGGATCGTTGCCCGGCACCAGCGGGCTGGAGGCAACCACGGCATGCCCGCGCTGGGCGAAAAATTCCAGGAACTTGCTGCGTATCTCTGCTGACTTCATAGTTTCGCTTCGGGCCGGGCGCAAGGCACCCGCAGTTCCAGCTGTCCTCGGGTAAAAGATTGAATTTTCGCCTGAATCGGGCGCGCATGCAAATCCGCGCTCGCACCGTGCCAAGCATCCCCTGGGGCGGACCGCGCGCGGCGCACGCATCTGCCCGCAGGCCTGTTCAGTTCAGGCTCACCCCGAGCAGATTGCCTATGGCGTAGGTCAAAGCGCCCGCGGCGGCGCCTATAAAGAGCATGCGCAGGCCGTCGCGCAGTGCCCCGCGGCCGGTAAACAGGCTGATGGCGGCGCCGACTGCGAACAGAGCCAGTGCCGTCGCTGCGACGGAGAGCGGAAGCGCCCGGTTTCCGGCGAGCCCGAGGAACGGCAGTAGGGGCACCAGCGCGCCTGCGGCGAACGAAAGAAAAGAGAACATCGCGACGCCCCAGGGCGAACCGAGATCATCCGGATTCAGCCCGAGTTCCTCGCGCGCGAGCGTATCGAGGGCTTGCGCGGGATCGGCGATGATCGCCTTGGCCAGCCTCAATGCGTCTTCCCGCGCAAGGCCACGCGCGGCGTAAATCAGCGCCAACTCCTCGGCCTCTTCATCGGGATACTGCGCGAGTTCGTCGCGCTCAAGGCCGATCTGATGCTCGAACATTTCGCGCTGTGAACGCACCGACACGTACTCGCCCGCCGCCATCGAAAATGCGCCGGCCAGCAGTCCGGCAACGCCCGAGAGCAAGATGATCGAGTTGTTTGCCGAAGCCCCGGCCACGCCCAGGATCAGACTCGCGTTTGAAACCAGGCCATCGTTGACGCCGAACACGGCGGCGCGCAGATTGCCGCCCCCACTGACGCCGTGATGGCGCTTGCCCACGTCCTCGAGCGTGGTCGGCACCGGATGATGACCCGGCACGGCATGCGAATACACCGACAGACCGCGCACCTTCATCGCCACCAGCACCGCGCGCAGGGGACGCGGGCCGCAACGGCGCACCAGCGCAGCGACCGTTCGCGCGCGCAGGTCGGGCACGTATTCGGGCGCAGCGGTTCCGGCCTGACGCGCCCAGATCTGCGCCTGGCTCTCGGCCTCTGCTGCAAGCCCGCGGAACAGCTCTGCGCGCGGCGTGCCGGCTTCTGCTTCGGCCATTATCCGGTAGAGATAGGCCGAGCGCATTTCCTCACGCCAGCCGTCCATTGCATGTTCGCCGGCGGACATCAGTCGGCGTCTCCGGATTTGAGTACCTGGCGTACCGTTTCTGCGGAAAATCCGCGCCCGGCGAGAAAGCGCATCTGCCGGCCACGCTCTGCGGCGCTTTGCGGCAACGCGCCGAATTTTCTTTGCCAGGCGCTGCGGCAGTTCTCCAGTTCCTGCGCGCGCGCCTGCTCCACGGTGCGCTCGACGACTTCAGCCGATACACCGCGACTCCTTAGGTCGTGCTCAATTTTAAGGCTGCCGAATTTGCGCGCCAGCGCGTTGGCGCGGGACTCGGCGAAACGCGTCTCCGACAGCCAGCCGCGCGCCACCAGCGCGTCCAGCAACTGTTCGACCTGCCCGGGATCTTCGCAGTGGGGGGAGAGCTTGTGCCTCATTTCGGCACGAGTATGCTCCCGTCGCGCGAGCATGGCCAGCGCCCGCCCGCGCAGCGAGATTTCCCTGCCTGCCACGGGAATTGCGCTCCCTGCTTACCCCGCTACGACGCTCAGCGCAGCGGGCTTCGCGCCCGGATTTTTCACGCCGACCGCCTCGCGCACGCGGGCTTCGATCTCGATGGCAAGTTCGGGATGTTCCCGGAGGTACTCGCGCGCGTTATCCTTGCCCTGGCCGATCTTGTCCTTTTTGTAAGCGTACCAGGCGCCGGATTTCTCGACGATGTCATGCTTCACGCCGAGTTCCAGGATTTCGCCTTCGCGCGAAATTCCCTCGCCGTAGAGAATGTCGAACAGCGCCTCGCGGAACGGCGGCGCCATTTTGTTCTTCACCACTTTCACCCGCGTTTCGTTGCCCACCACTTCATCGTTCTTCTTGATCGAGCCGATGCGGCGAATGTCCAGCCGCACCGAGGCGTAGAACTTGAGCGCGTTGCCGCCGGTGGTGGTCTCGGGGCTGCCGAACATGACGCCGATCTTCATGCGGATCTGGTTGATGAAAATCACCAGGGTGTTGGTGCGCTTGATGTTGGAGGTGAGCTTGCGCAAGGCCTGGCTCATCAGGCGCGCCTGCAGACCCATCTGCGGCTCGCCCATCTCGCCCTCGATCTCGGCCTTGGGCGTCAGCGCGGCCACCGAGTCGACGACCACCACGTCGACCGACCCCGATCGCACCAGCATGTCGGCGATTTCGAGCGCCTGCTCGCCGGTGTCGGGCTGCGAGATGAGCAGGTCCTCGACCTGCACCCCGAGCCTTTGCGCGTACTGCGGGTCGAGCGCGTTCTCCGCGTCGATGAAGGCGGCGGTGCCGCCCAGTTTCTGCATCTCGGCGATCACCTGCAGCGTCAGCGTCGTTTTGCCCGAGGATTCCGGCCCGTAGATTTCGACCACGCGGCCGCGCGGCAGCCCGCCCACGCCCAGCGCAATGTCCAAACCGAGCGAGCCGGTGGAGACCACCTGCACGTCATCCTGGATCGCATCCGAATCCATGCGCATGATAGAACCCTTGCCGAACTGCTTTTCGATCTGCGCCAGCGCTGCCGCGAGGGCTTTCGTTTTGTTGTCATCCATGAATATCTCCTTCGGTTTCGGTCGCAATGCGTGCATCGACAAACACCGGGTTTCCGGCGCATGACTGTATTTTTATACAGTTTGTGAAATTATGCAACCCCCAGTGGATACGGCGGGTCGAAATGGGGGAAACGCAGTCGCTACAAGGCGCGGCCGGCACGAATCACCCCGACGCCCAAGCCTTCGATGACGAATTCCTCGCGCCGCGTATCGACAATGATGGGCTCGAATTCCGGGTTCTCGGGCAGGAGTTCGACGATCGCGCCGCGACGGCGCAGCCGTTTCACGGTCACTTCGTCGTGTAGCCGCGCGACCACGACTTGCCCGGCGCGGGCCTCGCCGGTCTTGTGCACGGCGAGCAAATCGCCGTCGTGAATGCCGGCATCGCGCATGCTCATGCCGCGCACCTTGAGCAGATAGTCGGCACGCGGTTTGAACAGCGCCGGATCGACCTGGTAATGCGCCTGTATGTGCTCCTCGGCCAGGATGGGCGAACCGGCGGCGACGCGCCCGATGAGCGGAATGCCGCCGCCGTCCTTTAGGCGGATCCCGCGCGCCGAACCCTTTACGATCTCTATCGCGCCCTTGCGCTCGAGCATGCGCAGGTGTTCCTCGGCGGCATTATGCGAACTGTAGTCCATGGCCTCGGCGATTTCTGCGCGCGTGGGCGGAAGGCCTGTATTTTCAATGGCCTGGCGTATCAGGGTAAGGATTTCCTGTTGCTTGGAGGTCAGTGCTTCCACGGCGAACCCTGGCTAGTGACGGTGCCTGTATCTTTATACAGCTTCCGCCGAAAGTCAAGTGTCGCTGCCCTTTGGCACCTAGGTTGCCGCCAGATGGACGGGTATCCGCTTGGAACCGAATTGCTGCTTGATGTCGAACGCCTGATAACGTCCGGCGACGGTGCCGCCGCATTCGCAGCAATGCCCGTCGGCGCTGACGCGGTAGTCGAGAAGCTGGTACCAGTCGCGCACGATCAGCGCCTTGCCGCAATGCGGGCAGAAGGTGGTGCCGCCTTCGGTGTCGTGTACATTGCCGGTATAGACGTAATGCAGCCCGCGCGCAAGCGCGATGCGGCGCGCCCGCGTCAGCGTGTTCGCCGGCGTGTCCGGAATATCGCTCATTTTCCAGTCCGGATGGAAGGCGGAAAAATGCAGCGGCACCTCCGTTCCCAGTTCCTGCGCGATCCAGGCGGCGAGCGCTTCGATTTCGGCGTCGCTGTCGTTCTTGCCCGGGATCAGCAGCGTGGTGATTTCCAGCCAAACACTGGTCTCGTGCTTGATGTATTTCAGCGTATCGAGCACCGGCGTGAGATGGGCGCCGGTCAATTTGACGTAGAAGTCGTCGGTGAAGGCTTTGAGATCGACATTGGCCGCGTCCATCTTGGCATAGAACTCGCGCCGCGGCGCATCGTGCATATAACCCGCGGTCACCGCCACCGTCTGCACACCGACGGCATGGCAGGCGTCGGCCACGTCCATGGCGTATTCGGCGAAAATCACCGGATCGTTGTAGGTGAAGGCCACGCTTTTGCAGCCCAGCCTTTGCGCCGCCTGCGCGATCGCTTCCGGGCTGGCCGCGTCGGCCAAGCTGTCCATGTCGCGCGATTTCGAGATGTCCCAGTTCTGGCAGAATTTGCACGCGAGGTTGCAGCCGGCGGTGCCGAAGGAGAGCACGCTGGTTCCTGGATAGAACTGGTTGAGCGGTTTTTTCTCGATCGGATCGACGCAATAGCCGGAGGAGCGGCCATAAGTGGTGAGCAGCATCTGATCGCCCTCGCGCATGCGCACGAAACAGAGCCCCCGTTGCCCGTCGTGCAGGCGACAGTCGCGCGGGCATAGATCGCACTGCATCCTGCCGTCAGGCAGCAGATGCCACCAGCGCGCAGGATATTTGCTTTCGGCTACGCTCATGCGGCTTCCTCTCCTCGATCTTCCTTCCACTTGAGCACACGGTAGCGCTGGATGCGGCACTTGGCTGTGCTCAGCTGCGGCGAAAGACCGGCTTTGCGCTTGAGTTCGGCGACGAACTGCTCCGGATCGGGCAGCCCTTCCCAAACCTGTGGCAGGAACGTGCCGCGCGCGCCGCCGCATTCCAGGATCAGACCGTCTTCGCCGGGCCGCAGCTGAGCGAGCAAGTCGGCGTGATCGGCAAACGCGAGCACTTTGGGCGTCGACAACAGCGACACCTCGATGCGCGTGGCGGCGAGTTCTTCGCGCGCGAGCGGCACGAAACGCGGGTCCGACAGCGCCGCGGCGCGGGCATTGCGGCTTACGTCCTCGCCCAGCGGACGCTGCGCTTCCAGGCTGCCGATGCAGCCGCGCAGCCTGCCGTTTTGGGTCAGCGTGACGAAGCTCGCGCGCAGCGGCTTGAGCCAGGTCTCGTCTGGCAGGGGCTGGGGCTCGGCAACCCCCAGCGCAGCCTCGATGCTGTTTCTCGCGATGCCCAGCAAGCTACGCCCATGTGCTGCCGTAAAATGCGGCGCACCGTCCCAAAATGCGAACGAGCCGTAGCCGACCACGCGACCGCGACCGCCGGCGGTATCGCCGGAATTTCGCAGATCGAGCAGTTCCACATTCAAGCCGCGATGCCTCGCCGCGAGGAGCAGTCCGGCGACCGGGGTCGCACCACAGGCCTGCTCATGGTCGATAGCAGTGGAGAAATCGAGTATCGCCCGGGCGGTCCCCTGGTCGATCGTGCGGGCCTCGTCGTAGCCGTGGTAGTGAGACAGGTCCGAACTGACGACGATCAGCGTCTCCTCGCCGCCCCAGAGCTTCTCAATGACCTCGGCCACTTCAGACGGCGTGGCCGCCCCCACTGCCAGCGGCACCAGGCTGAATTCCCCCAGCACCCGCTGCAGAAACGGCAGTTGCACCTCCAAGGCGTGCTCTTCCGCATGGACCGCACTACTCACCACGACCTGCGGCAATCCCGCAAGCGACTCGACTGCCTCGCGGTCTATCGGCACTTGGCCCAGCGGCGTAGCAAACGCGGATGCATCCGGCAGCGCAAGACCGCGCACGGGCACGCGGTGGCAGGGACCCAGCAGCACCACGCGGCGCACGATCCCGCGCGCAGGGCGCAGCCTATCGTAAGCTTCGGCGGCGACGGCGCCCGAATAGACGTAGCCCGCGTGCGGCACGATCAGCGCCTTGGGAAAACCCGGAACGAGGCCGCCGCCTGCGCTGTGCCCGAGCAAGCTGTCCACTTCCCCGGCCAATTCGCGTGGAGCGGCGGGATAGAACATGCCGGCGACGGCAGCAGGACGAAGCGGAACCATGAATTGAATATGGGGGCGGTTTCAATTCATTCTAGACCCGCCGGTGGCAGGGTCAAGCCCGGTGGCGCAGTTCAGCTGCTTTCCAGCAACTCCAGCAAAGTCTGCAGCGCGAATGCCACCGACTGGCGCCGCACGCTTTCGCGGTCCCCCTTGAATTGCCGCGTTTGCGCGATTGGCGACGCGTCTTTGCGCGACCAGGCAAAGCACACCGTACCCACCGGCTTTTCCGGGGAGCCGCCGCTGGGACCGGCGATGCCGGTGATCGCCAGCGCCACTTGCGCGCGGCTGTGGACTAGCGCGCCCGCCGCCATTTCGCACGCCGTCTGCTCGCTTACCGCCCCGTGCCTGGCCAGGGTGTCGGCGCTTACCCCGAGCATCTCCTGCTTGGCGGCGTTCGAATAGCTGACGAAACCGCGATCGAACCAGTCCGAACTGCCGGCGATGGCCGTGAGCGCCTGGGCGACCCAGCCGCCGGTGCAGGATTCGGCGGTGGCGAGCATCAAGCCTTGCGCCTTCAGCTTTGCGCCGATGCGCGTCGCCAATGCAGTGAGCGTGTCAGAGGGCATCGGGCATCAGCCTAATGCGGCCTTGCATACGGCCATGGCCAGCAGCGTATAGAACGCCGCGAGAATATCGTCCAACATCACCCCCAGGCCGCCTTTCAGCCGCGCGTCGACCTGGCGTATCGGCGGCGGCTTGAGCACGTCGAAGAAGCGGAAACCGAAAAACGCAAACGCCTGCCACTGCCAAGCCTGCGGCGTGAGCATCAGCACCAGCTGGAACGCAACGATCTCGTCCCAGTTCATGCCGCTATGATCGGCGACGCCCAGGTCGCGCCCGGTGCGCGCGCAGGCCCACACACCGAGTAGGAACATGGCTGCGATGAAGGCGAGCATGCCCAGGGGCCCATAGGGCGCGAGCCATGCGCTGGCTAACCAATAGACTGGAAAGCCGAGCAACGTACCGACGGTGCCGGGCGCATAGGGGGACAGCCCGGTGCCGAAACCGAGCGCGATGAAACGCGCCGGATGCGCGAGCATGAAGCTGGCGCTGGGGTGCAGGATGGGATCAGCTGCCAAAGTGATCAAAACCTTTGCGCGTGATTTGCATGATCTTCCCGGACGCATCGCATACCGACACCAGCCCCGGTTCGCCCGACGTGACGCTGCCGATGCGCGTCAGCGCAAGGCCCAGTTCGGATGCAATCGACTCAATGCGCTTGTGATCGTCCGGCTTGGCGGTAAAAGCAAGCTCGTAGTCGTCGCCGCCGGCAAGCAGACATTCCTGCGCGAGGCGTTCGTCCCCGCAAGCCTTGATCGCGCGCGATCGCGGCAGCTCGGCAAAACGCAGTTCCACCGCGACGCCGGAGCGTTCGGCGATGTGGCCGAGGTCAGCCACCAGGCCGTCGGAGACATCGATCGCGCTGCTCGCGATGCCGCGCAGCGCCAAGCCCAGCGCGATGCACGGCACCGGCGTGTGCAAACGAGTGAGACAATGCGCCAGCACCGCATCGCTGAGGCGGATACGCCGGTTCAAGTGCGCCAGCGCCAGCGCCGCATCTCCGCCGCAGCCCGACAGCCATACCTCGTCCCCGACTTTGGCCCCGTCGCGGCGCAACGCGAACGCCTGCGGCACTGCGCCCATCACCGTAATCGAAATATTCCTTGGCCCGCGCGTGGTATCGCCGCCTATCAACTCGACCCCGAAGGCGTCGGCGAGCCGGAAAAACCCCTGCGTGAATTGCGCCAGCCAGTCCGCGTCGGCTTCGGGCAGCGCCAGCGCAAGCGTGGCATAGCGCGGCGCCGCGCCCATCGCCGCAAGATCGGAGAGATTCACCGCCAAGGCCTTGTGGCCCAGATCGGCGGGGGCGGCGTCGGAGAAAAAGTGCTTTCCCTCGACCAACATGTCCGTGGACACCGCGAACACTGTCCCTGGTTCAGGTGCAATCAAAGCGCAGTCGTCGCCCACGCCCAGCAGCGCGCGCCGCACCGGGCGGGTGAAATAACTGCGGATGATCTCGAATTCGGAGACCAAGTTCAGGCCGCCGCCTTTCCCCCGCCGGCCTTGCGCGCCTTGACCTCGGCCGGACGCGAGCTGGCGGCAAGCTTGTCCAGCACGCCATTGACGTACTTGTGGCCATCGGTGCCGCCGTAGGACTTCGCCAGTTCCACCGCCTCGTTGATCACCACCTTGTAGGGCACGTCGGGCACGTGCGCCAGCTCGTAGGCACCTATCAGCAGCACAGCGCGCTCCACCGGCGAGAGCTCTTGTACGGGCCGATCGAGCAGGGAAGCGAACGCGGCTTCAAGCTCGGCGGCATCGGCGATGACGCCGTTGAGCAGCTGGGCAAGATACTTCTGGTCGGCCTTGTCGTAGCCCTTGAACTCGGCCAGATGCGTGCGGATCTCGTCCGCATGTTCCTCAGCCAGCAGCCATTGGTACAAGCCCTGCAACGCCAGCTCGCGCGCCTTATGCCGTGCGTTTTTCATTCCTGATTTCCCTGGCCAGATTGGCCATCTCCACCGCCACCTCGGCGCAGTCGCCGCCCTTCTGGCGCACCCGCTCCATGGCCTGTTCCTCGGTGTCGGTCGTGAGTATGCCGTTGGCAACCGGCATGCCCGCATCGAGTTGCACTTGGGTAATGCCGGCGGCGGACTCGTTGGAGACCACCTCGAAGTGATAGGTATCGCCACGCACCACCGCACCCAGCGCGATCAGCGCATCGTAGTGGCCGGTGGCGGCGAGTTGTTGCAGCGCGAGCGGGATCTCCAATGCGCCGGGGACGCTCAGCTGCGTAATGCGTCCGGGCGCGACGCCTAGCGCCGTCAGGCGCTCGACGCAAGCGGCGAGCAAGGCCGCGCCGATGTCCTCGTTGAAGCGACCGCGCACGACGGCGATGCGCAGCTCCGCCCCGTTGAGCTCGGGCTTGATCTCCCTCATTGCTCTGCCTTGGGCAGCACGTACTCGGACACTTCCAGGTCCCAGCCCGCCATGCTGGGCATCTTGCGCGGCGTGGCCATCAGCCGCATTTTGCCCACATCGAGACTGCGCAAGATCTGCGCGCCTATGCCATAGGTCAGAAGCTCCACTTTGGCCGCCGGCCGCGGCTTGGCCTGGCTGGCGACGCGCTCGGCGAGTTGTAGCGGGCTTTCTGCGCAATTGAGCAGCACCATGACCCCGCTGCCGGCCGCACCGATCGCCGCCAGCGCGTCGTGCACGCCCCAGGAATGCGTACCCTCCCCGGTATCGAGCAGGTCGAGCACGGACAGCGGTTCGTGCACCCGCACCAGCGTAGGCGTGTCGGCGTCAATGGCTCCGCGCACCAGCGCCAGGTGGGTTGCGCCGGAGATCTTCTCGCGATAGGCGATCAGGCGAAAGCTGCCATGAGAGGTGGAAATATCGCGCTCGGCCACGCGCTCGACCAGCGACTCTGTCTGGCTGCGGAAATGGATCAGATCGGCGATGGTGCCGATTTTCAGGCCATGCTCCTTTCCGAACTCGATCAGATCGGGCAATCTGGCCATGCTGCCGTCGTCTTTCATGATTTCGCAAATCACAGCGGCGGGCGTGAGGCCTGCCAGCGCCGTCAGGTCGCATCCGGCTTCGGTATGCCCAGCGCGCACCAGCACGCCGCCCGGCTGCGCGGCGATCGGGAATACGTGACCGGGCTGGACGATGTCCTCCGGCTTGGCCCCATGCGCCACTGCCGTCTGCACGGTGCGGGCGCGATCGTGCGCCGATATGCCGGTGGTGACCCCGGTCGCCGCCTCGATCGAAACCGTAAATGCCGTGCCGTGGGAAGAGCGATTCTCCTGCGCCATCGGCGCGAGCTCCAACTGGCGGCAGCGTTCTTCGGTCAGCGTGAGACAAATCAGGCCGCGTGCGTGTCGGGCCATGAAGTTAATTTGCTCCGGCGTGACGAAATCCGCCGCAAGCAGCAGGTCACCCTCGTTCTCGCGGCTTTCCTCATCCACCAGGATGACCATCTTGCCGGTCTTGATGTCGGCGATGATTTCCTCGGTGCGGCTGATGCTGACATTCGATTGGTGGTCGAACAGGCGATGAACCGGATTCATTTGACGGCACTCCATTTGGAACCCGCCGATTATAAGCGTTTCCCCGTTCGATCGCGGCACCCCGCCGGAACTTGAGCGAGGTCAAACAAAGCGCTGATTTTCCCGTCGCCATGACTTGATATCGGCGCGGCCGGCACCGCCGATAGCGACGCCGCGATATCCGGCGCTTTGTCCGGCGCCCGGCACTTACGTGCTCGAGCACTGAACAGCTGCAGGCCTGATTTCCGCCTTCGTCAATAGTCCTGGTATGGCTCGCCCAAACCCACGAAGGGCGGCTCCCGACCCACCAGCGCCTCCAGCATGATCAGTTCCGCATCGCTATGGTTCACTACCGGCGCAACTTCGATCATCTTGATCGGCATGGCGCCGTGTGCATAGATGTAGCGCGGCGCGTCGTGATGGATGGTGCGCACCGTCTCGCGGGCAGCGGGCATGTTCCGCGCCTGCAGATCCACCACGCCGTAGCAAGTACAAACGTAGGTGCGCTCCGGCTCGACTTCGATATAAATGCCGGTGCCGCGGATGCCGATGGTGGCGGTGGGGGTGGTGATAGTGCACCGCCCGCGACCGAACACGGACAGCAGCTTGCCCGTGACCAGGCGCATCGACGTGATCAGCGCGCGACTGCCTGCAGTAAGCAGTTCGCTGCTCTCGCGCAGCAGAAACGCGTCCTTGCCGACGACGAACACGGCCAAGCCGCCGGGGGCGGTGACAACGCTGTCTCCGGGTTTTACCACTGTGCCGGCGCTTGCGGCATTGCCGTCGACCAGCACCTTGCCTTTGAGCATCACCAAGCCGCTGGGCTGCTTGCGCTCGGCCAGCGCATCGCGCAGCAGCAGGGGCATGGCGGCGGCGCCTAGCAGCGCATGCCTGAGCCACTCTCGCCGCCCGCGCGCAAAAGCGTCGTCGCCTGGTTTCATTTTTAGTGTGCGCGGAGTCGGCCTATTTCCCGCGCAACTCCCGCCGCAAAATCTTGCCTATGGGCGTCTTCGGCAGACTGTCGCGGAATTCGACGTGCTTCGGAATCTTGTAGCCGGTAAGCTCCCGCCTGCAGTGCGCGATCACCGAGTCGCTGCTGAGGCCGGGGTCCTTTTTGACGATTACCACCTTCACCGCCTCTCCCGATCTCTCGTCGGGCACGCCCACCGCGGCGCACTCGAGCACGCCGGGGTGCGTCGCGACCACGCCCTCGATCTCGTTCGGATAGACGTTGAAACCCGACACCAGGATCATGTCCTTCTTGCGGTCGGTGATGGTGACATAGCCCTTGGCGTTCATGTAGCCGACGTCGCCAGTCTTGAGCCAGCCGTTTTGCAGCACCTTGGCGGTTTCCCCGGGCAGCTGCCAGTATCCCTTCATCACCTGCGGACCGCGGATGCAGATTTCGCCGGTGCATTTCTCGATGTCGCCACTGCCAGTCCATATCGGCAGATCATTGAAATCGTCGTCGCGGATCGAGAACTCGGTGGAAGAAATCGGCAGTCCTATGCTGCCGTTCCACGGCGTGTCCAGTGGATTGATACTTGCCGCGGGAGAGGTCTCGGTAAGCCCGTAGGCCTCGGTTAGATGGTGGCCGGTCACTTGCTGCCATTTTTCCGCCACCGGCTTCAGCACCGCCGCGCCGCCCCCGACGACTACCTTCAGGCCCGAGAAATCGAGGTCGCCGAAACCGGGCGTGTTGAGCAGTCCGTTGAACAGCGTGTTCACCCCGGCAAGCACCGACCACTTCCATTTCCGCAGTTCTTTGACGAATGCAGGCAAATCGCGCGGGTTGGTGATCAGCACGTTGACCAGACCCAGGCTCATGAAATAGAGGGTCGTTGTCAGGCAAAAGATGTGATACATCGGCAGCGGCGAAATCACGGTTTCCTCGCCTTCCTTGAGTTTGCCGCCGATCCATGCGCCTGCCTGCTCGATGTTCGCGAGGATATTGCGATGCGTCAGCATTGCGCCTTTGGACGAACCGGTGGTGCCGCCGGTGTATTGCAGGAAAGCGATATCCTCTGGGGCGAGCACGACAGGCTTGAGCTTCGCGCCAGCGCCGCGCGCCAGCGCCGCGCGCAGATCGATCGCACCGTCAATGCGCCAGGCCGGCACCATTTTCTTCAGCCGCTTGACGACAAAGTTAACAATCCAGCGCTTGGGCGGAGGCAGCAGGTCGCCGAGCTGCGTGGTGATCACATGCTCCACCTGAGTTTGCCGGATAACCTGTTGCAGCGTAGCGGCGAAGTTCTCGACGATGACGATCGCTTTTGCGCCGGAGTCCTTCATCTGGTGTTCGAGCTCGCGCGGCGTATACAGCGGATTGACGTTGACCACGATCATGCCGGCGCGCAGGATGCCGATCAGCGCCACCGGGTACTGCAGCAGGTTGGGGCTCATGATGGCGACGCGCTCGCCCTTGCTCATGCCCGGCAAACCCTGCAGGAAGGCGGCGAAGTCACGGCTATGCCGATCCAGCTCGCCATAAGTCATGCTGCAGCCGAAGTTGTTGTAGGCCGGCCGTTCGGCGAACTTGCGAAAAATATTCTCGAACAGCTGTGGAATCGACCCGTAACGGCTGGCGTCGATCTCCGCAGGAACGCCCGCCGGGTATTCCTTCAACCAGATCTTTTCGGTCACGGCTTTCTCCCTGCCAGGATGAGTGCGGACACTTTGGTATTAGTTTGCGCCCAATTCAAGATTAGCCAGAAAGCGCTGCGCAGGCAATCGCAGCGCGTCGAGGCGTCGCCGTTTCGATCATTGCGCTGTCAGCTTAGCACAGCGTCATTGTTTCAATGCGCGTTGCAGGAGCACTCGCATCGCCGCGGCGCGCTCCTCGTCGTAACCGCCGCGCTCCAGTCCCAGGGGTATCGAGCGCAATGCCAATTCGCAGTACAGTCGCAAGGCGTCCGGGCCGGCGCGGGCAAGTTCGGCCAGGTGCTTTTCCAGCGTACCGATATCACCGCGTGAAAACGTCCCTGCCAGGCCCTGTGCCAGGCCCGAACGCTCGACCGAAGCCGCGGTGCCGCGCAACAGCGGCAGCAGCGCGCGTATCGTATCCTCGCGCCCGACGCCGAAGCTCTGCCAGAGTTCGACCGCCTCGTTCAGCAGGGTGATGACGAAACCGGCGGCGTAATGCGCGGCCGCGTGATAGCGCGCGCGGCAACCCGGCGGCAGACGTATGGCGCGGCAGTGCAGCGCCCCGGCCAGCTGTTCCAATTGCGACAGCAAGGGCGCTTCGGCTTCGATGGCGATCGTGCAGCCCGGCAGTCCCGCCAGCGCCACTTCCGGATCGGCAAACAGCTGTAGGGGATGAAAGCCGCCAGTCTTTGCGCCGGCGTGCGCCGCGCTCGCCAGCGCCGCGACCTCGGTGGCACCGCTGCAGTGAACCACAGCTACGTCCTTGCGCCATTTGAGGCTCGCGGCTACTGCGGCTATCGCATCGTCCGGAACGGTGAGAAAAATCAAGTCGCAGCCATCGACCACATCCTGCGCATCTGCAAGCGCCCGGCACCCCGCAATCCTTGCAGCCAGCTGTCCGGCCGAATCCGGGCTGCGGCTGGAAGCGGCGACGACGTGCTGCCTGCTCTGCGCCATGCCCCAGGCCAAGCCCTTGGCGACACGGCCCGCGCCGATGAAGCCGATGCGCGGCGAAACCTGATCTTGCTGGCGCCTCGGGTTCATCACTCGCGACCGTCCTTACCCCAACTTGCCTTAAGCGCAGGATGCGCAATCACCGACAAACCCGGCACGGCGTCAGCCGCCGCGTTCCGCCTGCTTGCGCGCACGCACCACCTGGGCGAGATCGAGCACCACCTGCGCCAGCGCGACGCGGTCGTCCTCGGAGCGCATGATCGTCGGCGCCACTGCGACTTCGATGCCGCAGGCGCGAACGTCGTCCGCGGCCCTCTCGTCCACGGCGTCGATCACGAATCCGTCGATCAGCTGATAGTACTCGAGCGCGGCTCTGCGCGCCGACACCTCGTGGCCCAGCTCCTGCATCATTTTCCCGGCCGCGCCCTTGAGCGCGCGATCGCCGACGATCGGGCTCACGCCTATCACCGGCGCGCCGCGTTCGCGCAGCAGTTCGCGCATGCCCTGCACCGCCAATATCGGCTGGATCGTATGATAGGGGTTCGCCGGGCAGAGTACGATCGCCTCCAGGTCGGGCGCGTACAACGCCTCCAACACCTCGTCGGGAATGCGCGCCACGTCGGCGCCGGCATACAGGAAGCCTTTCACCACGGGCTCGCATTCGAGTTCGGTCAGGTATTCGTGGTAGCTCACGTGGCCGTCCTCGGTCACCACCACGGTGCGCACGGGATCGTTGCTCATCGGCAGCACGCGCGCGTCGATGCCCAGCGTTTTGCAGAATCCGAGCGTGATTTGGCTGAGCGGGTACTCCTGCCGCAGCGCCTCCGTGCGCAGCAGCGGCAGGGCATACGAGCGATCGCCGACGCGGACGCGGTGCTCCGAACCCAGGCGCTGCAGCATGTCATGCAGCGCGTAAGTCTCGCCCTCGGGTTCCCAGCCGGCCGCGGGGCTGGCAATCCCGCCGAGCGTGTACAGCATGGTATCGATGTCGGGCGAGAACGCCAGGCCGAAAACCTCATGGTCGTCGCCGGTATTGACGACGACGGCAAGATCCCTGCCGCGCAGTCGCCGCAACCCGTCGGCGAGCTTGGCGCCGCCAACCTGACCCGACAACGCGACGACTGTTCCCATTGCACCCCCTGTCCGCGATCTGCGAATTGTAGCCGACGCCGCCCCAAAACGCGCGCGGCGCGTCGGCATCCTGCGACTCCGCGCCCCGCTCCTTCCGCTATACTCGAAATCGATTCTGCAGCGCGCACCGAAAAGCTGCCTTCCATCCCCTATGCCGAGAGGATTCAGTACATGGTTGTTCAAAAGGCAAAATTTATCATTACCAGCCTGATTTGCGCGGCTTTGTCGCTGACCGGCGCCCTTTCCGCGGCCGCGACGGAGTTGCGCATCGGTCTGGCGGCCGAAGTGACCACGCTCGATCCGCAATTCCTCAACATCGCACCCAACAACAACGCGGCCTGGCAGATATTCGACGCCCTGGTAAATATCGACGCAAATGCGCGTCTCGTTCCCGGCCTGGCCGTGTCCTGGCGCGCGATCGATCCGACCACTTGGGAATTCAAGCTGCGCCGCGGCGTCAAGTTCCAGGACGGCTCGGACTTCACCGCAGAAGACGTGGTTTTCTCTCTGGATCGCCCGGCAACGCTGGCCGCGAGCCCGGGCCCGTTCACCGGTTTCGTCAAGGCGATCGTCGCAAAGAAAATCATCGATCCATGGACGCTGCAGCTGAAGACCGCAGTGCCCTACGCGATGCTGCCCTACGACCTCGATTCGATTTTCATCGTATCGAAGAAAGCGGCCGCCGGCGCGAGCACCCAGGATTTCGACAGCGGCAAGGCGGCTATCGGCACCGGCCCGTACAAGCTCGTGCGCTTCATCCGGGGCGACCGCATCGAGCTCGCGCGCAACGACGCCTACTGGGGCGGGCAAAATGGAAAACTCGCGCCCTGGGACAAGGTGACGCTGCGCATCATGCCCGAGGATACGGCGCGCGTCGCCGCGCTGCTCTCCGGCGACGTGGATGCAATCGAGAACATTCCCACCGCCGATCTGACCCGGCTCAAGGCGAACCCGAATTTCCGCCTGGAACAGAAGGTCTCCTGGCGCACGATTTTCCTGCACATGGACCAGTACCGCGACCACCCGCCTCATGTAAGCGACAAGTCGGGAAAGCCGCTGGCGCGAAACCCGTTCAAGGATGCGCGCGTAAGGTTGGCCATTTCCAAGGCCATCAACCGCAAGGCGATCGTCGAGCGCGTGATGGAGGGCTTCGCCACCGCCGCGGGCAACCTGGTGTCGCCGCCGGTGTTCGGCTATGCGCCCGCGCTCAAGCCCGAAGCCTACGACCCGGCCGGCGCGAGGAAGCTGCTTGCAGAAGCCGGCTATCCGGACGGATTCGCGGTGACTCTGGACGCGCCCAAGAACCGCTACGTCAACGATGAACGGCTGGCACAGGTGCTGGCGCAGATGCTGGCGCGGGTGGGCATACAGACCAAGGTGGAAACCATGCCCTCGAGCGTGTACTTCGCCAAGGCGCGCGCGGGCGATTTTTCCTTCGCCATGCTCGGTTGGGGTTCGTTTTCGGGCGACCTTGCGCTGCGCGCCCTCCTCGCCACGCCCAACGCCGCCAAGGGCTATGGCGCCTGGAACTGGGGCCACTACTCGAATCCAAAAGTGGATGCGCTGCTCGAGCAGGACTTCGCCACCCTGGACAACAACAAGCGCGAAGCGCTGGCGCGCGCAGCCGCGACACTAGCGCTCAAGGATGTGCCGGTGATACTGCTGTATCACCAGCTCGCTTCCTGGGCGATGAAAAAGGACATTGCCTACACGCCGCGCACCGACGAATACACTTTCGCCCGCGATTTCCGGCCGCGTTAGGGTCGCCGATGACCGCATTCATCATCCGCCGCCTGCTGCAAAGTCTGCTGGTGCTGGGTGTCATGTCGCTGCTGGTGTTCGTCGGCGTGTACGCCATCGGCAATCCGGTGGACATCCTGATCAATCCGCAAGCCGACCAGGCCGACATTGCGCGCGCAATCGCCGCGCTTGGGCTGGATAAGCCGCTATGGCAGCAATACCTGATTTTCCTTAAGCACGCCTTGGCGGGCGACCTAGGCAAATCCTTCGTCTACAACGTCCCCGCGCTGCAGTTGATCCTGGAGCGCATGCCGGCCACGCTGGAGCTGGCGCTGGCCGCCACCGGCATGGCGGTGCTGCTCGGTATTCCGCTCGGACTGTGGGCGGGCCTTGCGCCCGACTCCTGGCCGGGCAAGCTGATCATGACCGGCTCCATCCTCGGTTTTTCGCTACCCACTTTCTGGGTCGGCGTGATGCTGATCATGCTGTTCGCGGTCGAGCTCGGCTGGCTGCCCTCCGGCGGCCGCGGCCCGACCACCGACCTGCTCGGCATTCCGGTAAGTTTCCTCTCCTGGGACGGCATCCGCCATCTGATCCTGCCGGCTGCCAATCTGGCGCTGTTCGAGCTCTCGCTGCTCATCCGCATGACGCGCGCCGGAACGCGCGAAGCGCTGCTGCAAGATTACGTCAAATTCGCCCGCGCCAAGGGCCTTTCGAACGCGCGCGTGATCGGCGTGCACGTGCTCAAGAACATCCTGATCCCGATCGTCACCGTGATCGGCCTGGAGTTCGGCTCGGTAATCGCGTTTGCCATTGTCACCGAGTCGATATTCGCCTGGCCGGGCATGGGCAAGCTGATCATCGACTCGATCAACGTGCTCGACCGGCCGGTAATCGTCGCCTACCTGCTGATCGTTGTGAGTCTGGTCATCCTGATCAACCTCGCCGTGGATATCGCCTACTCGCTGCTCGATCCGCGCGTGCGCATCGGCGCGGCAACGGCATAAACCATGCAACGCGAACCGACGCCTTTCGCGCGCATCGCCGCCGACTTCGCCGAGAGCCGGCTCGCCCTTGCCGGGCTGGCCTTGTTGGCGCTGATACTGCTCGTCGCCGTGTTTGCGCCGCTGATCTCGCCGCAAAATCCCTACGACCTGGCGCAGCTCGACGTGCTCGACAGCCGCCTGCCGCCCGGCTCGAAGTCCGGCACGGGGCTGACTTTCTGGCTCGGCAGCGACGGGCAGGGCCGCGACATCCTGTCGGGCATTTTCTACGGCCTGCGCATCAGCCTCGGCGTGGGCGCGGCGAGCACGCTGTGTGCGCTGATCATCGGCCTCACCATGGGCCTTTGCGCCGCCTATTTCGGCGGGCGCACCGACAGCCTGATCATGCGCCTGGTCGACATCCAACTGTCCTTTCCCTCGGTACTGATCGCCCTCATCCTGCTCGCCTTGTTGGGCCAGGGAGTCGGCAAGACGATCTTCGCGCTGATCGCGGTGCAATGGGCCTACTACGCGCGCACCGTGCGCGGCACGGCGCTCATCGAGCGCGGCAAGGAATACATCGAGGCGGCCGCCTGCCTCGCGCTGCCGCCGGCGCGCATCGTGTTGCGCCACCTGCTGCCCAATTGCCTGCCTCCGCTGATAGTCATCGCCACGGTGCAGGTGGCGGCGGCGATCACGCTGGAGGCCACCCTGTCCTATCTCGGCATCGGCGTTCCCATCACCGAACCCTCGCTCGGACTGCTGATCAAGAACGGTTTCGACTACATGCTCGCGGGGCAATACTGGATCAGCTTTTTCCCCGGCGTCGCCCTCGTGCTGACCATAGTCAGCATCAATCTGGTCGCGGACCAGCTGCGCGATGTACTCAATCCGCGGCTGCAGAAATGAGCGAAGCCGCGCTGCGCGTCGAAAACCTGCGCACTCACTTCTTCACCAGGCAGGGCGTGGTGAAAGCGGTGGAGGACGTGAGCTTCGCGCTCGAGCCGGGAAAAATCCTCGGCCTGGTGGGCGAATCCGGTTCGGGCAAGTCCATGACGGGCTTCTCCATCATGGGCCTGGTCGATCCGCCCGGGCGCGTGGTCGGCGGCCGCATCCTGCTCGGCGGCCGCGACCTGCGCACGCTGGCGCCGGAGCAGATGCGCCGGGTCCGCGGCAAGCGCATCGCGATGATTTTCCAAGATCCGATGATGACGCTGAACCCGGTGCTGCGCGTGGACACGCAGATGATCGAAGCGATCCGCGCGCATGCCGACGTAAGTCACGCAGCCGCGCGCGAACGCGCGCGCGACGCACTGGCGCGCGTCGGCATCCCTGCGCCGGAGATGCGCCTCTCGGCCTACCCGCACCAGTTCTCCGGCGGCATGCGCCAGCGCGTGGCGATCGCCATCGCCCTTCTGAACCAGCCCGAGCTGATCATTGCCGACGAGCCGACCACGGCGCTCGACGTCACCATCCAGGGGCAAATCCTGTTCGAGATGCAGAAGCTTGTGCGGGAGTCCGGCACCGCTCTGATCTGGATCACCCACGACCTGTCGGTGATCGCCGGCCTGGCCGACGCAATCTGCGTCATGTACGCCGGGCGCATCGTCGAACACGGCAGTGTCGATCAGCTACTCGATGCCCCGCTGCACCCCTATACGTACGGACTTATAGCCTCTGTGCCCAGCCGCGGCCGCAGGGGCGAGCCGCTGCGCCAGATTCCGGGCATGACGCCGTCGCTGCTCGATCTCGCCCCGGGCTGCGCCTTTCGCGAACGCTGCACGCGCGCCGACGGCGCCTGCGCGGAAGACCCCGCATTGTCCAGCCCGATCGCCGGCCGGCAGGTGCGCTGCTTCCACCCCTTGGTCGCATGAGCGCGCTGCGATCGCATTTGCTCGAACTGCGCGGCGCATCCAAGCGCTTCGTCAAATCGCTGGATAGCGCCGCCATGCTTGCCAATCTGCTCGGCGCCGGCGCGACGGGGGAAGTCGTGCACGCCGTTGACCAAGTCGATCTCGCGGTGCAGGCGGGCGAAGTGGTGGGCCTGGTAGGAGAATCCGGTTGCGGCAAATCCACGCTGGGGCGCGTCGCGGTCGGCTTGCTCCAACCTTCCTCAGGCAAGCGCCTCTGGCGCGGCGAGGAAATCGCGCGGCTGCCCGCTTCGAAGCAGCGCGCAATCCAGCTCAAGATCCAGATGATCTTCCAGGATCCCTATGCCTCGCTCAATCCGCGCATGCGTGTGGCCGATATCGTCGGCGAGGCACCGGTGGTGCACGGCCTGATCGGGCGGCGCGACCAACAGCAGTACGCGGCGGAGATGCTCGAACGCGTCGGTCTGGACGCATCGCTTCTCGGCCGCTATCCGCACCAGTTCTCCGGCGGGCAGCGCGCGCGCATCGGCATTGCCCGGGCGCTGGCGGTCAGACCCGAATTCCTGGTGTGCGACGAGGCGGTGGCAGCCCTCGACGTTTCGGTCCGAGCGCAAGTACTCAATCTGTTCATGCGCCTGCGTGAGGAATTCAGGCTCACTTATCTTTTCATCAGCCACGACCTCGGCGTGGTGCAGCATCTTTCGGATCGCGTGGCAATCATGTATCTGGGACGGATAGTCGAGGCCGCGACTACCGGGGAGATCTTCGCCGCGGCCAACCACCCCTATACCCAAGCGCTGCTGGCCGAGGTGCCGCGCCTGGATTTGCGCAGGAAGCATTTCGTTTCGATCAAGGGCGAAATTCCCTCGCCGCTGGACCCGCCGCCGGGCTGCCATTTCCATCCGCGCTGCCCCCATGCCATGCCCCGGTGTAGAATCGAACAGCCCGCTTTGCGCGAGATCGCGCCTTTGCATTTCTCCGCCTGCCATCTGAACGACGGAGTTTCATGATGAATCAAACGACGCAGCCGCCGATCAAGCCCGAAACCTTAGCCATCATCGAACGCCTGATCGGCTTCGACACCACCAGCCGCGATTCCAATCTCGGCCTGATCGAGTGGGCGCGCGACTACCTCAAGGACTACGGCATCGAGTCGCGCCTCACTTACGACGCCGGCGGCAACAAGGCGAACCTGTTCGCCACGGTGCAAAAGGGCGCGAAGCCCGGCATCGTGCTCTCCGGCCACACCGACGTGGTGCCGGTCGACGGCCAGAACTGGGCTAGCGATCCGTTCAAGGCGACACTGATAGAAGACAAGCTCTACGGCCGTGGAGCTTGCGACATGAAAAGCTATCTCGCCGTGATCCTCGCCATGGCGCCGCGCTTCGCTGCGGCGAATCTCAAGGCGCCGATCCATTTCGCCCTGTCCTACGACGAGGAAGTCGGCTGCATCGGCGCGCGCCGCCTGCTCGATGACTTGGCGCGCAACGATATTCGCCCCGCGGGCGCCGTCATCGGCGAACCCACCGGTATGCAGCCGGTGATCGCGCATAAGGGCAAACGCTCCTACCAGTGCTGCGTGCACGGCAAGGAAGCGCATTCGGCGCTGACACCGCAGGGGGTCAACGCGATCGAGTATGCCGCGCGGATCATCAGCTACATCCGTCACATGGCCGAACGCATGCAGGCGTGCGAGCCGCGCGACTACGGCTTCGACGTGCCCTTCACCACGCTTCAGACCGGAGTGATCGCGGGCGGCACCGCAGGCAATATCGTCCCGCGCGAGTGCAAATTCCAGTTCGAGTTCCGTTACCTGCCCGGCGCCGACCCGGAAGCGCTGGAGCGCGAGATCAAGGACTACGCCGAAAGCGTGATCCTGCCGGAGATGCGAAGGACCGACCCGGCGACCGGCATCAGCTTCGAAACAAAAGCCGAGATCCCCGGACTCAACACAACAGAAGAGGCGCAGCTCACCCGGCTCGCACAAGACCTATCGCGCAACAAGTCGGCAGCCAAGGTCGCCTATGCCACCGAGGGCGGACTATTTCAGCGTGCCGGCATCCCCGCAATCATCTGCGGTCCGGGCTCGATAGCGCAGGCGCACAAACCCGACGAATTCGTGACGCTGGAACAGGTAGCGCTGTGCGAATCTTTCATGGAACGGCTGCTCGAACAAATGAGTGCGGCGTAGCCGGCGCCTCATCCCGCAAAAACGAACGGGACGCCTAGGCGTCCCGTTCCGCTTCGATGCGAACAGCAGCGGCTATTCTGCCGCGGCGACTTCCTCGACGGTTTCCGCCACCACGCGCTTGCTGAGCTTTTCGCGGATACGCGCCGACTTGCCGGAGCGCTCGCGCAGATAATAGAGCTTGGCGCGGCGCACGTCGCCCTTGCGTTTCACCTCGACCGAGGCGATCAGGGGCGAATAGGTCTGGAAGGTCCTCTCCACGCCTTCACCCGCCGAAATCTTGCGCACGATGAACGAGGAGCTGAGGCCGCGGTTGCGCTTGGCGATGACCACGCCCTCGTAGGCCTGCAAGCGCTTGCGCTCACCCTCGACCACGTTGACGCTCACGATCACGGTGTCGCCCGGGGCGAACACCGGAATGGTTTTGCCCAGGCGGGTGATCTCTTCGTGTTCCAGTTTCTCTATCAGGTTCATGACTCGACTCCTAGTATTATTTGCAGCTGTCGCATTTGCCACAGCCTCTACGTATTTTCTTCCCGCTTGAATTCCTCAAGCAGCTTCGCTTCTGCCACGCTCAGGGCGCGCTTTGCCAGCAGATCCGGCCGTCTCAGCCAGGTCCTGCCCAGCGCCTGCTTCAGGCGCCAGCGTTCAATCTCGGCGTGGTTGCCCGAGAGCAGCACCGACGGCACGCGCTCGCCCGCATACTCCTCCGGCCGAGTGTAATGCGGACAATCCAGCAGTCCGCTCACAAACGAATCCTGCGCCGCCGAATCCTCGTCGCCCAGAACGCCGGGCAACTGCCGCACCACCGCATCAATCAGCACCATCGCCGCGAGTTCCCCGCCGGAGAGCACATAATCGCCGATCGATATTTCCTCGTCGACCGCGCGGCGGATCAGTCTCTCGTCCACGCTCTCGTAGCGCCCGCACAACAAAACTGCACCGGGCCCTGCCGCAAACTCCATCACCTTGCGGTGGTCCAGCGCCCCGCCCTGCGGCGAAAGGTATATCACCTTGCGCCCACTGCCGACGACACGCGCTTTCGCCGCGCAAATCGCTGCCTCCAAAGGCTCGGCCAGCATCACCATGCCGGGCCCGCCGCCGTACGGCCGGTCGTCCACCGTGCGGTAGTTGTCGCTGGTAAAATCCCGCGGATTCCACAGTTCCAGACTGTAGCGCTCCGCCTTCAGCGCGCGGCCGGTGATACCCGATTCCGTGAGCGCCGCGAACATCTGCGGAAACAAGGTCACGCAATCGAAGTGGATCACCAGTCCAGCTCCCACTCCACCCGGATCCGGCCTTGGGCCATATCCACTTGGCGAACCACCGGCTCGACGAACGGCAACAGGCGTTCGATCTCGTCGCCGGCGACGACGCGCATCACCGGATGGGCGCCGCTGTCGAAAAGTTCGGCGACCACGCCGAGCTCCTCGTCCCGCATATTCACCACTTTCAGGCCGACCAGGTCGACCCAGTAAAACTCGTCCTCGGCGTTCTGCGGCAGCGCCTTGCGCTCTAGCGCAATCTCGCTGCCCTTCAGCGCCAGTGCCGCATCGCGCTCCACGCAGCCCTCGAAGCGCGCCATCAGGCTGGCCCCATGCTGCACTACGCTCTCGGCGACTTTCAATTCACGCCAGTCGCCGTTCCTGCCCACCCACCACACGCGGTAGGCGCTCAAACTGTCCGGATTCGGGCTATAGGGCTCTATCCTGACCCAGCCCTTGAGGCCGTACGGGGCGACGATCCGCCCCATCAGGATCGGCTGCTCAGGCCGCGGGTGCGACAGTTCCGGCGACTTTCTTACCAAACTGCTTGACCAGCCTTGCGACTGTCGGGGAAAGCTGGGCGCCCTTGCCTTGCCAGAAGCTCAGCCTATCCATGGCGACACGCAGGTTTTCGCGACCCTCGGGCGCCTTGGGATCATAGAAGCCGACGCGCTCGATGAACTTGCCGCCGGCGGCCCGGCGCGAATCCGCCACCACCATGTTGTAGAAAGGGCGTTTATGCGCACCACCGCGGGCGAGGCGAATCACAACCATGTCTTTGTCCCGAAACTTGAAAAAGAGCGAGATTCTACGATGATTTGACGCCTATTGGCAAGGGCTTTGTGAGGACAGATGCGGACGCGCTGACGTGAATTTTTTAGGATTTTCAATAGAATACCTTTGGCTGGCGCCACTTGGCGAGTAGCGACTGGTGTTCGGACATTTCGGATCGCGCCGGCATTTCCCGGGGTGCATGCTTCAATCGCGTCCGGGCAGGCCTGCCACATGAGCGCATTGCCTGCCTGCTTCGATTGTGTTCCTATACAGCCCTTTCTCACGCCAGAAAGAAGACTCCATGATCGATATGCACACCGGCCGGCCGCCGACGCTGGCCCCGCAGGGTATGGTTGCCTGTCCCCACGCTCTGGCTTCCGAAGCCGGCGTAGAAATTCTGAAGGCCGGGGGCTCAGCGGTGGATGCCGCGATCGCCGCGAGCGCCGCCCTCAGTGTGCTCTATCCGCATATGACGGGACTGGGCGGAGATGCGTTCTGGCTGATCTACGATGCCAAGCGCCACCGCGTGCGCTGTCTCGACGGTGGCGGCTGCGCCGCCGCGAGCGCCGCAATCGAAACTTTCTCCGCGCGCGGCATGGGGGAGATACCGTTCCGCGGCATCCTGCCGGCGACACTCACCGTGCCCGGCGCGGTGGCAAGCTGGTGCGAAGCGCACGCGGAGCACGGACGCCTGCCGCTCGCACGCAACCTGGCGGCGGCGGCGGCCTACGCGCGCGAGGGTTTTCCGGTGACCGAACGCCTCGCCAGCTGGATCGCCGCGAGCACGCCGGAACTGGCGCAGAATCGGGAAGCCGCCGCAATCTTTCTGAAAAACGGCGAGGCGCCGCGCACAGGACAGAGCCTGGTCAACGCCGATCTGGCGCGCTCCATCGAAGCCGTCGGCGCCGGCGGGCGAGAAGCCTACTACGAAGGCGAGATCGCCCAGGAGCTTTCGCGTTATGCGGCCGCAAACGGCGGATTTTTCACCGAAGCCGATTTTCGCGCGCAGCGCGCACAGTGGCGCGAACCGGTCTTTACCGATTATCGCGGCGTCAGGCTGTACCAGACGCCTCCGCCCACCCAGGGTATTTCGCTGTTGCAGATGCTGAACCTGATCGAAGCCTATGACCTCGGGGCAATGGAATACCTTGGCGCGGACCACGTGCACTTTCTGGTGCAGGCGAAACAGCTCGCCTTCAATGACCGCGACCGCTGGATCGCGGATCCGGATTTTGCGAACGTCCCGATAGAGCGCATGCTGTCGCGCGCCTACGCCGACGAGCGGCGCAAGCTGATCGATCCGGCACGCGCGCTGCCATGGGACAAAGTGCCCTCGTACGGCAGCCTTGCCGGCGATACCGTATACATCTGCGCGGTCGATGCCGAGGGCAACGCGGCTTCGCTGATCCACAGCCTCTATGGCCTGTTCGGTTCCGGCGTGGTCGCGGGCAAAAGCGGCATTGTGCTGCAAAACCGCGGCGCCTATTTTTCGCTCGACCCGGCGCATCCGAACAAGCTCGAGCCCGGCAAGCGACCGCTGCACACGCTGATCGCTTCGCTTGCCTTCAGCGACGACAAGCTGTGGCAGGTGTTCGGCTGCATGGGTGCGGACGGCCAGCCGCAGATCCAGCTGCAGGCCTACGTTGCCATGATCGATTTCGGCCTCAACGTGCAGCAGGCGATCGAGTCACCGCGCTGGCTCTCCGGCCGCTTCGCCTTGGGCGAACCGCGCGACTTGCTCAACATCGAGGGACGTTACGCGCCGAGCACCTTGCGTGAGCTCGAGCGCAGGGGACATGTGCTGAACCGCTGGGGCGCGTGGAACGAACTCGCCGGCCATGCGCACGGCATCAGCATCGATCCGGTCACCTGTACCCGCGCAGGCGGCTCGGACCCGCGCAGCGACGGCGCGGCAATAGGGTATTAGGGAAAACGGGGCGACAGCGCCTAGCGCATCCCGGGGAGCATCCCCTTCATCCCGCGCATCATCTTCGCCATTCCGCCCTTCTGCATCTGCTTCATCATTTTCTGCATCTGCTCGAACTGATTCAACAGGCGATTGACCTCCTGCACCTGCACGCCCGCGCCTGCAGCGACGCGGCGCTTGCGCGAAGCCTTCATCAGTTCCGGACGCGAGCGCTCCTGCCGCGTCATCGAATTGATGATGCCCTCGATGCGCCGCATCTGCTTTTCGCCCATGTCCGCCGACTGCGCCTGTGCCGCCTGCGCCAGTTTCGCCGGTAGCTTGTCTATCATGGACGAAAGCCCGCCCATCTTGCGCATCTGGCCGATTTGCTGCTTGAAATCGTCGAGGTCGAAGCCCTTGCCTTTCTTGATCTTGTCGGCGAGCTTCTGCGCCTCCTCTACATCGACGCCCTTTCTCGCCTCCTCCACCAGCGACAACACGTCACCCATGCCGAGGATGCGTGCGGCCATGCGCTCCGGGTGGAATGCTTCCAGCGCCGCGAGCTTCTCGCCTACGCCGGCAAACTTGATCGGTTTGCCGGTGACCTGCCGCACCGACAGCGCCGCGCCGCCGCGCGCATCGCCATCGAGCTTTGTCAGCACTACGCCAGTGAGCGGCAGTGTCTCGCTGAAGGCCTTGGCCACGTTGACCGCATCCTGGCCCTGCATTGCGTCGACCACGAACAGGGTTTCGGCCGGGCCGAGCGCGGCATGCAATTCGGCGATTTCCTGCATCATCGCCGCGTCGATCGCGAGGCGCCCGGCGGTATCGACGATGAGCACGTCGTTGTAATGCCTCTTTGCGTAATCGAGCGCAGCCAGCGCTATATCCAGCGGCTTTTGCCCCGGCGCCGATTCGAAGAAATCGACTTCCAGTTGCCCGGCTATGGTGCGCAGTTGCTCGATCGCGGCCGGACGGTAGACGTCGCAACTCGCGAGCAGGGGTTTTTTCTTCTGCTCGGCAAGGAACTTCGCCAGTTTGCCGCTGGTCGTGGTCTTGCCCGAGCCTTGCAGGCCGGCCATCAGGATCACCGCAGGCGGGGTGACTGCCAGGTCGAGCGCGGCGTTTTCCCCGCCCATCAAGCGCGCCAGTTCGCGCTGCACTACACCCACCAGTGCCTGGCCCGGCGTAAGGCTGCCGATCACCTCTTCGCCCATGGCCTTTTCCCTGACCGCGGCGATGAAATCCTTTACCACGGGCACGGCGACGTCGGCCTCGAGCAAGGCCATGCGCACCTCGCGCAGCGCGTCGGCGACGTTGGATTCGGTCAGGCGCGCCTCGCCGCGCAGGGTCTTGATGACCCGGGACAAGCGGTTGGTCAGGTTATCTAGCATTCTGTGGTGTAAAATTTGGCCATGGCTGCCATTTTACTCTATGCCGTCACCTCGCTCCTGTATGCCGTGCTCGGATGGCATTTCTGGCACACGAGCTGGCGCCCCGGCGCGGCGGCGCGGGACCAGGGCGGGGGCGGCGTCTCGTGGGAGCGCCTGGCCATCCTCGTCCCGTTCGCGCTGCATTCCTACCTGCTTTACGCCAGCCTGATCGCCGAGGCTCACTTGCACTTTGGCTTTTCCCAAGCCCTGTCGGTAACGCTATGGCTGACCGTGCTGATCTACTGGGTCGAGAGCATGGTCTACGATGTCAAGGGCATGCAGGCGCTGGTGTTGCCGCTTGCGGCAGTGTGCGCGCTGCTGCCGGCATTTTTTCCCGGCCCGGAGACGCCGGCCTATACGCAGACTTTCATATTTAGAATCCACCTGCTGGTCGCCATGCTCGCCTACAGCCTGTTCACCATCGCCGCGCTGCACGCCACGCTGATGACGGTGCTGGAGCGGCGGCTGCATTCACGCACCTCCAGCGGATCGATCGCCGGACCCTGGGCGTCGCTGCCGCCACTGATGACGCTGGAGACGCTGTTGTTTCGCATCCTTGCGCTCGGCTTCGTGCTGTTGAGCCTGACGCTGGTCTCCGGCTTCGCGTTTTCGGAGGAATTGTTCGGCCGGGCGGCACGTATCAATCACAAGACCGTGTTCGGCGTCATTTCCTGGATCATCTTCGCCGCGCTTCTAATCGGCCGCCACGGCTGGGGCTGGCGCGGACGCACGGCGCTGCGCTGGACGCTCGCCGGGTTCGTCGCGCTGCTGCTCGCCTATGTCGGCAGCATGTTCGTGCTCCAGGTCATCCTCGGAAGGGTATAGGTGCTCACGTGCGAACCGCCGAATACGGGATTCAGTACGCCGAACGCCGAGTGCCGGACACACCGCATGGCTTTACGCCTTGCGCGGCACACTTGCCCTGCCGCGTTTAACATCTAGCGCCCGGCGCTGCCCTGGATATGGAAGATATCCCTTTATCGGCGCAGTTCGGCGCGCTGGTAATCCTGCTGTTGCTCTCCGCTTTTTTCTCGCTCGCCGAGACCAGCATGATGGCGCTCAACCGCTATCGGCTGAAGCACCTGGTCAAACAGGGACACCGCGGCGCAAGGTTGACGCATGCGCTGCTCGCGCGCACCGATCAACTGCTCGGCGTGATCCTGCTCGGCAATACCCTGGTGGCCGCAGGTGCCGCGACGCTCGCCGCGATGATCGCCCACCTGCTGTTGGGCGAGTACAAGTGGGTCCCCGGAGTGAGCGCGATTGCGATTACGCTGGCGCTGCTGATTTTCTCGGAAATCACGCCCAAGGTGATCGGAGCCGCGTACGCCGAGCGCATCGCCTTTGCGGTGAGCTACGTGCTCACGCCGCTGCTGAAGCTCCTCTATCCGCTGGTATGGTTCGTCAATCTGTTCGTTTCGGCACTGCTCACGCTGCTGCGCTTCAAGCCGCCCGCAGGCGGCGAGCCGCAGCGCCTCAGCGCAGAAGAGCTGCGCTCGCTGGTGCTGGAGGCGGGGCATTACATGCCGAAGAAGCACAGCAGCATCCTGGTCAACCTGTTCGATCTCGAGCGCGTCACGGTGGAGGACGTGATGACCCCGCGCGCGCAAATTGAAGCCGTTGATCTGGAGGCGCCGCTGGAACTCATAGCCGAGCAGCTCGCCACCAGCTATCACACGCGACTGCTGGTCTACCGCAACGAGCTCGGCAACATCGCCGGCATTCTGCATCTGCGCAAAGTGCTGGCCCTGATGCGCGAGGGCGAGCTCGACCGCGACAACCTCGCCGAATTGCTCGCCGAGCCTTATTTCATTCCGGCCAGCACGCCGCTGTTCACACAGATGCAGTACTTTCAGGAAAACCGCCAGCGTCTCGCGCTGGTGGTGGACGAATACGGCGAACTGCAGGGCCTGATGACGCTGGAGGACATCATCGAGGAGATCATCGGCGAGTTCACCACCAATGCCCCATCGGTCGCCACCATCCGCGCCTGGGACAAGAACCAGAGCGCGCTGGTGGAAGGCACCAGCCCCTTGCGCGAGCTCAATCGCAAGCTTGGCCTGACGCTGCCGCTCGAGGGACCCAAGACGCTCAACGGCCTGATCATCGAGCACTTTCAGGACATTCCGGAAGCAGGCGTCAGCCTGAAGATCGCCGGCGTGCCGATGGAAATCGTGCAGACCCAAGACCGCGTAGTTAGGACCGTGCGCCTGTTCCAGCCCAAGGCCGAAGCGCTTCCCTTGATCGAAAGACCCTGATCGTGGCGCGCGAATCAAGGCACTTTTGCACACAATGATGAAGTTAAAACATTTTATCTTCAACAGATTACACTGATAACCTCAGGCTTTACAAAAGGCCATGGGCAGTGCATCATGGCAAATACACCGGTAATACAATAGGCGCGATCGGAAAGCGTCGGAGGTAAAAATGGCCACAGCCGCAGCGGCAAGAGACAAGATCAAGGACTTTACCTTCGTCTGGGAGGGAAAGGACAAGCAGGGCAAGGTCGTGAAGGGCGAGCTGCGCGCCCAGGGCGAGGCCGTCGTCAACGCGACGCTGCGGCGCCAGGGCATCCTGGTGACGAAGGTAAAGAAGCAGCGCGCCGGCGGGGGTGGCAAAGTTTCCGAAAAGGACGTCACGCTGTTCACGCGCCAACTCGCCACCATGATGAAAGCCGGCGTGCCGCTGCTGCAGTCTTTCGACATCGTCGGCAAGGGCCACAGCAACCCGGCGGTTGCGCAGTTGCTGATGTCGATCAAGTCCGACGTAGAAACCGGCTCCAGCCTGACCCAGGCATTCCGCAAATTTCCGCTGTATTTCGACCCCCTGTTCTGCAATCTGGTGGGCGCGGGCGAGCAGGCAGGCATTCTCGAATCCCTGCTCGACCGGCTGGCGACGTACAAGGAGAAAACCCAGGCGATCAAAAGCAAAATAAAATCCGCGCTGTTCTACCCAGTCTCCATTATCGCGGTCGCTTTCATCATCACCGCGGTGATTATGATTTTTGTGATCCCTTCGTTCAAAAAGGTGTTCACCAGCTTTGGCGCCGACCTGCCTGCGCCGACCCTGTTCGTGATGGCGATATCCGACGCTTTCGTCAAGTACTGGTACATCATCTTCCCGGTGATCTTTGGCGGCGTCTACGGTTTCATGTACGCATGGAAGCGTTCGCTCGCGGTACAGATCTTCATGGATAAACTGCTGCTCAAAGCCCCGGTCTTCGGCCACCTGATACGCATTTCGACCATCGCGCGCTGGACGCGCACGCTCTCGACCATGTTTGCGGCCGGGGTGCCGCTGGTGGAGGCACTTGATTCGGTGGGCGGTGCTTCGGGCAATTACGTCTACCTGGTAGCGACCAAGCAAATCCAGCAAGCGGTCAGCACCGGCTCCAG
Source organism: uncultured Enterobacteriaceae bacterium (assembly GCA_964601155.1). Taxonomy (GTDB): domain Bacteria; phylum Pseudomonadota; class Gammaproteobacteria; order Burkholderiales; family SG8-39; genus 2-12-FULL-64-23. Next base: position 48,334 of record CAZRMO010000004.1, read on the forward strand.
CCTTACAGCGGCGATGACGGACACGGGGGAGTTCCCGAGCATGGTGATTCAGATGGTGCAGATCGGCGAGGAATCCGGCGCGCTCGACAGTATGCTGTCCAAAGTCGCCGATTTTTTCGAAGCCGAGGTCGACACCGCCGTGGAAACGCTTTCCAGCCTGATGGAACCGGTCATCATGGTAGTACTGGGTACGCTTATCGGCGGCATGGTGATCGCGATGTACCTGCCGATCTTCAAACTCGGTGCCGCTGTCTAGAACAGAAGGCGGAGGAACAGAGCAGGGCGCTACGAAGCGTCCGGCGCTCGCGCCCCCCCACTCGTCGCCGCTCCCGTCTCCGGGTATATGGCGTCCCTAGGGTCCCTGACCAACCCGGCCGTTTTTCCGTGGCTGTGCCTCGCCGTGGGCCTGTGCGTAGGATCGTTCCTGAATGTAGTCATCTATCGCCTGCCGAAAATCATGCAGCGCGACTGGGAGCTTCAATGCGCCGAGTTGCGCGGCGAGAAACCGCCCGAGCAGCTGCCGTTCAACCTCGCGCTGCCGCGCTCGCACTGTCCCGCCTGCGCGCAACCGATCACAGCGCTGCAGAACATTCCGCTGGTGAGCTACCTCGTGTTGCGCGGCAAGTGCGCCTCCTGCGGCGCCGGCATCAGCCCGCGCTATCCGATGATCGAAGCCCTGAGCGGACTCGCCGGCGCCTACGCGGCCTGGCACTTCGGCTTCGGACTCGCCGCGTTCGCTGCAATGGCGTTCCTGTGGTGCATGATCGCCCTCGCGTTCATCGATTTCGACACCCAGCTGCTGCCCGACTCGATCACGCTGCCGCTGGTCTGGGCCGGGCTGTTGCTCAACCTCGCCGGCACTTACGTCGACCTCGGCTCTGCGGTAATAGGTGCGTCCGCCGGCTATCTCTCGCTGTGGTCCGTGTACTGGGGTTTCCGCATCGTCACCGGCAAGGAAGGCATGGGCTTCGGCGACTTCAAACTCCTTGCTGCAGTCGGCGCCTGGCTCGGCTGGCAGATGTTGCCGCTGGTGGTGCTCGCCTCCTCATTGGTTGGCGCGATCGTCGGTATCTCGCTCATTCTGTTCGCCAAGCACGGGCGCAATGTCCCGATCCCTTTCGGCCCATACCTCGCCATCGCGGGCGCGGTCGCGCTGCTCTGGGGCAAGCCTCTGACTTACGCCTATCTCAACCTGCTCTAATGCGTGCCGAACCGCGACCGAAAGCAGCAGGAACAAAGCGATGCCCTACGTCGTAGGCCTGACCGGCGGCATCGGCAGCGGCAAAAGCACCGCTGCGCGGATATTCGAGGAGCTCGGCGCCACGGTCATCGACACCGACGCCATCGCCCATGCGCTTACCGGTCCCGACGGCGCGGCGATAGCGCCCATCCGGGCCGCCTTTGGCGCGGATTACGTCACCGCCGAGGGCGCGCTGGCGCGCGCCCGGATGCGCGAACTGGTATTCGCCGATGCCGCAAGAAAAAGCACGCTCGAGTCCATCCTGCACCCGCTGATTCGCCGTCGCTCGGACGAGCTGGTGCGCGACGCACGCAGCCCTTATGTGATCCTGATGGTGCCGCTGCTGGTCGAGTCACGCGATTACCGCCGCCGTTGCCAGCGCATCCTGGTCGTGGACTGCCCCGAAGAACTGCAGATCGAGCGGGTCGCGACGCGCAGCGGGATTTCCGCAGCGCAGGTGCGTGCCATCATGGCAACCCAGGTATCGCGCGCAGCGCGCCTCGCGGCCGCCGACGATGTGATCGACAACAGCCACGACCTGGCGCAGCTGCGCCGCGAAGCCGAGGTGCTGCACCAGCGTTACCTGAAACTTGCTGCGGCGGGGAAATGAAGTTGTAAATTGCTGACGAATCGGTCAGAATCCTCGAAACGAGACTTCATCCTGGAGGACTGCTGCGATAGTGATCACTTACGAGTATCCCTTCAACGAGCGCATCCGCACGCTGTTGCGCCTGGAGGATCTGTTCGATCGCGCGCGCTTTTTTCTCGCCCGCCAGGATGTGCTCGATCACCACGCTGCCTTGCTCACGCTGTTCGAGATCCTCGAGGTCGCAAGCCGCGCCGACCTTAAATCGGACCTGCTGCAGGAACTGGAGCGGCAAAAGCAGGTGTTGCTGTCGTTCCGCAACAACCCCGAAATCTCCGAAGACGCGCTCAACCAGATAATCTCCGAAATCGAGCAAGCGAGCTCGGCGCTGTTCAACATGACAGGCAAGATCGGCCAGTATCTGCGCGAGAACGAGTGGCTGATGTCGATCAAGCAGCGCACCGGGATTCCCGGCGGCGTATGCGAGTTCGATCTGCCCTCGTATCATTACTGGCTGCATCGCGATTCCGGTTCACGCGCCTTCGATCTGCACGGCTGGATCAACCCGCTATACCCGGTCCGCGACGCTTCAGCCATCGTGCTGCGACTGTTGCGCGAGAGCGGCAAGCCGTCGAAGATCGTCGCCCAGCAAGGCCTTTATCAGCAGATGCTCGGCGGCAGGGTGGTACAGATGGTGGGCATCCGCCTGCCGCAGGATGCGGAATTCATTCCGGAGATTAGCGCCAACAAATACGCGCTCAATATCCGCTTCGCGATATTCGGTGACGACGTGCGTCCGCACAGCAGTACTTCGAACGTGGAATTCGAGCTTTCCCTGTGCAACCTGTGACCCGGGATAGCCGCACAGTCAGTTGCCCGCGCTGCGGCACGCCAGTGCGCTGGGATGCCACGTCACCGTTCCGTCCATTCTGCTCCGAACGCTGCAAAATGATCGATTTGGGCGCTTGGGCGAGCGAAGAATACCGCGTGGCGGCCAAGAACGAAGAAGACGATACCGGCGCGGCGTCGGCATAAGCCGGCCGCGGCACGCTCCGGACCGCGAGGCGGCGAGCTACCAGCTCCCGCGCACCATGGCGATACCGTGCGCGCCGCAGCGCCAGGCGGTCTCCATGTCACCCTGTGCCATACCCCCCAGTGCGAACACCGGCATAGCGGCTTCCCGGGCCAGCGCGCCAAAGGTTTCCCAGCCCAGCGGCTGCGCTTGCGGATGCGTCAGTGTCGAGTGCACCGGACCGAGCACCGCGAAATCGAGGCCTAACTGCGCGGCGCGCGCGAGTTCCTCCGCATTGTGGCAGGAAGCCGCGCACCAATCCAGCGCCGGCCGCCGATCCAAATGAGCGAGTTGCGCCGCGGTGAGGTGTATGCCGTCCGCGCCCAGGCGCACGGCCAAGTCAATGTCGGAGTTGATCAGCACGCGCGCGCCGTGCGTCCGCGCCAAGGCGATCACCGCCGCGGCGAAATGCTCCAGCGCGGGACCCTGCATGCCTTTCTCGCGCACCTGGATCAAGCTGAGACCCTGCACCAGGCGCTGACCCAAACGGCTTAGCTGCTGCTGCGCTCCGATCTCACCGGCGTGGGTAATCGCGTACTCGAACGGAAGCCGCAGCGCGCGCAGCACCGGCGCATTGGCCGGCAGCAGCGGCGCGACCTCGAGCGCGGACACGTGCTGCCATGCAAGCCGCTGCTGCTCTTTTCCATGCGGCTCGCCATGCCAGGCGCGCACGCGGAAGAAATTCAGCCGCACATGGGCGTGTGGATAAGCGTAGGTGCGCACGATCCAGGGATACGCGACTTCGACCTCGATGCCGAGTTCTTCGTGCAGTTCGCGCGCGAGCGCCTCTGTCAGCTGCTCTCCCGGCTCGACCTTGCCGCCTGGAAATTCCCAGTAACCGGCGTAGGCCTTGCCTGCTGGGCGCTGCGCCAGTAGAAATGAGCCGTCCGGCCGTTCGATCACCGCGGCGACGACTTCGACGGGAGGGACAATTGAAGACTTGGAGTCCATTTCAGAATTATCGAAATGGCCTGATTCAGGGAAGTATGAGGGGAGGCGCCCCTAAGGTTTCGATCCCGCTTCGTTGGTCCCGCTTGACGGGAGCCGGGAAAGTCCCCGTAGGGGATCCCCCAAGGGGACTTCCTCCGGGGCGTATCCCCTCATATCGTAACAAGTGCGTATTCAACCGCGCTTGCCGCGCGGCGCTCCGGCGGCGCGCAGGCGGCCCGACACATCGCGCGCGAACTGCCAGGCGACGCGGCCGGAGCGTGAGCCGCGCGACAGCGCCCATTGCAGCGCTTCCTCGTGGGTGGCCGCGATCTCCCGCGGCGAGCAGCCCAATTCCGCCAGCCAGTGTTCGACGATGCCCAGGTAGTCATCCTGGTCGAACGGATAGAACGATACCCACAGGCCGAAGCGCTCGGACAGGGATATCTTCTCTTCCGAGGTCTCGCCCGGGTGAATCTCCTCGCCCATATGCTTGTACTCGAGGTTTTCCTGCATGTACTCGGGCATCAGGTGGCGCCGGTTGGAAGTGGCGTAGATCAGGACGTTTTCGGAAGTCGCCGAGATCGAGCCGTCGAGCACCACCTTGAGCGCCTTGTAGCCGGCCTCGGCCGCCTCGAACGACAGGTCGTCGCAGAAGATGATGAAGCGCTCGCTGCGCACCGAGATCTGATCGACGATGTCGGGCAGGTCGATCAGATCGTGCTTGTCCACTTCGATCAGGCGCAGGCCCTGGCGGTGGAACTTGTTGAGCACCGCCTTGACCAGAGATGACTTGCCTGTTCCGCGCGCGCCGGTCAGGAGCACGTTGTTCGCCGCGAATCCGGTCACGAACTGGCGCGTGTTCTGCTCGATCAGCCGCCTTTGCCTGTCGATACCGCGCAAATCGGACAAGCGGATTTTGTGCGGATGGGCTACCGGCTGTAGATGGCCCTGCCCGCCCGCCTTGCGCCAGCGATAGGCGATGCTCGCGTTCCAGTCCACCGGCGGCTGCACCGCAGGCAACAGCACTTCGAGGCGTGCGACCAGCGCTTCGGCCCGTTCCAGAAATTTGGACAATTCGCTCATTTGACTCGGATATGGATTAGCTGCGGTAATCCGCGTTAATGGATACGTAGTCATGCGACAAATCGCAGGTCCACACCGTGGTCCGGGCCGAACCGCGGCCCAGGTCCACACGCACCGTGATTTCGCTTTGCTGCATCACGCGCTGGCCGTCCTCTTCGCGGTAAGCCGGGTCCAGGCCTCCGTCCTTGGCCACGGACACATCGCCCAGATGCAGGCGCACCCGATTGACGTCGAGATCGGAAATGCCTGCGTAGCCGATCGCGCAAAGCAGCCGCCCCAGATTGGGGTCGGAGGCAAAGAACGCGGTCTTGACCAGAGGCGAATGCGCGATGGCAAAGGCGACCTTGCTGCATTCGGCTTCGCTCCCGCCGCCCTCCACCTGTACGGTAATGAACTTGGTCGCGCCCTCGCCGTCGCGGATGATCGCCTGCGCCAGCCACACGGCGACTTCCGCTACAGTCTCGGCGAGCGCCGCATAATCCGGGTGGCGCTCGTCGGTGATGGTCTGCGTGCCCGCGGCGCCGGTCGCGATCAGCATAAAGGAATCGTTGGTCGAGGTGTCGCCATCCACCGTGATGCGATTGAACGAGCGTGCGGCGGTTGACGCCAGCATTTTCTGCAGCGCCGCGTGGTCGACGGCCGCGTCGGTTGCGACATAGGCGAGCATGGTCGCCATATCCGGGTGCATCATGCCTGCGCCCTTCGCCATCCCCGTCACGGTCACGGGCTTGCCGCCCAGGCTGAGTTGGCGCGAACAGGCCTTGGGCACGGTGTCGGTGGTCATGATCGCCTCGGCCGCGCGCGCCCAGTTGTCCTCGCGACAATCGGCGAGGGCGCGCGGCAGCGCTGCGACGATGCGCTCCACCGGCAGGGGCTCCATGATCACGCCGGTGGAAAACGGCAGAATCTGCGCGCGCTCGCAGCCAAGCAAGCCGGCAAGTTCAGCACAAGTTTGGCGCGCGCGCGCGAGTCCATCTTCGCCGGTGCCTGCGTTCGCATTGCCGGTGTTCACCAGCATCGCGCGCACCGGTTGCCCGAGCGCCACATGATCCCTGCACAGGATCACAGGAGCGGCACAGAAGCGGTTCTGCGTGAATACGCCGGCCACTTTCGCGCCGTCGGCAAGCCGCATGACCAGCAGATCCTTGCGCCCGGCCTTGCGCACGCCAGCCTCTGCAACGCCCAGCTCGACGCCTTTCACGCGCGGCAGATCTTCGGGCTTGGTCGCAAGCAGATTCACGGCCATGACCACCCTCGCCCTAAGTCAACTTCCCGTGGCATTGCTTGTACTTCTTGCCCGAGCCGCAGGGGCAGGGATCGTTGCGGCCGATCTTGCCCATCTCGCGCACGAACGGCCGCTCCTTGGGCTTCTCCTCAACCACATCGGCGGCGAGCGCCTCATCGTAACCGGCGTGCTGGTACTTGACGTTTTCAACCGCGGGCGCCGCTTCAGCCGCGGCTTCGGCCAACTCGGACTCGGAATTCACCTGTACCGCCGCCAGAGTCTTGGTCACCTCCAGTTTGACGCTTTCGAGCATGCTCGCAAACAACTCGAACGCTTCGCGCTTGTACTCCTGCTTCGGGTCCACCTGCGCGTAACCGCGCAGGTGTATGCCCTGGCGCAGATGGTCGAGCGCGGCCAAGTGCTCGCGCCAATGCTGGTCCAGGCTGCTGAGCATGACCCAGCGCTCGTATTGGTGCAGGGCTTCGTCCGGCGCGAGCGAGAATTTTTCCCGGTACAGGCGGTCGCCTTCGGCCACCGCCCTTTCGAGCAGCGCCTCGTCGTCCAAGTTGGCGTCCGCTTCCAGCCAGGCACTCACCGGAATTTCGAACTGCAGTTCCGAGGCGAAGGCCTTTTCCAGGCCGGGCACGTCCCATTGTTCCTCTACGCTCTCCGGCGGGATGTGGGCGCGGAATATGTCGCTCACCACGCCCTGGCGCAGCGAGGTGATGGTTGCGCTGACGTCGCCGCTCTCGAGCAACTCGTTTCGCTGTTCGTAGATGACCTTGCGCTGATCGCTGGCGACGTCGTCGTACTCCAGCAACTGCTTCCTGATGTCGAAGTTGTGCCCCTCGACCTTGCGCTGCGCCGATTCGATAGAACGCGACACCCAGGAGCTCTCGATCGCTTCGCCTTCCGGCATTTTCAGCCGCTGCATGATTGACTTCACGCGGTCGCCGGCGAAGATACGCAGCAGCGGATCCTCCAGGGACAGGTAGAAACGCGAGGAACCGGGATCGCCCTGGCGCCCGGAGCGGCCGCGCAGCTGGTTGTCGATGCGGCGCGATTCGTGGCGCTCGGTGCCGATGATGTGCAGGCCGCCGGCGGCGATGACCTTGGCATGCAGCTGCTGCCATTCCTCCCGCAGCGCCAGCGCACGGCGCTCTTTCTCCGCATCGTCCACCTCGGGGTCAGCGCGCAACATGTCGATGGCGCGCTCGACGTTGCCGCCGAGCACGATGTCGGTGCCGCGGCCGGCCATATTGGTGGCGATGGTGACCATCTTCGGCTGGCCGGCCTGCACCACAATTTCCGCCTCGTGCGCATGCTGCTTCGCGTTGAGTACCTGGTGCGGCAGCTTTTGCTTGTCCAGCATGCCCGAAAGCAGCTCGGAATTCTCGATCGAAGTGGTGCCCACCAGCACCGGCTGATCGTGCTCGTAACAGTGCTTGATCGCCGCGGCGATGGCCTCGTTTTTCTCCTTGATCGTCTGATATACGAGGTCCTCGCGGTCATCGCGGACCATCGGTTTGTGCGTGGGCACTACCAGCGTTTCCAAGCTGTAGATTTCCTGGAATTCGTAGGCCTCGGTGTCGGCGGTACCCGTCATGCCGGCGAGCTTGGTGTACATGCGGAAATAGTTCTGGAACGTGATGGTCGCGAGCGTCTGGTTCTCGTTCTGGATCGAAACGTTCTCCTTCGCCTCCACCGCCTGGTGCAGGCCGTCGGACCAGCGCCGCCCCGACATCAGGCGTCCGGTGAACTCGTCGACGATGATGACCTCGCCCTCCTGCACCACGTAGTGCGTGTCGCGCAGGAACAGGTTGTGCGCGCGCAACGCCGCATACAAGTGATGAATCAGGTTGATGAATGTGGGCTCGTACAGGCTGCGCCCCTCGGGCAACAGGCCGACGCGCGCGAGCAGCTGTTCCGCGTGCTCGTGTCCCGCTTCCGTCAGCAGCACCTGGCGTGCTTTTTCATCCACCGAAAAGTCGCCCGGGCCGTCTTCCTCGGCCTGGCGCACCAAGAGCGGCGCAACCTCGTTCATGCGGTAATACAGATCGGTGTGATCTTCGGCCTGGCCCGAGATGATCAGCGGCGTGCGCGCTTCGTCAATCAGGATCGAGTCGACCTCGTCGACGATGGCGAAATTGAGCTTGCGCTGATAGCGGTCAGCGGTCTGCATCGCCATGTTGTCGCGCAGGTAATCAAAACCGAACTCGTTGTTGGTGCCATAGGTGATGTCAGCGGCGTACGCTTGCTGTTTGACGTCCGCCGCGCTCTGCGACAGGTTCACGCCGACTGAAAGCCCGAGAAAACGGTAGACTCGGCCCATCCATTCGGCATCGCGGCTAGCGAGGTAATCGTTCACTGTGACGATGTGCACTCCCAGGCCCGACAGCGCATTCAGATAGGCCGGCAAGGTCGCCACCAGGGTCTTGCCCTCGCCGGTGCGCATTTCCGCGATCTTGCCGGCATGCAGGATCATGCCGCCGATCAGCTGCACGTCGAAATGGCGCATATTGAGCACCCGCTTGCCGGCCTCGCGCACCACGGCAAAAGCTTCGGGCAGCAGGTCGTCCAGCGTCTCGCCCTGGGCCACCCGCTGCTTGAACTCGGTGGTCTTGGCGCACAGAGCCTCGTCCGACAGCTTGGAAATAGTAGGCTCGAGCTCGTTGACACGCTGTACCGACTTGTTATATCGCTTGATCAGCCGGTCGTTGCGGCTACCGAAAACGCGGGTAAGGGTGCGGGTGAACATTAACTGTCAGGGGGAAAGATCAGAGGAAGAGGGGACGAATTTTACCATGCCTACCCGGCCCTAAACGGCTGGAACAACCAAAGCTCAGGGCCATGGCTCAAGCCCGAGGCGCGCGCGTGCGCAGGTCGAATTGCACGGCGCTAACGCACAAGCCGGGGTGCGCTAGGATCGCGCCTCGCCCGCTACGCCAGGATCAATTTTTTGCGAGGCTGGCAGCCGAAACCCGGAGGAAACGGCTTGGGTTCTGCGCCACACCTTTGTAGCGCACCTCGAAATGCAGATGCGGGCCGGTGGAGCGCCCGGTGGATCCGGACAAGCCGATGATCGCACCGCGACGCACCACGTCGCCGGGCTTGACCATGAGCTTCGACAAATGCGCGTAGCGAGTGGTAAAGCCGTTGCCGTGGTCGATGTCGATCATGTTGCCATATTGAGGATGACGCTGCGCGACGACCACCACGCCGCTGGCCGCGGCGTGGACGGGCGTGCGCATGTCGGCCATGAAGTCGGTGCCCTCGTGCATGGCCTTCTGTCCCGTAAACGGGTCGATGCGCCAGCCGAAATTTTTTTCGTTCCAGCCCATTGCAACCGGACTGACCGTCGGCATCAGCATCTTTTTCGCCTTGGCGTCGAACAAACGGTCTTCAAGGATACCCAGGTAGTCGTTCCGGTTGTCCAGATGTTTGGAAAGCGCATCGAGCCGCCCGGTAAGCTCGTTCATGGACAGGTCTTGCGTTGGGATGCCGGTGGGCAGCGCGCCACCGAGGGCGGGCAGTTCGCTCATGTGGAATTCCTGCGGCTTGATGCCCGCAAGCGCCGACAGGCGCTCCCCCAGCGCATCCAGGCGCACCAGCTGCGCCTGCATTTGCCCTACCCGTACTGCGATCGCGTTCAGGTTTTCGCGCATGAACTGCTTGGCATTCCTGGCCTGCTGCTCTTGCGCCGACAGCAACAAATGCTGCACTACCGGCAGCTTGATCTCTACGGTGTGGCGAAATATCAGATAGGACATCGAACTGGACAAGGCCACGACAACGGCCACCAGCAGTGCCACTCCCATAATGAGGTGGCGCATGCCAAGCGAAATCGATTTGGCCGTTGCCAGCCGATTCGATACCAGAATAATATGCACCATCCCCTCCGAGAGACTACTCCATGCACTCCAAGAACCTTCGCGCCTACCTCGGTTCTGCCGCTGGTATAGCGGGCCTGCTACCCCAAGCGGAGCGGCTCATTGAATTACGGCGCATTTACAGCAAACTGTTGCCGCAGCAATTGTTACGTGCTTCGTCTATCGTCAATTACAGGCAGCAAACGGTCGTTATTTTTGCAGAAAATAGCTCCGTTGCAGCGAAGCTAAGACTGCTAAGCCCGCGATTAGTCAACGATTTTTCGAAATTCGGGACCGAGGTTACCGGAATTCGCGTGGAAGTGCAACCCAGCCAGGGGCCTGTGCGTGAAATGGTGCCGAAACGCGCGCAACTGAGCCCGGCCGGGGCTGAATGCCTCGAAGCCCTAGCGAAGCAACTACCAGATTCAAAACTCAAACAAGCGCTGGCGGCAATGACGGCACGCGACAAATCGACGCAGGAGCCGGATCCGCAGGCTCAAGGCGAGGCGCGCCGGCGCAATCCAAAGTGAGCACCAAGCGCTGAACCCCGGCTTGCCCGACGCAGTCCTGAAATCGAGCCGCACTTGGCGAAGTTTGGCGCTATTTCAAACCGCCTGGGCTAGAAAACGGGTAAGCCCGGCCGGAGCGTCCTCGCTGCGATCGAAGCTCGCGTACTCCCAGGCATCGGCCTGAGCCAGGGTGGCGCGCAACAGGGCATTGTTCAGGCCGTGGCCGGATTTATGCGCGGAAAACGCGCCGATCAAAGGATGGCCCAGCAAATACAGGTCGCCGATCGCGTCCAATATCTTGTGCTTCACGAATTCGTCGGCATAGCGCAAGCCGTCCGCGTTCAACACCCGGTACTCGTCCATGACTACGGCGTTGTCCAGACTGCCGCCCATGGCGAGGCCGCTGGCGCGCAGGCTTTCCACGTCCTGCATGAACCCAAACGTGCGCGCCCGCGCCACTTCCTTGACATACGAGGTCTCGGCGAAATCGACCACCACTTTCTGGCTGGATTTGTCGAACACCGGATGGTTGAAGACTATGGAAAAAGACAGCTTGAAGCCGGCGTAGGGCTCGAAGCGCGCCCATTTGTCGCCGTCGCTCACTTCCACAGCCTTTTTAATGCGGATGAAGCGCTTGGCGACGGGTTGCTCGACGATGCCCGCCGACTGCAGCAGGAACACGAACGGCGAGGCGCTGCCGTCCATGATGGGCACTTCCGCCCCGGTAAGATCGACATAGGCATTGTCCACGCCCAGTCCGGCAAAAGCCGACATCAGGTGCTCCACCGTGGCGACTTTGAAGCTGCCCTCTTGTAACGTGCTGCACAGGCGCGTATCGCCGACCTTGTAGGCATCGGCGCGCAAATCGGCTGGCTGCGGCAGATCCAGGCGCCGGAACACGATGCCCGTGTTCGGCTGCGCCGGACGCAACGTCAGTTCCACCTTCTCGCCCGAATGCAATCCGACTCCGGTTGCGCGTATGACGGACTTAAGCGTGCGCTGTTTTAACATGATGGTCGAAATGTTGCCGAGCAAAAATATAACAAAAGACTGACTCTAAATTGTGCTGTTTTGCAACGATTTGCAATCGGCGGCTGACACAGAACGCGGTTTTTATCGGAATTCAAACAACAAATTTTAACATAAGACCGGGGCTGGCCGCGCGACCCGGAGCACGGCCAGCCCGCTGACCGCGCGGCTCAGTCAGCCTGCTTGCGCAGGAACGCGGGAATATCATACTTGTCCATCCCGTTCTGCTGCAGCGCCTCAATGGTCGAGGTACGGTTCTTGCGGATCACCGCCGGCATCGCATCCAGCGTCGCGTAGTCGACGCCGTTCACAGGCAGGTTGTCCGTGCCGTTTTTCACCACCAACTGCGGCCTGGTCTGGCGTATGGCGGCGGGCTGGCCTAGTCCGGTTGCGACCACCGTAACCCGCAGTTCCTCACCCATGCCCTCGTCATAGACCGCGCCCAGAATCACGGTGGAGTCCTCGGCGGCGAAGCTGCGTATCGTCTCCATCACCTCCTTGGTCTCGCGCAGTTTCAGTCCCGACTTGGCCGCGGTGATGTTGACCAATACGCCGCGCGCGCCGGAGAGATTCACCCCTTCGAGCAGCGGGCATGCCACGGCCTGTTCCGCCGCGATGTGCGCCCGGTCCATGCCCGAGGCGCTGGCCGAACCCATCATCGCCATCCCTTGCTCATGCATTACGGTCTTGACGTCCTGGAAATCGACGTTGATCAGGCCGCGGATGTTGATGATTTCGGAGATGCCAGCGACTGCGTTCTTGAGCACGTTGTCGGCTGCGCTGAACGCTTCTTCCATCGACACATCCTCGCCCAACACCTCTTCCAGTTTCTCGTTGAGGATCACGATCACCGAGTCGACGTTCTGCGCCAGATCGTCGATGCCGCCCTCCGCTGCCTGCATGCGCTTGACGCCCTCGAAGCTGAACGGTTTGGTGACCACCGCGACGGTCAGAATGCCCATCTGCTTCGCCACTTCAGCCACAAGCGGCGCAGCGCCGGTGCCGGTGCCGCCGCCCATGCCGGCCGTGATGAACACCATGTGCGCACCCTGCAGCGACTCCTCGATTTGCGCGCGCGCCTCCTGCGCGGCCGCGCGTCCCGCCTCCGGCCTTGCTCCCGCGCCCAAGCCGGATGCGCCAAGCTGAATCTGGTTCTTCGCCTCCCCGTGCGCGAGCGCCTGGGCGTCCGTATTCATGGCGATGAACTCTACGCCCTGCACCGCGTTGCGGATCATGTGATCGACGGCGTTGCCGCCTGCACCGCCTACGCCGACCACTTTGATCACGGTACCGTTGTTCTGAACATCCACGATTTCAAACATAGTGCCTCCTTCCGGGTCTTGGTTAAAAAACGAACTGCGAATGCACTGCCATTTCCTGCAAGACATAGAGTGCCGGGCCGAAATGCACTTCCGGCAGAGCGGAACTCAAATGTCCTGTTCCTAGAAATTCCTCTGAAACCATTCCTTCATCCTCGACAGGATTTGCCTTAGCGATGCGCCCTGCAGCGCCTGGATTCCGCGTTGGGTCTGCGACTGTCCCTCCAGCAACAGACCGATCGCCGTGGCATAACGCGGGTGTCTCACCACTTCCGCCAGTCCTCCGGCATAGCGCGGCGTTCCCAGGCGCACCGGCATATGGAAAATCTCCTCGCCCAGTTCGACCATGCCGCGCATCACGCTGGATCCGCCCGTGAGCACCAGGCCGGAGGACAGCAGTTCCTCGTAGCCGGACTCGCGCAGCACTTTCTGGATCAGGGAGTACAGCTCTTCCACGCGCGGCTCGATCACTTCGGCCAGGGTTTGGCGCGACAGCTGTCGCGAACCGCGGTCGCCGATGCCGGGGACCTCCACCAACTCGTCGGCGTCGGCGAGCTGGCGCAGCGCGCAGCCATTGCGGACCTTGATTTCCTCTGCCTCTGCCGTGGGCGTGCGCAGCGCCATTGCGATATCGTTGGTGATCTGGTCGCCGGCGATCGGGATCACCGCGGTATGCCGGATCGCACCCTCGCGAAAGATCGCGATGTCCGTGGTGCCTCCGCCGATATCCACCAGGCACACGCCGAGTTCCTTCTCATCCTCGGTAAGCACGGCGATCGAGGATGCCAGCGGCTGCAGGATAAGATCGTTCACTTCCAGGCCGCAGCGGCGCACGCACTTGACGATGTTCTGCGCCGCGGACACGGCGCCGGTGACGATGTGCACCTCGACCTCGAGACGCACACCGCTCATGCCCAGTGGCTCGCGCACGCCGTCCTGGCCGTCGACGACGAATTGCTGGGTAAGGATATGCAGGATCTGCTGGTCGGTCGGAATCGGCAGGGCGCGCGCGGTCTCGATTACGCGCTGCATGTCGAGCGCAGACACCTCCTTGTCCTTGATCGCAACCATGCCGCGCGAATTGAAGCTCTTGATATGGCTGCCGGCGATGCCGGTATACACCCGGGCGATCTTGCAATCTGCCATCAGTTCGGCCTCCTCCAGCGCACGCTGGATGGCGTTGACCGTGGATTCGATATTGACCACGACGCCTTTTTTCAGGCCTTTGGATTCGTGACCGCCCATGCCGATGATGTTCAGCCGATTGTCCGGCAGCAGTTCGGCCACGATCGCCACCACCTTGGAAGTGCCGATATCCAGACCGACAACGAGATTTTTGTTTTCCTTGCTCATCCCGCCGCCTCCGTTCGCTTGCACTCGCTCATAGACAGCTGCTGTCGGCGTCCGGCGGCAATCGCGGACGGTCGCATCCCCGCTACGCGGGGCCCCTGCTTCCTGCTCATCCCGCCGCCTCCGTTCCACTGCCGTGACTGACGCTCAGCCGGTGTCGGCGTCCGGCGGTAATCGCGGACGGTCGCATCCCCGCT